>PAVV01000044.1 GCA_002713185.1 Methanobacteriota archaeon | reverse complement strand
GGCCACAAGGGGTGTTTATCGCTTACTACTGCCATTCTACACTCCCTCATGGTTAGTGGCTCATGCATTTTTTCTCCATCATACCACCATGCACAAACCATTCCAGGGATGACAAAACCATCATCCTCATCCTTGTACATTCTTGATCCGGGGTTCCACCAGTGTCCACTGACCCTAATGGAGTCTGTTTCCTTTGTGGACCACAAAGTCATCAGTTGTCTGGATCTCTGAGGATTAAGGGGGTCTGGGATCAGAATTATCACCCAATACCACCACCAAGACAGTCTATGTAATGCTGGCATTACATCTAAACTCCATAGTGAGGAGAAATCTCCCTCAAACTTGTCTAAAATATCGGACATCTAAATCACATAATCTCTCTTCTGCTGAAGACTGACTTTCCTATGAAAATCCATGCCAGTGTAACGGAGACTAGGACGAAAGAGCTTGATATCAGAGCTATAGAAGCTGATTGGGTTCCCAGCGTATGGACAGGTGGTTGCCAGAAGCTAGACAGCCCCGAGTCGAATCCAAATGCTTGATCCATCGCTGCCCATTGAATTGTATCTGGCCACGCCAACAGTACTATGGCGTCAATCATTTGTAATGCCCAATGTGAAATGGAAACGCTTGCGACTGTCCAATTTGGATTTACTATGGATAGCGAACCCATCATGAATTCCCAAACTCCGAAAATTATGCATATATAAACACCGTATTTAGGAGAAATTAGTCCCATTGCATTGAAAATTGAGCCGTATGCAGCAAGGACTAGTGCTGTTGTAATCCCTATTCCCAACCATACTGGGAGATCTGTCAGTCTGATTATTCCATCTCCCGGCCCTAGAATAGATGCTACGGTCCCAACCAATAATGAAAGAGCCAAAACGTATGTAGCAGATATTGCTAGATATCCCATTAATCGGTAAACAATAAATTCTGCACGATGAATTGGTTTAGAAAGAAGAAGGTGTAGTGTCCCGTTTTCAGTTTCATCTCTCACCAGCCCTAAAGCAAGGAAAAGAGGGATGAATAGCCCTAAAAGAATGACAAAGGCCATTTTTCCGACGGCAATGACGAATGTTCTATGGCCTAACTCACCAATATATTCCTGCTCGTCGGGGTCCTCGTCGACCAGGTCGTCCGCATCAATATCGGTTACTACGCCATTAACTGAATACCAAGCGGCATCGCAAGGAACATTGTTGTTGTTGGAGTCATCGCCATTTAGGAACATCATACAATCGCCGTCGTCATCGAAGCCATGGCTACCGGATAATCTGGTTTCGGCAGGGCAGTCGACCCTTGTTAATTCAGATCTATTTTGTGAAGAGTCTGTGAAGCAATCTATTCCATCCTCGTCCACATACATCTCACGAGGTTCTGGTTCGATGTACACTTCTTCGGTCCAATAACCCCATTGAAGATAGTAATTTTCAGGAACAACAGCCAATCCCTCCCCTCTCCACTTCCCCCCTACAAAGTAGGTTGTAAGACCGTTACCATCTAGATCTCCGAAATCGCAAGCTTCACCCCAAATCCTATCCGTGAGTTGTTCTAAATCCCAATCAGAGCAGTCCTCAAGTTGCGGAACTCCAGTATCATCATCGATATTCCATGTAACGTGCCAGTCCCACCATTCTCCAGAATAATTGGAATCGACCCAGACCATTTCAAAGAAGGCGAAACCATCCCAAGACTTGTTGTCGTAGTGAGATCTTTCGCGGTCGTTCCAATCAATCTCATTTTCATAGACGAACTGGCTTGATCCTGGGTAAACTTGCGGATCCCAATCTGGTGTGCCATACTTTCTTTCTTGGCCTAGGGGGTATCCATCCCCATCGTAATCCTCACTATCCCCATCGTTATCTATTGGTTCAAATGACTCCCTTACGCCATCGATATAGAATGTCATTAGGAGGGCCATTAGGAGGACACCCACGCCAAGAACTACCCATGTGGAAATCCTGTGGCTCAGTTGTCTAATTGTTAGCTCTACTATAGCTCCCGCTTTTCTATCCAAGCGAGTCCAAACGGTATCCGACAGTTCTCGACCTTTCTTTTCCATCAACTGGCCTCCTTAACTAGATAGTTCAATAGAGAGTCGAGATTATCATCAGGATTTTCTATGCTAGAGATCCTCTGTTTGGATTCAACCACTAAAGATGGCAGAATTGAATGAGCCTCTGAAAGGTTGTTCGTTTGGATCTCCAACTGCCCTTCACTGGGAAATCTGACTCCGAAGACAGGTTGCCTGCTGACGAAGAGTTCTGCGAGGGCTCTAGGATTTTCACAATTAATCAGAATTCTATGTGGATGCTTGTCCAGTAATCCTCTGATTGCATGAAGGTTTCCAATGGCAAGAAGTCGTCCATTGTGTAGAATTACAATTTGTTCGGTTATTCTCTCTATCTCCTCTAAAATGTGGCTCGATACCAATATAGTCTTTCCTTGCTTCCCCAATTCACGGATTACACTCATTATGCTAGTCCTTGCTAGAGGATCACAACCATGAAGCGGCTCATCTAGAATGATTAAATCGGGATCGTGCACTAATGCGTGGGCTATCTTTACCCTTTGCCGCATTCCCTTACTGAATTTTCCAAGTTCCTTGTGCATTACGTCAGAAAGGCCAACAAAGTCCAGAACATGGGAGGATCTTTCCGTAGCCTCTTCCCTTGTCATTCCATGTAGCCTAGCTAGTGTGGTGATAAAGTCTAGAGCTGTCATCCATTCATACAGCTTCTCGGATTCGCTTACGTAACCTACTCTCCTGTATGGTGCGGTGCTTGACCAAGGATCTATCCCAAACAATCTAACAGAACCTTGACTTGGTCTGATTCTACCCATCATCAGCTTGAACAAAGTAGACTTCCCTGCTCCATTCGGACCCAAAACTCCCGTAACTCCCCCATCAATAGCTAAGGATAGATCATTTAATCCAATAACTTGGCCATACCACTTTGAAACTCCTTCAATTACCACTGCTGGTGGTTCTTCACTCTCAAGTGTCATTCCCGGGTCACCTCCAGTGAAGTAACCCTGTTAACTAAAATCCAAATTGATACTACATTCATGGAAATAAGTGAAACTACTGAAAATGAGAGGGGGTGATCATAATTTGGAGGTAGCCCTAATGCGAATTGTCCTAAGTGAGCTAAACAATCATAGGGGCTAATGGCATATAGGAATGTGGTTTCGAACTGTAATTCCACCAGTAATGAAACTAGTTTGGTGCCGTAGATGATACTCAAGAATCCTATAGCTGCGAAGAATCGACTCTGGCTGATACTAGAAAGTGCAAGTCCTATGGATGTATATGTGAATACAAGAGCTAATCCTGCAAGAATTCCACCTAAAAACATGGGGAGTGTGTCGGCCAAGAAAGCCCAACCCTCTGCCCTGAAGACAATTGCACTGGTGTAGTAAGCGAAATATGAGAAAATAATTACGAAAGCCAGAATTACAGCTACGCTAAGGAATTTCATAGCTGTGTAGTCGATTCTTGAAATCGGCCTTGAGAAGTAAATCGCGCTTGTCCCATTTTGTCGATCATCCGAAATCATCCCACCGACTACAATAGCTGTGAGTAGTGGCCACATGCATAAGTTTCTAGGAAAGTAACCAAGGATCTGACCCCATAGATTGTACCGGTTTATCCCCCACATCTTTTCTAGGAATCCACCCCCGTCTCCAGTCAACGAAGAGAGAAACAGCATTGGGATTGGCGTGAGTGATGCTAGGAATATAACCAATATCATCAATCTAACCATTGGATGGTATTGCCTGTGTCCCTTGCTAGTGAAAATCCCATACACATGATGTCTGTATATCGCATAGTTCCTCATCCATCTGGGACCTAGCTTCCCTTCCCACGGCCTGTATTTCTGCTCGAATATCTGACCCAATGAAGCCTGTCCCTTCGAAACTACTGCAGTAGCCTCGTCATCTCCATCTCCAGCTCCGAAAGCTGCCTCCATTCGAGTCTGGCTACCCTCGATGTCTATTTGCTTATCAGAAACTCAAATCCCTCCCGTATGGTCAGGGGTCATCAGATCTTCAGTACCCTTTATTTCAGCTCCTAGTTTGTCCATTACCAAAAGGAAGATATCCTCCAAATCTGGCTCATACTCCCTCATCTGACGTATCTGTACTCCAGTATTTACTGCTTCTATGAGAATTTTATCGATAGTAGATTCGTCCTCGACCTTTACTCTGATGACTCTACCAAGCCTTCTAGTTTCCAAGCCTGAAGAAGACAGTGCTTCTTGCATCTTACTTGCCCCTCCCCAAATTGACATCTCGATCTCTCTGTCAACTTGATCTACAAGATCTTCAATACTTCTCTGGACTACTATTCTACCCTTGTGAATCATTACTATACTGCTGCATAGCTCTTGGACGTCATCCATTACGTGGCTGCTCATCAAGACTGATCTTTTTCCTTCGGTGACTGTCCTGCTAAGGGTCTGAAGCATGAATGAACGTGCCCTCTGGTCTAGCCCGTTTGTTGGTTCGTCGCAAATTAAGATTTCAGGATCGTGAACTAATGCGCAAGCGAGTTTGGTGGCTTGAAGCATTCCTGTGCTGAAGGTCTCTATCTTCCTGTACCTCTGATCTTTCAGTCCAACATACTCCAGAACCTCATGTGACCGCTGAGTAGCATGCTTTGAGTTCATGCCCAGTAGTTCGCCCGCGTATCTGACTTGATCAATAGCAAAGAGATTCGGATCTAGTGAGTTGTACTCGGGCATGTATCCAATTTTCGATCTGATAGCCTCCCCCTCTGTCCTGATGTCGTGACCTAGTACGGATCCTTCGCCGGATGTCGTTGAAATTAGTCCCAGTAGGCATTTGAACAGTGTTGACTTACCAGCCCCATTTGGTCCGAGAATTCCCACAGCACCTCTGGGAATCTCAAGGCTAGCATCATCAAGCGCAAGATGTGGTCCGTACATCTTTCGAAGAGACTTTGTCATGATTATTGGAGCCTCGTCCGATCGATCATCCTCTGGCATGATTTCCCCCGACTCCCGGAGGGAGTCGTACTACGGTCATGCGCCAATCACTTGAATGAATCCCCGAAGCGTTCAATTCACTGATCCTGTTTCACCGCACCCTCTCTGACCCTCACGGCGATTCCCTTTCTAAGATATGACATCTCAAGATGGGTAGTTATTGGGATTCCATGGGCTATTAATGAGCCTGTTGAATCAATCACAAGGCAAGGCTGCCCAGGAATCAAATGTGAGTCTGCACCGGAAATGTAGCCGTGCATGACATTCCTACCCTTGCCCACGAACGGCACTGCATCATCGATTATACACACTCTAGGAATGCCGGGAAATTCTGAGTCTTTCTCTGTCGAACCAAAAACAGGGATTGGGGACGAATTCATTTCATTAGCAATTTTGGCTCCAGTAGTAGTAAGGGAAATTCCCCCGTCCGTTAGCCTAGGGGAAAGAATATGTTTCCCGTGGGAACTGACGTTAACCAAACGATCAGTTCTGGACTTTCGACTTGTCATTTCATCCGTCATCTTACACCCGTCAGAAGGATTGATTGCACACAGCAAAGCTAATTTATCTACTACTGAGCAACGATCCATCCATTCTCTAATTCGTCCTACATCCTTTCCAACACTCGTAAACTCTCCGGGAATTGCTCGGATCAACGGGATCTCTGTAAGTCCGAAATCTACCAGCGAATCAAGAATCTCGATATCTTCGAAAATTGGATCCCAAATCCCTTCGGGCCCAGTTAGATGACACCACGGGGAGACGTCTTCAATTGAGAATGGGATGGGACCTACAGGAGTAGAGACCATCACTACCGTCTTTGGTTCCTCGAGGAGGTGCTCGATCACGGATTCCATTGCAGTGACTCGCCATGGAGGAGGGGCTCCCTCGATGATAAGCACCCTTTCGGGGGGCCCGGTACTCGAGTCCCACCAAGATCCGGGAACACGCCATCTTGTGGCTAGAAGCGCTTGAATGTGAAGGACATGTGGTCGGAATTCTATTTCATCTCCTAGCTCTTCCCCTCCGTCTCTGAGAGGGTTTGTAGATGCTATCATTCGAAGCACTGAATCCCCAACAGGTCCGTCATCCGGGTCTTCCAACTGCTCCTGCAGCCAGAGGAAAGCCTCCCTAAGATAAGGGGAGGCGTGACTCCTCTTCTCCGCTAGTTGCCAGATAGAACCATTCCTAATTGCCTCCCTGCATTTTGCCAATTCAGACTGTGTAACCTCCAGATTGTGTTTGGCTAGGATAGTTGACCTATCGTCTGCATCCATGTCTCTGACTTCCTGAGGAGTAAGTCCGAAGAGCGCATGTGAATTGAAGGGCCATTCTAGAATTTCGCTCAGTTTCACTGTTCCCTCTGGAGTTAGGATACGGTCGTCCCTAGCGAAAATTGCGTAAGCAGCACTGTCGAACATATCCACACCGAGTGCGATTGCCATGGGGAATAGCATCGGATGTCCGCATCCGAAGAAGTGTACTGGCCTGTCTGGAGGGAGGTTGGACTTGGATGCAAGAAGTATCTCGAAGAGCTCCTGATACCTCTGTTGTTCCATCAGGGGCACTATCCCCCCTATTGGATGTACTGCGAATCCCCTACCTGAGCTCTCGGCTGATCCCATCAATAGCGCCGATTTAGCTCTGAGATCGGCATGAGTCCCACCTTGGATCGGACCATTTAGTAACATCTCTTCCCCTGAAATAGTGAGTGATGGTGTAGAGCGATCAGCAGTCTCCTCTACCGCTCTCTCCAATTGCTCTCTAGTCATATCTGGCCGCCCGAATACATCGAGCATGGTGCCTATATCCACTCCCATTTCTTTCTGGAAATTAACAATCTCTTCGGGACCGACCTCAACGTCACCGTAAACGTAAGATTGGAAGGTCCCTGAGTCGGTCACTACGGCTCCGGGGAAGTCGAGCAGAGAATGTATTCCATCTGAAATTGCTTTGGACCGGAGTTCTTCATGCTTCCAAATCACGTATGAGTTTGTTATCAAGGCCTCTATTCGGTATTTATCCCACATCTCCCTAGGTTCTATGGTCCTTAGATTTGGATTGATAACAGGTAGAAGCATGGGGGTAGTGATTATTCCGTGCTTGGAATGAAGTCTGCCTATTCTTGCTGCCCCGTCCCGATGTTTTATCTCAAAGAGACCCCAGTCCTGATCTCTACAGGGATCGGGGTTCTTGCGTTCGACCATGGCACCTGCATGGAGTAGTCGTCATCAATCCTCGGTTGAACGTGCCTCTACCCTGAGTATCACTTCTCCGTCTGAAAGGGACAGCAAGACCTCGTCCCCCGTGTTTACTTGGATAGTCGGATCTTCCTCGAATCCATGAGCGTAGGGCACTCCCAAGAGGGATGCTGCGGGTAGTGTGAGCGGGCAAACATCTCGATTCACAATGGCCTTCGGCCCGAAACCTGTGTATATCAGCCCCATCAGAACAAAAGGTGCGACCGTGGATCCGGATCCCTTTGGATAAATTAGTACCGTGTCCCTGATAGGGATCCCATCGAGTGGATGACCCGGCTCCTCGATAACGCCTGTGTCCCTGTTCACGTATCCTAGGTAAGTTATTGGAACGTCGGTGACCAAGGCTTTACCGGAAACCTCCCATTTAGTTTGGCTTGGAATGCCCATTCCCATTGACTCGAAGGGGGCATGCTGAGGGGTCTTGGCAGTGTGGATAGGAGTTGCTGAATGGCCATCCAACTCAGGAGTAGGGCCATTGGCAAGAGAGTCATCGAACGCATGGGCGACGCAATCGATTATTGGGGCTACACTCGTAGGGATTCGGTTCAGACCACTAGTTAGGTAATGTTCCGCCTTTAGAGAGTTAGTCAGAAGATGGTTATACTTTGAACGATTGTATGGTGTAACCTCAGGACAGGTATCCTTCAGGACGAGAGCTCCCGCCTCCTCTAGTAGATCTAAAGTCCCATCAACGGAAATCAATTCAAAATTATGGGAACTCATGAACAACCAGAGTCTATGGTCGGGGATAACTTCGCCCAATTCCATCCTCGCTCTAACTGCTGCTGCTGTCTCCCTGGCCTCCCCAACGCTGGCCTGAGGACATCCTATAACCACTAAATCCACCTTACCTCCTGGAGAAAGATCCCTGTATCTCTGGCCAAGGTCATCGTCCGTGAAAGTCAACTCACCCTGGTACGATTCAACTACAGGGGAATCTGGGGTAATTCCATCGGCCCAAAGCATTGGACAACCATAATTCGCTGCTGATGCAGTCAAGGCCTTCTGCATCTCAAAGCTAGCCCTTGGGAGGCCTACTATCCTGGGCATAGGCCCCCATGGCAGATTCCATGTCGGGAGTACTTGCTTGCCAATCCAGTCGCCAAGTATACTCCAATCTGTGAGGTTGTTCATTTGAGCCTCGATATTGACTAGAATGTTGGGGATCCTGTTTGACTCGATATGTAGGCCCCATTTTGGAGCCCAGCCAGTTAGAGCTGTGGCAAGAGCGGAGAGTCCTGATTCTCTATTCGTGATTAGCGATGTATAGGAGTTGGAGAAGCAAACTGCATTTGACTCGGCCCAGGAACCTATGCCCTCCTGCTCATCTATCCCGCGGTCATATGGGGTGCACGAAAGTGTTGCCTCGATTCCCAACTCAGAGTAAGCATGAACTATCTCGAACTGCTGCTCTAGGAAGTCAGGGTAATCTATTCCCATCTCTTTCATCTTATCGTGATCACAACCGGCAGAATTCAGCGTAGTGGGGATGGCCACCACTCCTCGTTCATCCCCTGAGAGGTCTGATAGGAACCTCCTCAGCCCGTGTCCGCCGGTAATCACACTGACCCCAGAAACATGTGCATTTCCGACTTGGATGAACTCCGAGGCACCGGCTGTGGAAGCCAGATCCACTACAAGTCTAGCTGCCTTCTGCTTGGTTGGCCCTTTAGAGCCATCCAGCATGGAGCTTAGTTCGGAGGGTATTCGCACAGCAACCGGTCGAAGTACCGCACCTTGAATGCCACGCTCAAATATCAAGAAAGTACGCTAGTAAGTGATTTAGTTTCCACGGCCGTAATCAACTAATTCATGATATCTTGAGAGACATTATGAGAGCCTGCCTTGTTACCTCCACCTTACTCTAGAGGCTATATTTTTGGAAATATATCTGAATAATAATAACTCTAAATAGCACAATTATTAGTGTCCATTAAATAACTAATATTCTAGCAGTAGATCGATAACATATGGCAATTAGTGAAGTTGATGGTGAAAGTAGAAGGATACCGGTGACAGTGCTGACTGGGTTCCTCGGTTCTGGTAAGACGACTCTCCTGAATCATATACTAACCAGCACAGAGCATAAGATGAAATTCGCAGTAATTGAAAACGAATTCGGAGATGTAGGCATTGACGAAAATATTCTAGTCGAAAGTTCCGAAGAGAGCATCATTGAGGTGATGAATGGCTGTATTTGCTGCACGGTTAGGGGTGATCTAACGGAAATGCTCGATAAAATGTATGAGAGAATAAAAGACTTCGATGGAGTCCTGATTGAGACGACCGGTTTGGCAGATCCAGCCCCAGTAGCACAGACCTTCTTCGTCGATGACAATATTGTGGAGAGGTACAAGCTGGATGGGATAATTACTGTTGCCGATGCCAAGCACATCACGCAGCACGTCGACGAAGAAAAGCCCGAAGGCGTCGAGAATGAGTCCGTTGAACAGCTTGCCTTTGCTGATAGGATAATGTTGAACAAGATTGACCTTGTTTCCGAAGATGAGCTGGGTGAGGTCGAAAGAAGGATCAGGTCAATCAATAGATTCGCCCCCCTTTATCGAACTGAAAACAGTATCATTGATCCAAAGGAGCTTATCAACATAGGATCGTTTGATTTAGAGCGAACATTAGAGATGGATCCCGAATTCCTCGACACCGAAGCGGAGCATGAGCACGACGAGCGCGTAACGTCCACCAGCTCGAAATTTGAAGGGGCACTTAACGTAAACAAACTCAATAGTTGGATCGGAGAACTGTTACAGAACAAAGGCGAGGATCTATTCCGATACAAAGGAGTTCTAGCTGTTAAGGGTACGGATCAAAAATTTGTATTCCAAGGCGTCCATATGCTATTTGGAGGTGGTTTCAGCTCAGAGGTTGCGTCATGGAAGGAGGATGAGGCCCGTGAGTGTCGTTTCGTCTTTATCGGTCGGGATCTGGACCATGAGGAGCTGCAGGCAGGATTAATGCAGTGCATCGCAGAAGACCTACGCTTCGATGTGGGAGATACCGTTTATGCAAATATTGGGGAGTTCACAGAGGGCAAGATTCTGAAGTGCTGGGATGATGGGAACCCGTACAGAGTAGAAATCCAAAATGAGGAGAGGTCTAATGTTTGGGTCCCTATCGACAACGATGATTATGTCAGAAGTTACATTTGAGCGTAGAAAAAGATGTCCTCCCGAGTGGTTGTCTGCAGTGGTTGCTGCTGTGGGCGTGTCGACAAGGGGCATAGTGAGGTCCCAGTAGACTACCTTAAGAAATCGTGGGAAGAGAATAACCTTGGAAGTAGAGTAGAACTGATGATTTCAGGTTGCTTGGGCCCTTGCAAAATGCATAATGTCTCTGTTTTGGTGACGGAAAGCGACATGTTCTGGCTAGGTGACCTTGGTGAACAAAAGCATTACGAATCACTAGTTGAATGGGGCAAGGAAGCGGCTCGTTACGATCAGTCTGAGGATCTGCCAGAAATCCTAGCGAACAAGCGATTTGAACCTATGAATGTAAAAGATGACATTATTAATTCTATTACAATCAATCGGAAAGTGAAAAACGATTAATTTGGCGGAAAAAACAAGATCGAGATATTACGATTATGAGTTATTTCCTGGATTTAACAATGGTGCTAATTGGGTCTGGTACAATCCCACAATGCCAAATATTGTCGCGGAAACAACAGCGATCATAGACCCACTCCCAGTACTCATTTCAGATGATAGGTAAAGCCCTATGAAAACGGATGTGAGACCAAAAAACTGTGTCCATATGAGGCATGATCGGAAGCTCTTTCCTATGATCTGCGCTGTAGCTGCTGGGGTAACCAGAAGTGCAGTAACCAATAGTGTTCCAACGACCTGTACCATGCTAACAACTACTGCGGCGGTAGTCACGCTGAAAAATAGGCCAATAGCTCTCGTCGGGATTCCTTGAACCTGTGCTGCTATTGGATCGATAGTTGTGGCAAGTAAAACATTCTTCAGCAGTAAGAGGGAGATTATGGACAACACACTGATCATAACAATTAGGTCCAAATCCTTCTCATCGATCAGGAGTACGCTCCCAAAAAGATAGCCTTCTACATCAATTGTCACACCCCCTCCGTACATCCTGAGAATCACTAGACCGAATGCAAGCATCCCTGTCAAGAAGATAGCAATCGAAGCATCCCCGGTTAGGATTTCGGTCCTCTGCATCTCAAAAATTAGAATTGCTGCAATTGTACTGAAAAGAAGGGCGAACCAGAGAGGAGAGGATGAGCCTAGAACTAGGCCAACGCAGATGCCTCCGAATGACACATGTGCGAGACCATCCCCAATTAGTGACAGGTTCCTTACCAAAAGGAAAGAGCCCAGAAAACCAGCAACTACTGTAACCATTACCGATGCGACTAGGGCATTCTGAAACAAACCGGAAAAGAAGTGAGGGAATATTTCGCCGGGGACATAAGGGGCGATTCGCTCAAGCACCGGGCTGATGAGTTCCATTAGAGCTGATCCGACCCCCATGCTTATCCAACCTCATACCATGATTCAGATCTTTCCGAGTGGGTGTGTTCTATCCCGCGAAGATTCGCAAGCTGGGAATGATCCGGCAGATTTTCTGGTGATCCATCGTATTGTATCCCCCCTTCCAGAAATACTATCCTATGTGTCGTTTGAATTACCGCCGAGAGATCATGTGAGACCATAAGGATCGTTTTACCATGATGGTGGCATAAATCATCCAACAGCTTTAGCAGGGAGTTTCTGGATGCACGATCGACACCTACCAAGGGTTCGTCGAGTAAAATGAACTCTGTGTCCGATGCAAGGGCTCTGGCGATTACAGCCCTCTGGAATTGGCCCCCGGATAACCGAGAAACATCGATATCCGCCATGTCAGAGAGGCCGGTCATCTCCAGAGAAGTCTTGACCCTTCTCTTCATTTCCAAGTTCATCACCCCCCATAGGTAGTTTTTATGGTTCAAAGTACCTAGTTGGATCAGTTCCCTAACAGTGATATGAATACTGTTCGGCAGTTGTGTTGCTGCTTGAGGGACCCAGCCCACCATCCCGATATTCTTGCTGGAGGCGGGCCTGTCGCCAAAGACTTTCACACTGCCATTCATAGGCTTGAGAATTCCAAGTATAGTCAATAGCAGAGTTGTCTTTCCACTACCGTTCGGACCTACCAATCCAACGAATTCGCCCCTATTTATATCGAGAGAAATACTATCCAGAACCTCTGTTCCTGACCTTCTGACTGTCAGGTTTCTAATACTAAGTATTGCCTCTTCAGATATTTCTTGGGACATTATTCACCATTTCCTCACTGAATCGACAACCATGAGCCAGCCAAGGCGATCAACAGGAAAATCACTCCGCTTTTTTCCATAAACTTAGTCATTAAATCCATGTTCTCACCCTAACCTAGACGTCATTTCATTCAGATTTAGATGGGTGTTGGCGAGAGGAGGTACGGAAACCGAGAATGATGCTGGGTGATGCTTTCTCCCCTCGCCAACGTGAGTATTTAGCACTCGAGAAATGGTAGTTTGGATCACCAGATTCACTCCCAAGAGTAATACGAGCGTCATTTGGCTGACTAGCAACCAAGGCCGGTCTTGAGACTATCCAAGCTCTTCCTCATTAGAGAAATGTAGTCGTCGGTAGAGTCCTTTGGAGGTAGTTCCATTGTGTATAGGTACTCTACGCTGACACCGTTTGGCATCGTATCGGATGTGGTCTGCTCGACTATGCTATCTACGGCCGAGATCGACGTGTATTCCTCAACGAAAAGGACCGTTATTCCTCCCTCATTGATCTCCTCGACGGCTTCGGCGATATCAGCAGCTGATGGTTCCCCTTCTGGGTCGAGGCCATGGATTGAAATGAACTTCAGATCGTATCTCTTTGCCATGTAACTGTATGCGTTGTGGTTGGCAATCACCTTGGTGTCGGTGCACGTTGAGTCACTGGGGAGTGTTGTCTGGAAGTCAGCATGTAGGCTATCCAGCTGTGCCATATAGGACTCGGCATTGGCCGTGAAATCGTCCTCTCCACTTGGGAATGCGGCCTTCAGTGCCTCTAGGACTACCTGGGCCTGCTGCTTGAATGCTAATGGGTCTAGCCAGCTGTGAGGGTCGTAGTTGAACCCCTCCTCGCCCTCGCCGGCTTCTATCTCGCCCTCATCACCGTGTTCGTCATGATGGCCGTGATCGTGAGCACCGGAGCTCTCTTGGGCCACTGGCTCTATGTCTGCCCCTGCCGAGTCCTTCAGGTAGTGCTGGTCGCGCTCGAACTCCGTCGGTACGTGCTGGGCGAAGACCGTAATCCCCGTGAGGCCCGTCGTATCAATCGTGTAGGTTGAGTCGTCACCAGTTCCGACATGGAGCTCGAAGCACGAGCCTTCTGCGGCTATGGAGGTGATGGACTCGCCATCCTCGACGACTGTGCAAGAGTCTCCTTCGATCATAGTCTCTGCACTAGCCTCAGAAGAGTGCATGGCCTCCTGAGTTGGTGAATCAGTTGGTACAAGAACCACACGCATGGAAGGGTCAGCATAAGCAACAGCCCCGTCGTCTCCTGCTACAGCCTGCATTGACCATGTATGAGATGTGCCACTGATCGCGAAAACCCCTGCCCACTCGTAGGCCTTGGGGGCGTCGGCTAGAATGTAGAATTCCACGTCCTTGGGGACTGCGAATCCATAGTCGCCCTCTTCCTCTATGTGAACTATTGCATAACCAGGCTCGTGATGATCCCCCTCACCTGAGTCGCCCCCCTCTTCAGAGTGATCTTCTTCCTCGGAGAACGAGAGGCTGTGCGCGTTGTAATCGGCGTGAATCTCAGGGTAGTTGTGATGATCGCCTTCCATCCAAGTATGGCCAGCAGCTTCGCAGTCGGCCTCTGTGGACTCGTAGTTCTCGTGAGTTGTGGTGTTATGGCATGCGCCGTCATGGTTGTCGTGGTCGTCGCCGTGGTCGTCGTGGTCATGGGCATCTGCTCCTTCCTGCGCCACTGGCTCTATGTCTGCCCCTGCCGAGTCCT
>PAVV01000043.1 GCA_002713185.1 Methanobacteriota archaeon | reverse complement strand
TCGCGAAACCTATGATGTCAAAGCTCGGGAACCCAACTCTATTTTGTCACACTTTAGCCATAGATGATACTGGGAGGATAGAAGGCTGGAACATACGATGCGAAGACCATAAGAGAAAGACAGTCGAAGCTTTAGGTAAATTGAGTTTCAAAGTTATAGCATCCGGAGACTCATACAATGACACTTCTATGCTTTCCTCTGCTAATGCAGGAATTCTATTCAAGCCTCCAGATAACGTCATTGAGGAATTCCCTCAATTTCCAGTTGTCAATGACTTCGAAGGGCTAATGTCGGCAATAGAGTCATCAGCTTCTGACATGGGCGAGCTCTGACAGTAACATCCTAGGCTCCAATCGTTTGAAATAAGGCAGGCAAGTCGGCGGGTTGCATGGCGAAGTGGCATGGCATTTCTCGAAGGAAGCCCACCGGCGGGCGTCTAAAGCGTCCAAACAGGTACAGAGGTAAGAGAAGGACAGAGGTTGCAAGCGAGGAGCAACTCGCTTATGTCGGCGAGTCTGATGCCCGTAAGAACTACCGTAAGAGGGCAGGATCCCAGACAGTGAGAACGCTATCAGTTAACCAAATCAATGTCAATTCCAAGGATGGAAAGACTGTGAGAGCCACAGTCAAGAATGTGGTCGGAAATGATGCTGATCCTAACTATGTCAGAAGGAACATCGTGACAAAGGGTGCAGTACTGGAGACCGACAAGGGATTGGTTAGAGTTACGAGCAGACCAGGAATGCATGGCGTAGTCAGCGGTGTTCTGGTAGAAGAATAATACACGAAGCCCTCAAGTCACACAGCTCTCAGGATAGGGCGATACAATGGCCGCTAAGCGAGAGGAGATGACCCTGTGGACTGGATACTTTGACTCCAGACTCTCCCGATCCAAAGGACGAAGAGTACCCAAGGGAGCCAGCATACCAAAGCCAACTCTGGAATCAATAGTATGGGCTGCTCGCAGTGCTGGAGTTAGGAAGATGAGGCAAGAGCCCGAGGTAAGCCATCCTGCAAGACCCCATGCCAAGGAGGGAAGACTAGTAATGCCCCCGAGTCATGTTCTGGAGGTCATGGGGGCATCTAGTAAAGAGGGAGTGATGCAGAAAATTGGTACTATCCTGAGACGGAGATCCAAAGAGGCAAAGGATCAGGGGAAGGACTCAGTAAGAGGCCCTGCTAAGGGTGACAGAAGAAGGCGTGCCCAACGAAAGACAACAAAGCATCGAAAGAGCGGGCAAAGGAAGAGGAAGAAGTTCGGCAGGAAGTGAAATCTTGTTCATCATTGAGGAGGGTAATCCCGATCCTGAGAAATTCCTAAGCCTAAGAAATGGAGCAGGAATGAACCCTAGGTCTTTGCAAGGGGCAATAAAAGGACTTGGAAAGGAAATTTTCTCAGTTATCCTCAGATTGGAGCAATCAAAAGAAATCGTGGGCATGGGACGAGTTATCGGCGATGGCGGGACTATTTTCGTAATCTGCGATATGCTAGTTATCGAGAGGTTTCAGAATATGGGCGGGGGGACCATGATCATGAATGCTATTATGGATTACATTCAGAAAGAGGCTCCGCCAAATTCCTACATCAATCTGATGGCAGACGTCGACGGATTCTACGAGAAATGGGGGTTTGAGCCATCACTGCCTGACTCAAGGGGCATGGTATTCAGGGGATAGATCCAATCAAACTTCAACAGTCCAGTTAAACTGGTCTGGAACACGCCTCTGCTGAATCGCCGTCAGAGAATCATACATCTCCATGGCAACAGGTCCAACCTCTCCACCACAGTACTCGACTACTCTATCTCCATGCTCAATAGTTCCAATCGAGGAAATTACGGCAGCCGTTCCGACGCAGAAACACTCATCTGCATCAAGCGCATAGTCCACGTCGATCTTCTCTTCCCTTACCTCGTAGCCTTTTGACTCAGCCAGCTCCATTACGGAGGCCCTCGTCACTCCTGGTAGGATAGTCCCGGTCAGCTCGGGAGTGGATATGATTCCGTTCTTAACGCAGAAGAAGTTTGCCGCACCGACCTCCTCGATATACTTGTGATTAACTGCATCAAGGTAAATTATCTCAGAGTAACCCTCCTTTTTAGCCATCTTGGAGGGCACCATTCCCGGTGCATAGTTTCCGATTGCTTTGACTCCTCCGGAACCTCCGGGGGCAGCTCTGTGAAACTCATCAGACACCCTCAGAGAAGTGGGAGTTATTCCTCCTTTGAAGTAAGGTCCTACAGGAGAGACGTATACAAGGAACGTGAATTCCGGGGCCGGAGCAACCCCTAGGATGGCCCCGCTTCCAAAGAGTAGAGGTCTTACGTATAGAGCACCCTTCCCTATCGGTGGCACCCACCTGATGTTCTCCTTAACTGTCATCTTAACAGCATTGAGAAACATTTCTTCTGGGACTGGCGGCATCCCCAGTCTCCGAGCTCCCTCTCGAGACCTCCGAGCGTTGTCGCTCGGGCGGAATAGGACTACGTTTCCGTCCTCAGCATATTGCGCCTTCATTCCCTCAAACAATCCCTGTCCGTAGTTGATTACTCCCGCTGCAGGAGACAGACTGAGATTCTGGAAATCCTGCATGAATCCTGACTGCCACTCTTCACCCTGCTTACATGTTGCCATATACATCCGATCGGTTTGAGTGAAACTGAATGTCAATGAGTCCCAGTCTAGTTCCGAATCACCATCTCTGTTCAATACCCGCACCCCAATTAATGCCAAGGGAAACGACTCGGCTTTCAACGATTCCGCTGGAGACTCCCCCGGCATGGTTATGTCCCCTCACGATGACGTAAGGAAAAGAAATGGCCCGTGTATGCCAGGAGGGAGAATTAATGCGGTGGAATGAGGATGTATGCATAGTATCAGGCGACAATCGTGCTTGGCAGGATGGCGACAATCCCAAGACTGCCATCGAACTATGGTGTAGATCTAGGAGCGGCCACTCTGTCTTGGTTATAGTCAATGGTTTGAGGCCGTATGTAGAGATCTCCGACCCCTCCACAGACGAGAGCAGTGTCGAGACACAACTCTCCCTTGATAGAGTATCTGAGACAAAGGACGTACGTGGTAACCCAGAGCCTACTGGGATGAAACTCTCCACTATGGACGGAGTAGTCAGGCCTCACTACAGAGTGTTCTTGAATGACACAACAAAAGTAAGAGGCGTAAGGAAGACCCTCTCCGAGTCCGGATGGATTGTTACCAGCGCCGATATACTATTCGTTCAGAGGCTTCTATTAGACCTCGATCTCGGTCCACATATTCAGGTTAGTGGCGAGGTCCTCTGGACCGGAGAAAGAGCTCCGGAAAAGGCGAAAACAAAAGAGAGCACAAATCCTGAGATTGCCGAGAAGAGAATACATGAGATCGGTGGCTCTGGGATATACCCTCTCGATATGATAGTCTCATGTGACATTGATGGGCTCAACAGAGCAGAGCCATTTCCTACACCTTTCGTGACCATGTCGTTCGATCTTGAGACAAGTATTGCAAACAACTCGATACTTTGTGCTGCAGCAGTGATTGATAGGGGTGGGGTGAGGACGGAGTATCCAATTACTGGAGAGGAAACTGAGATTCTTGAGAAACTCACAGAAGTGGTTCGCTCCGAAGATCCCGATTTTATCACTGGTTACAATATAGACAATTTTGACCTACCTAGAATGGAGGAGCGGTCAGAATTTATCGACACTGATTCTGAAATCTCTCGAGCCTCTTTGCTTGGATGGGGCAGGGTTCCGATAAATGAAAAGGAGACGAAGAAAGGATGGAGAAAGCCAGGTAGAATTTTTCCGAATAGAGAACAAAACCGAGTCTGGACGATCAAGGGTAGGATCCCACTTGATGCTTGGTGGCAGGCTAGACAGACTCTAAGGCCCCAGAGGGAGTCTCTGAGATACGTTTCGCGTCTACTATGGCCGGATGACGAGGAGATGCAAAAGATGGACATCGACGCTAGCAGGATGGATCAGGAATGGGCAGAAAGACCCGAAGAAGTACTGGAGTACTGTGTTCGTGATACGGTTCTTCCTCTGGATATATTGGAAAAAATGAAATCGATTGCGAGGAAAGAGGCTCTTGCCTCAGTATCGCTAACAACTGTGGATATTGCATCTACAAGTACTACAAGTCGTTGGATTGACTCTCTTGTGATCAGACTTGCCGACAGAAGTATGGTCGCTGTCCCTAATACAAATCAGGGCCCAAGAAAGAGAGATAAGATAGCCGGTGGATACGTACACGAGGTAGATCCAGGAGTCAAACCTTGGGTTGTCGTACTAGATTTCAAGTCGATGTACCCCTCAATAATGATATCTAACAATATTTGCTCTACTACTCTTGTCAGGGATGGGAGCGAAGACGACTCTCACAGTGTTTCTCCAGTA
Source organism: Methanobacteriota archaeon (assembly GCA_002713185.1). Lineage (GTDB taxonomy): Archaea > Thermoplasmatota > Poseidoniia > Poseidoniales > Thalassarchaeaceae > UBA36. The sequence goes on along the minus strand of PAVV01000043.1, from coordinate 15,895 downwards.
ACTAATACGAGGTACATCTCCAAAAAGGAAAGACTGGGCTTAGTTCCACAGCTCCTCCAGGGGCTAATGGATAGTCGTGATAGACACAAGTCTGCACTCGCAAAGGCTATCCAGGAAGATGATGAGTCGGAGGCCTTCTTACAAGATCAGCTACAATACGCCGTAAAGATACTGATGAACTCTTTCTATGGGGTATTCGCGTCGAACTTCTATCGATTCACACATCCGAGTCTTGGAGCAAGCATCACCGAATGGGCTCGCCACAATATCAAGGGTATTATTTCCAAAGTGGAAGATGATGGTGATGACGTAGTCTATTCTGATACGGATTCAATCTTCGTAATCGCGCCGGTGGAGGGAGGGCCAACTAACAAACCTCTGGGAGGGGAAGATCTTGAAAGGTGGGAGGAGGTTAAGATTTCCACAATCGAATTCGGAGAAGCTCTCGCAGAAAGATTCACGAGAGAAGGTGCAGAACTCGAGTTTGAGACTGCTCTCTCTTCATTCTTCAGCCATGGTGCCAAGAAGAGATATGTCGGAAGAGTAGTCTGGCCTAGAGAGGAGATGCTCATCAGAGGTTATGAGGTCAGAAGAACGGACTCATTCCAACTTCTCTCTGATACTATGACTAAGATGTTCGAGATGATACTGGATGACAATACAATCGGTGCAGTAGATATGACGAAATCGGTGATTGATCAAGTTAGAGCCGGTGCGGTCGATCCCTCTCAGCTAGTAATAAGCAGGTCTTGCAAGGGCAAGTGGAACAGCAAGAAGGAGGAATGGGACTTCAGTGTCTATAAGAATGAGGACGGACTTCCTTACGTCAGAGCCGCGAAGCAGAGGATAGCCGAGGGTCTACAGTTCACTCCTGGGATGAAGGTGGGATATATCGTTACGGAACCGGAGGAAGGGGAAAAGAAACTAGGAGTCGGAGCATGGTTAGTCGATGAAATCGGAGGAGAGCCTCCCGAGTATGATAGAAATTACTACGCAGGTAGGCTTGCAAAATCGCTTGGAAGGGTTACGGAAGCATTCGGATGGGATGAAAAGAACCTACTGAAAGGAAATAGACAGGGTGGTCTCAAAGACTGGGGTTTTGATTTCTAGCATATTCAATGAGCCGTAGGATTGATTTCTTCCCGCTTCTGCCCTATGCCATATGAGTAGGCCCCGAGACACGGCTTTCTTGATGGCGATGGTGTTTCTATTGCCAATGTTTGCAGGGTGTACGGACCTCCTTGGTAACAATGGTCCTCCCTCTGCAACAATGTCGATAACCCCTAGTGGGACAATCAAAGCAGGAGAAGAGGTTGCATTCAGCGCAGCTGGGTCATCGGATCCTGATGGAGATGCACTAACCTTCGAATGGGATTTTGGAGATGGAAACACGGGAACTGGACTTACAACTAAGCATACTTACGCTCAGCCAGGCGATTACACAGCCGAGCTAGCTGTGGGCGATGGGACACACGAAGTAACAACCAGTAAGTCAATCACAGTAGTCGATTCATCTGCAAGAGAGCCCGAGGCAAAGATAACTCCAAGCAAAGACGATGACTGTGATGGAGAGGAGTCAACGGCTAGCGGAGATTTGGTTATCGTATGGGTATGTGATGAGGACAACGATGTGAACGACAGGCAGGTGGAAGTCTCTACCACTGTTAATCTGGATGCGTCGGAGTCCTGGGCAGGATGCGATCCGGACGACTCAAATTGCTACGCAGAAGAGTATCTCGTAGAATGGCGCTGGGATCTTGATACATACGTCGACTCCGATGGGGACGGCATTACTGACAACGATGTAGATGCGAGTGGAGAGACATACTCATGGGAGGAGAGGACTACAGGAGCATGGGAGGTCAAGCTAACCGTAGTGGATAACAACGGATTCGAAGATAGTACAACCTCTATGGTATACGTCAATTACAGGGGAGTCTGGAAGGAATTTGTAATCGACAGGGCCACTCCAAACAATCCGATAATTATGACATGGGACTATCCAGTAACTTACGATCAGGAATCAAAGGATAGAATCAGGTACATGAGGGCCAAGCTTTCCTACCCCAAGGAAGATGATGACCAGCCATTGGGAGGTGTAGGAGGTACAACTACCAACAACAGGCTAGATCTCTACATATTCAATAGCACTGACGATGAGGTAGCAAATACAACGGGAATCGAGAACGACAATAGAGACGCAGGCGACTGTGAAGGGGATGAATATTGCGTTTGGATGGTTATTGGGGCGTCTACTGTGAGGGGCAAACTTCCCGGAGACTGGACACTAGATTTAGAGAATGCAGAGACTCACAATACAGAGGTAAACCAGTTGGTAATAGAACTACAGTACAGGTAAACTTGCCTATTGGCCCCGGTTTCCCTGTTTTTCGCAATTCTAGCACTAGTGTATCGAAAACACTGGGGAACGATTCATATACGCCTCTCCGGTCGGCGGGCCTACCTTAGAGGTGTAAACAATGAGTTCACAATGGGAAGACAAGAGCAAGCCGCATCTGAATATCGTTTTCGTAGGACACGTCGACCATGGAAAGTCGACGACTGTCGGAAGACTTCTTTTGGACAGCGGCCATATAGAACAGCACGTAATAGATAAGTTCGAGCAGGAAGCATCTGAGAGAGGTAAGTCTGGTTTCGGATTCGCCTACGTGATGGATGGATTGAAGGAAGAAAGAGAGCGAGGAATCACCATAGATGTTGCTCACAAAGAGTTCTTCACACCAAAATACTACTTCACAGTAATCGACGCACCAGGGCACCGTGACTTCGTCAAGAACATGATTACGGGGACTAGTCAAGCAGATGCAGCTGTACTGAATGTTGCGGCTAATGATGGAGTTAACGCACAGACCAAGGAACACGCCTTCCTTGCTAAGGTTCTCGGAGTTAAGGAACTAATAGTCAATATCAACAAGATGGACATAAGCGGAGTTGACTGGTCTCAGGACAAGTATAACAGCGCAGTTGAGGAAGTTTCCGATCTACTAAAGATGGCAGGGTTTAACCCAGCTGATATCCCATTCATCCCATGCAGCGCTCTAGCAGGAGACAACATCTTCAACAAGAGTGATAACACGCCATGGTACAATGGACCAACTCTATTCGAGGCAATCGATGGTGTTGAGATGCCACCTAAGCCGACAGACAGGCCTCTGAGGCTGCCTATCCAAGATGTTTACAAAATCAGCGGAATAGGTACAGTCCCTGTAGGTAAGGTGGAGACAGGAATTCTACACTCCGGGAAGACTGTAGTCTTCAATCCAAGTCAGAAGTCTGCTGAAGTCAAGAGCATAGAGATGCATCATACTATCCATGAGAAGGCTGAACCGGGCGACAACGTAGGATTCAACGTGCGTGGTCTTGCTGCTACGGACATTCGTCGAGGAGACGTAGCTGGATACTCTGACAGCGAGCCTGCTTTCGTTAGACACGACGAGACATTCGTTGGGCAGATCCAATTGATGGACATCCCCAAAGCAATCGGAGCGGGATATACTCCAGTATTCCACGCACATACTTCACAGGTCGCAGTTAGGTTCGTTGAACTATTGGAGAACTCCAAGACTAAGGAGGCCAATCCAGCTTTCTTGAAGACAGGAGATGCTGCACTAGTCCGATTCGCACCAACAAAGCCAATGGCAATCGAGCAGATGGATGCATTCCCCGAACTATCCCGTTTCGCAATCCGTGATATGGGCAAGACAGTAGCTGCAGGCGTCTGCATGAAGATCGAGAAGAAGTAGACGACTGGTGAAACTAATGCCGGTCGTCACTACTATCAAGTTGACTGGCGAAAATCATCAGGACGTGGACTTGGTCTGCCAACAGATTAAGGCTATTTCAGACGAGACAGGAGTCGATCTAAGAGGTCCCATTCCACTACCTACCAGGAGACTAGTAGTCCCTTGTCGGAAAAGCCCGGATGGTGAGGGTTCAGAAACATGGGATCATTGGGAGATGAGAATTCATAAGAGACTACTCGAATTGGTCACAAACTCTGCTAAAGATGAGAAATCACTGAGAAAGGTCTTGAGAATCCCAATTCCAGATTCTGTAACCATCGAACTATCTCTCAGGAATCTAAATTGACTTAGTTTAACGCCTCTTCTCTGGCTAACGATCCCATCGGGTCCCAAGCGGGCAGTACTACAGGATCTTGTTTCAAACCATCTTTCATTTTGGCACTCAAGAACTTCTTTGGCGCAGCAATTTCGAACATATGCTCATCGAACCAATTATCATTCATGGTATAGAATCCTTTTATCCCACTCTCTTCAGAGCCCCACGAATTCTCAACCCTCCATCTCCTCGGTTCGCCTTCGACCACATCGACTCCAGTAAACAGCATTGCATGCGTCATCATTGTCTGACCAAAGCGTAAACGATTAGCCTTATCCATTCCGAAACTAACTCCGTATAAACCTTCAAACTCGTATAAATTAGCATCCCAAAGGCCCTTCTTTCTCTCCATCTGCTTACCCACGTCACAACCCATCCATACAGGCGTACCATTCTCTAGAACCTGCTGAGTAACTTTCTTCATCTCCCTAGATGGTACGTTTAGGTATACTACTGGAGGCCCTCCCACAACATTCTGGAGATAATCCACCGTATATGTTCGAAAGTACTCGTTCCTTGGGTCATTCACTAAGCAAACATAGTTTTCCCAATCGATCTCAACATACTCTTTGGCGAACTCTAACGGCGTCATCTCCCCCTTTCTGTGGAATTTCTTGTCTTTGTCGTGCCACTGCCAGTCAAACTTCTCTGGAGGGGTTCCTAGATGGATACATAGCACTCTCCAAATTTCTTCCATCCTAGATTCTTTTTGAGAACGAGCTACATCCATCGATCCATTGCTATCTATGATCTCTCTAATTTCACTGGCTGTTGTTCTGAGTATGTCTTTCAGAATTGTATTCATTGCTCTGGTGTTACTACTACTGTGAGACTCTGGATAAGCAGACATTGGGACTAATCCGTGTTTTCTGATTAGGTTTGTTGCCATGTTCCACTGCCCTCCATCTCCAATAGGGTCACTAAGAAGAAAGTGGATTGTCCTATCATCGATAGGAAGATTAGAGGTTTCCAGAATTGCTTCTAAGAAGTGGTTCGACCTCTCTAGTTTGTCCCAAAAATGAATGTGTGATTGGCTAAATTCAAAATTCTTGACATTCATCTTCTTCATAGCACCAACTCTGAAGAGATTCAATGTAGCGAATAGCCAGCATCTCCCACTTCGTCTTTGGTTAGTAACGCTCCACTCATCCAATTTCGTGCTGAATGAAAAGTCAGTATTCTGAATAATTTCTCTACTTAGAGCTAGAGATGTCAGAGTAGTATTGCTTATCGCATTCTGAGCAACTCTCGCAGAAGGGTCAGAATCGAAAGCTTGTCTAAACCTCTTAATCTCTGCACCAGTCACTCCTTCATTCAAATTCTTCACCACGCCAATTAACCATGAGAGGTCGGAGAGAATTAGTAATTGTCCTATTCAGATAGGGGCAGCTTCTGCTAGTCCAGCTGAAATCAGGATCTCCGCAATCAACGAAGGACACGATTCAATGTCCCCCTCCGTAAGTTTGATTTCAGAACCATCAGCCATTAGGATTGGATCTTCGACATCTTTGAGAACTTTAATTCGTAACAAATCACTATTTTTGTCAATACTATCATCCTCAAAACTTCGAGATTCGGCTCTGGAGGCCGCATGTTCAGGAAAATCATCCATCTCTCTGATTCGATCTTCTTCGTCGAAATCTGGCTCCCTCCATTCTACCTCTTTAGTGGGAAGACGGATGCTCTTTTCCGGCTCTTCTAATTTATTATCAGTGAAATCACTCAAGGTATCCGTAATTTCTGAAATCGGAGACCCCAAATCTGATTCGGAGAATCCTAACATCGAAGACCAGGACGTTGTAATCTTGTACTTCTCCGACAATTCCTTGATTCCATTATAGAATACCCTCTCTGAAGGATCATACTTGCTCCAATCCAGTGTCTGGAAGCTATTCATCCTTCTTTCGGTATTTTTTGAATCTAGCAGACTTGAAGAAACAGAGTGACGAGTGAATGCGTTCAAACGCATTCTAGTCAGATCCCTGACACAGGTCCTAGCCACTCCAAGTCTTCTGGATATAAGCTGAGCCTTAGCTGTCATCCCCTCGTCTCTGACCGTCTCAGAAAGTTCGGTTTCCATATTCCTCAGTAGCTGACCCACTGCATCCCAAAAGCTCATTCCATCAGGCATAGCTACCTCCACAGGGCTATCACTACTCTTCTGTCTTCTAGTGACTTCAATCAATGATTTGTGAACGGCTTCAAGCTCACTTTTTGACAGCCTTCGAGGGCTCGAACCGGAAATCATCTTCGCAACCAATGGGGCATGCCACAGAGGAGATACATCAACAATTCCTAAAGAAAAACAAAACTTCGTCATCCGCGAGAATAAAATCTACGATTACTCTCCGGTGGGTGCAGGTGTACCCGAGTGGTCAAAGGGGGAGGGCTCAAGATCCTCTGCATAGCGCTTCGCAGGTTCGAATCCTGCCGCCTGCACCAAAATGTGTATACTAGTCCAAAAGAGCCCTAATCAGCTCTATTGTGCCTTCCAATCCCTTTTGCTGAGTCACACAATCTGCAGAATCAACAACTTCTGGGAACTTATCATTTACCGCTACGGAGTAACCAACAAAATCGAACATAGGAATATCGTTAGGGGCATCTCCACATGCAATGACTCTCGATGGATCGACCCCTCGTTGTTGAAATGCTATTTTCAGGCCATTTGCTTTGTTTATCCCAGGTTTGGCTATGTGAACTGCGAAGCCAGTCGGAACAACTTCTAAGTCCGACCACTCGCTATTTGCTATCAAGCTCTCCATAATCTCAAACTCTTCTGTTTCTTTCAGACACCATTCGGTTTCTCTCCATCTGTTTGACTCTATTCCCTTAGGATCCAAACCTTGAATTTTAGTCGCTAACCACTCAGCAGCCTCTCTAGCTCTCGACCCATTCGAAAGTGAACGAATTGCATGTCCTTCCAGGCTATCCCAAACCATGCCTCCATTTTCAGCTACTATGAATCCCTTAGCTCCTATTGCTTGCATTATAGGGGTAACATTTGGCAGAGTTCTCCCTGACGCAAGAGAAACTGTCATCACCTCTCTATCTAGCCTCCTGACCAATCCAACCAATTCGTCGTGAAATCCATTTGAGTCTAGAAGAGTTCCATCCACATCAAATACAATCATATCCCAGTTTTTCTTATCGGGAATCTCTACCATGGCACTACGAACTGACATGCGTACAAGATTCCATCGACAGAGAAACATTATGTTCAAGCGATAGTAAATTTTCGAGCAATCGTGTCAGAAGACTTCGAAGACTTCGAGGACTTTCTAATCCTAGATGACGATGAGGAGGAGACGAATTCAGAAAATGTGAGGAAGAAAGACACATTTAGACTACCCAAATTTGGTATCTCGAGAAGCTCCTTGGAAATATCTGATGACGAAAAATTTCCAATTGAGGACCAATTTAGTGACCAAGACCTCCAGATTTCTCTAGACGGAACTCACAAGTTTGAATGGCCAATATCAGGAATGGACTGTCCAGATTGTGCAATGAAGGCAAACTGGGCTGTGCAGAGACTTCCAGGCGTTGAATCAAGTAATTTTTCGGTTTCTGACGGGACCGTGGAAATAACATTAGATGTCTCTGTGGGATCAATCTCAAGAGCTTCATCAGTACTTTCTAGCTTAGGTCATGAGCCTGATTTGGGATGGTTGAGGGTTGTAGGACAGAATCCAGAAAAAACTTCTTCCAGACATGGGATGGACGTTAAGGAATTGAGAGATTGGCTTCTGAATGTTCCGAGTGTCCTTGATGTAAGAACTACTGACGAAAGAATAGAAATCCAACAGGTTCAGATAGAACAAGTAGAACTGAGAAATTCTGTCAAACAAAAAATGGATGAAATTCTTGGAGATGGCCATTCTCTGGAGCGCTTCAGAAATTCAGGATTCAGAAAGGACCAGATCCAACTAATCTCATCCATTCTGTTAATCCCACTAATTTTCTTAGTTTCATTGTTAGAAAATACAGATTTTTTACCAGATGAAATAGCCTGGATTATAGCTCTGGTTGGAATTATTTTCGCAGGACAGTTCTTATTCCAAGAGGCATTAGCTAGTCTGAAGAATAGTCTTGTAGGATTCCAAGTACTAGTTTCTATGGCTATAATCGGGGCATTCTGTTTAGGAGAGTTAGTCGAGGCTCTTCTAGTGGTTTCGTTGGTAGCCTTTGCATCCCATCTTGAAAATAGAGCACTTATCAGAGCTAGAGAATCTATGCAAGGAGGGCTAGATCGACTACCAAGGATGGCACGACTATCGACTCCAAGTAATCAAATCAAATCTGGGGATAGAAATCTGATGGTAATTGTGCCTATTGAGGAAATTACCCCCCACTCTCATTTTGTAAAAGATGAATTAATCCCCGTGGAAGCACTAGAAGTAGGAGATTTAGTAGAGATCAGATCTGGAGAGACAATCCCAGTAGACGGAGTGGTGATTGAAGGAGAAGGGGCCATAGATAGAGCACCTCTGACCGGAGAGCCAATTCCTAAATCTGTAAAGAAAGGAAATAGAGTTGAGGCTGGCTTAACGTTAACCAGAGGTCCACTTATAGTGAAATCAGAGGCGGTTGGGAGAGGAACTAGACTCTCGAGCCTGATAGAATTGGTCAGACACTACAAGGACAAGCCAACTAGAACACAGAGTATAATCGAGAGATTCACTCTTATTTGGACTCCATTGGTTGTCTTCGCCTCTCCAGCAATCGGATTCCTATTCTATCCAGCTTCTCCTGAACAGGCAATTCTTACCACACTATTGCTTTGGGTTGTCTCATGTCCTTGCTCCCTTCTTTTAGCTTCTCCAGTACCTCACGCTGCAGCCTTGACTACGGCTTCTTCATTCGGACTTATTGCTAGGGGCGGAGACGTTCTGGAGTCAGCTGCAGAAATAGAGATAGCTTTACTCGACAAGACTGGAACTTTGACTACCGGGAACCCTACAATCTCCAATATATTTGTAGCAAAGGGTGAAACTGAGGACAGAGTTCTAAGAATCACAGCAGGTTTAGAATCTCGTTCTAATCACCCATATGCAAAGACAATAATCAACGAATTAGAGAAGCGATCTCTGGAGCCAATGAAGATAACCCAAATAAAAGATGGAGAAGCAGGAGTTACAGGAAAAATTAGAGAAAAAACTGCAATTTTTGGGAGAGCTGATTGGCTTATTTCAGAAGGAATCAGTATTCCACAAGAAATTCAAAATTCGTTGAATGAAACTAGGAAATCAGGAAGTGGTGCAAGCCTTCTTTCAATCGGCAATTCCGTTATCGCTATGTTTGAATTCGCACATGATGATGCCAGAAAAGGAGTTAGAGATGCAATTAGTGAATTCGACCAACTAGGGGTCGCTGTAGAGTTACTCAGTGGGGATGAGCAATCTAGTGTGGAAGAATTTGCTCGTTCAATTGGATTAGACCCAGCATTATGCATGGGGGGCGTGAACCCAGAAGAAAAGGCACAGTATGTCACGGAAAAAACAGCTGAAAAGAGAACGATGATGGCCGGCGATGGTTTCAATGATGCCGGTGCTCTTGCTGCTGCAGATATTGGAGTAGCAGTAGGAAGTGGTGATCAGGTCAATCTAGATGCTGCGGATATTCTAATACCCGGAGAAGATCCAAGAGTATTATCAAAAATGGTCGGCCTCGCTAAGAGAACCAGAAGAGTTGTATTTGCAAATATCGCAATCTCAGTTTTGGTAACAATCTTCTTAGTTTCTACTGTATTGATGGGATTCCAGATAAATCTAGCATTAGGGATAGCATTGCACGAGACCAGCGTTATCATCGTCATACTCAATGGAATGTGGGTATCTGGTTCTGGAGCTAGTAGGCTTTCAAATGTAAAAGCTTTAGCAACTGATGTAATAACCGATATTTCAGAGATTTGGAGTACATTTGTTGATAATTTGCCAGAAGACACATCGTCGACCGCTTGATTAAGTGGTAATATTTCGCATTATCATGGCACCACCGGAAGTAGAGTCACAGATTGCTCCTCCGTTAGTCAATTGTGCTCAGTGCCAAGGAATGCTCCCACAAGGCCTAGGAGAAATTGAGTGTGTTCTTTGTGGTGCGATGTGTAGAGTAACCCATCAGCCCACAGTAGATGCTCTGTTCAACGAAAAGGTCCAGTGTCCGATTTGTATGACGGTAGTCGAGGCAGGAACGTCCCAAAGACCAGTCGATCTAACCTGTGGAGCTTGTTCAGGAGCTTTCACACTCAAGGAAAAGATCGCCAAGGTTGAGATTCAATGCCCCTCTTGCGAGGCAAATCTGAGAATCAGGCCTCGTCCGGGAAAAAGAGAATTGACTTGTCCAGGATGTCAGAATTCATTCAATGTCACATTCTAATGCCCAATAGGTAAGAACCCCCAAAACCGCATTTTGATCTTGAATTCAACCCTCTTGTCTCAAATACCCCGAAAAGTGCCCGGGACTGGGGATGGGTAGGTGAGTGAGAGCAAGTCGACAGATTCTGACGATTCCGAAGGTATAGACGAACTAGACGCTCTTAGAGCAGAGCACGCTCTCTCTTCACCAGCAGTTACAGCTGCTGTTAGGGCAAGAGAGCGCTTGGACGAAGAATCCTCTCTACGTTCTGGAATTCGACGAGAAAGAAGAATGAGAATTGCAGAAATGACTGAGAGAGTTTCTGGAATGCATGGAGCAATGAGAAAAGCCAACGAAATTCTTTTCGAAGAACAATTACAACAGATCGAAGCAGATCTAAGAGATGAATTGGAAGACGAGCTCGAGAGATTAGAGAAGGAGGCCTTGGAAAGAGAGGAAAGGCTACTTCGGGAAGAGATGCTTCATAGGCTAAGAAGAGAGGAAAATAGACTTAGAGATCAACTTGATCTGGAGAGAGATCGCAGGATTGAGGCACATACCTCGCGAGTCAGAGACCGACTCAGAGAAGAAATGGAAACCGAATTCTCCAGAAGGCGTTCATTCCTGGAAGAAAGATTGGGACTGGAAGCATCTCAGGCAATAGAGAGAATGGAAAGAAGAGTAGAGATGGACCTAAGGGAAGCGATGGAGTCAGAAGTTCATAGAAAGGCTGAATCATATAGATTAGAGCAGGAAATAAAGATGAGAGAGAACATCTCGAAAATGCGAAGAAAGCACGAATCAAAACTAGAAAAGCAACTTGAAAACGAGAAAGATTCTCTGGAGAAAGAGATGTTTTCAGATATCCAGGTAAGAACAAAATCATTGCAAGAAGAGACTGAAAGAGCCGCTCTAGCAGAGCTTGACAGGAGGTTCAGGGCAGAAAGAGAGAGTACAGAGGCTGCATTAGCACTACGAAGACAAGAACTCGCTCTTGAGAGCGAGGTTGAGATGGAACAAAGAGTATCTAATTTCGTCAAAGATCGCGAGTCAGAAATGATGTCAAATCTAGAGAAGCAACTAACAAAGAGAGGAGAAATGGAAAGCAAAGAACTCTCTAAGTTGCTTAAGACGATGGAGTCAGAAATAAAGGTAAAGATGGAAGCAGCTCTTCTAGATGCTAGACAAAGTATTTTGGAGAAATCCAACACAGGTCAGTAATCACTTTTTAGTAAAACTCCTAATTCTCTCATCTGCTTCTTTTGCGAAATCCCAGTATGCCTTGCTTGCAGGATTTGACTTATTCGGTTTCTGCGCGATAACTATTGGAGCCCCCTCCAAAGGCGACTCGGCTATAGCAACAGATCTAGGAATTTGAGCTTCAAAAACACGTTCTCCAAAGTGCTTTCTTGCCTGTTCTGAAACCGTCTCGCATAACTTACTCCTTGTCTGTACCATAGTCATCAAAATTCCGAATAATCCTAATTTCGGATTTACAGAATTTTGAACATCTCTGATTGCGGAGATTAGTTGCCCCATCCCTTCAAGAGCGTAGAACTCTGCTTGAATCGGAATTAGAACTAATTCTGATGCTGTAAGAGAATTGACTGTAAGCAGTCCCAAAGATGCGGGAGTGTCGATAATAATTATTTCAAAATCATCCATTACTTCCTGAAGTGCCAATTTCAGCCTATTCTCTCTACCTACTCTTGTTGCTAAATCAACCTCTATCCCTGATAGGTCCAAATCGGCAGGAAGTACCCACAGATTTTGAATTGAAATATGCTTAGGAGGACCTCTAATTTTTCCAGGATTATTCTTTTTCCATGCGGATTTCATTGATCTGGACAGAATAGCTGAGCTCAGGATGCAGTCTTCTAGTCTTAGGGATGGGTCTTCTATTCCTCTGGAAAACAACTCATTCATCGTTGGTCCAATCTCACTCTTATCCACACCGAAAGTAGTAGAAACATTTCCCTTAGGATCCATATCTACTAGCAGTACCTTTCTGTTTCTAATCCCGTACTCTTCATTTCCAATTGCTAGAGCAGATGCTAGGTTCACTGCAGTAGTAGTTCTAGCACAACCACCTTTGTGATTGACGCATGATATCACCAGTGCCACGCCAATCGAATCTGACGTACGGTTAATTGGGATTGCCCGAACTATTGTATCACTGGAACGTTTACTTCGCTCAAGATCTTGTTCACGACCCTTCTTCCGGTAACGCCTCTGATTTTTGACTCAGGCTTGAGTACAATTCTATGGCTCACTACATCAAGAGCTACACCTTTGACATCATCCGGAATCACGTAATCCCTCCCATCTATAGCTGCAGATGCTCTTGAAGCTTTGAATAGACCTTGGCTAGCCCTTGGAGAAGCACCTGCCTCGATCCTTGGATCAGCTCTCGTCCTCTGTACTACCTGAACAATGTAGCCAAGAATTGCAGGGTCAATATGCACAGTCTCTAGAGCCTTCTGCATAGCTACAACCTTACGAGGCTCAACGATTTGCTCAACGTCATATCCATCCTTAGCTCTAAGCTTCCTTCGTTGAAGAATTGCCTTCTCTTCGTCCATAGAGGGGTAACCCATACTCATCTTCATCAGGAACCTATCCATTTGAGCCTCAGGCAAAGGGTAGGTTCCTTCCTGCTCTATGGGGTTCTGAGTTGCCATAGTAACGAACGGAGCTGGAAGTTTATGGGTAATCCCCTCAATTGTGACCTGCTTCTCTTCCATTGCTTCTAGAAGTGCAGCCTGAGTCTTTGGTGGGGCTCTATTAATCTCATCCGCAAGAAGGATATTTGTAAATAATGGCCCAAATCTGGGTCTGAACTCCCCAGACTTCTGATCGTACATGTATGTCCCAATGATATCCGCTGGAAGTAAGTCAGGAGTAAACTGAACGCGCTTGAATTTACATCCCAAAGCCTCTGCGAATGTATTTGACATCAGAGTCTTTGCAAGACCAGGATTATCTTCAATCAGAATGTTACCATTCGCCAGAATCCCGATTGCTACTTTTCTTATGTTTTCGGGTTTTCCTATAATGACCTTGGCAACCTCGCTCATTAGGTTGTTTGCATGCCCCGAAACAGACCTAATCAGGTCTTTAGAACTAGATCCACCTCCCTGAGCAATCGCCATACTGAACCCTCGATGTTAATTGCCCCATTCAATGACTACTTGAGTGTTCGGTGCATGTGAACAACTAATCAATCGACTATCTTCCCCAGAAGTGGTCTTCTTTGCGATGGATGCTTAGAAGCTCCTCATAAACTTCCATCTCTGCTTGTGTCATCTCCATCTTCCTCAATTTTCTCGCATGAGACTCGGGAATATCTACTAGAAGCACATCGCCTTCATCGACTTGCCTTCCAACCGTGACTCCTTCTATTGAAATTGCAACCTCAGAACCCTGCCTTGCCTCCTTCATACTTTCCTGTCCGGATCTAATTGACTTGATTCGCCCGATTCTCCTCCCATCTTTAAGGAGGCCCTGACCAATGTGTACTCTTCCAGCGATTACTCTAACTCCCACCACAGCAGGTTTGGAAACTCTGAAAGTATGGTCTGGGAGTAGCATTATCCTACCAGGATACACTACCATCTCTCTCCTCTCTTCTTCAAGCTCTATTTTCCTCTCCTCAATCCAACTCTCATACTCCTCAAGAATTCTGTAGATAATATCCGATCCGATATGTTTCACACCAGCATCAGAATTGTCAATTTCTTGCTCTGCTTCTTCAAGAATATCAGTACTGAATGCCATTATTGTCCTATGGAGGGGGTCAGAAGAAGCTTCAGCACTGCGAACATCTCTTCGACTAACCTTCCCTATGCTTGCATCCCTTATGGGGACACCAATTTCGTTAAGCTCCTTGGCTAGGGCTTCGAGACCACCAACAGTATCCGATTTGATACACACACCTTCTTCTTCCAAATCGATTGACAGGTTAGCCTCTATATTTGCTTCTTCCAATGCTTCCATCTTCTCTTCTTCATTCGTTACCACCCTCAGGGTCGTTCCTACAAGTACGGCTTCCAGAGATGGTGCACTGATCTTTACTCCAGCCGCTGCAAACACCTCTTCTGTGTCATCCCACCTATCTCCAGCATCCCTCATTTCACTCATTCCGCGTGGAGAGAATAATCCCTTTACGTGAGTGCTCGTAGCTCCTCTCTGACTTACCAGTACTATTTCGTCACCTTTCTTGATGGACCCTCTGTGTAAAATCAGGTCTAATGTTTTCCCGAGTCCTCTCTCTTCCTTCATTTCGAGAACAGTCGCTTCTCCTCTTCCATCAATATCCATAAGTTGTTCGGAGAGATAACGCTCTGCCAGACCTATTACTACTGCTAGCAGGTCCTGAATCCCCTCTCCTTCTCTCGCAGAGATAGGGACCAATGCAATATCTTTCGTGAAGTCTTTAACTCTGTCATATCTCTCCAAGTTAAACCCATCTTCAGCGAACTGACCAACAAGATCCCAGTAACGCTTCTCAAAGAGGTCTGATACCTCTCGTGTCTGCTCTTTGAGAGACCTAGCCATGGAACGCCCAGCCTTACAATCCCACCCATATATTCGGTCCACTTTGTTAGCAGCAATTACGAACGGCGTCTTGGATTGCTTAAGGATTCTAAGTGATTCCCTAGTCTGAGGTCTGCAACCTTCCATTACATCAATTATCAAAATTGCAATATCTGCCAACGATCCACCTCTGGCACGAAGAGAGGAAAATGAGTGATGACCAGGGGTATCGATGAATAGAAGTCCCGGTGAGTCAAATTTCTTTCCTCCAAGGAGTGGTGCACATAGCTCGTTAAGAATTTCAGAAGGAACCTCAGTTGCACCGATGTGTTGAGTAATGCCACCGGCCTCTCTATCCATTACGGAAGAACGTCCTTGATCCCCTAGAGACCTAACATGATCTAGAAGTGAAGTTTTTCCATGATCAACATGACCTAGAACCGCGACGATGGGCTGTCTACGTGCTGACATTCTAACCACCACATGCTCCTTCCCCTTCAGAATTGATATTTATTCGTAGATGTGCGTCTCTGCGTCACGGACCCATTCGACCAGACCTTCTGGGAACCAGAGGCCCAACTCGAACGCTGCGGTATCCTCTCCGTCAGATCCGTGAATTACATTGTGACCGATGTCCAATGCTAAGTCTCCCCTGATAGTCCCAGGAGCGGCGGCTCGACCGTCCGTTGGTCCGATTATGTTTCGAGCCACGCTTATGGCCTCAACTCCAGACCATGCCATAGCCACCACAGGCCCAGATGTGATGAACTCGATGAGTCCGAGGTAGAATGGACGCTCGCTATGAACCTCATAATGAGCCTCTGCTAGCTCAAGAGAAGGAGTCAACTGTCTGAGTCCGACTAAT
>PAVV01000042.1 GCA_002713185.1 Methanobacteriota archaeon | reverse complement strand
GCGACTCCAATGACGATTTCGATGACTCCCCGATAGTATTCTTCTACCCGAATGACAAACTAGTCTTGGTCGTAGGTGAAGAAATGGAGCTTCTATCGCCGATTATTGCCCCAACTAGCGGGGACATCCTCAACTTCACAGTCATTCCAGAGCTCCCCAAAGGATTGGTTATGGACAATTCCACAGGGGTGATATCGGGAATCCCCGAAGAGCCCTACAACCACCTGATCCTGGAGTACTCCCATCGATTCTCGGCAGGGAACTCTCAATGGAACTTCTCCTACAGGGTGGATTTCGATGTGCTTCCACCAATCGATAACAACACCGACGAGGATGGAGATGGATGGACAGACGCGGTCGAGATGGAATGCAACACCAACCCCAATGATGCAGAGTCCATTCCAGAAGATATCGACCTAGACTCAGTATGCAGCTACATCGACGAAGACGATGATGGGGACAACATCGGGGACGTCATAGACAAGTTCCCGAAGAATCCCACCGCATGGGACGACACTGACAATGACTCGATGCCAGACGAGTTGACCTGCAAGTACCTAACAGACTCTGCTAACTGTGTTTTCGACTTAGAGGAAGACCTTGATGATGACAATGATGGCTGGCCTGACCTCAATGAGACTAGCTGCGGGACCAATCCCAAGGACAACCTCTCAATCCCAGAAGATGACGATGATGACGGAATCTGCAATCTCCTGGAGGATTACGTCCCAGCTGCAGTCAAGATCCTGTGGATATGCTGCTTCCCATTGCTCCTACTGCTTCTCCTACTACTTTGGGTCATCAACCCATTCGTAATTGACGAAGAGGAGATAATGGGGCCAGAGCCAGAATTTACCTACACCGAAGGGGACTGGGCTGGAGGCAATGGAGAATATGACGACCCATACATTCTGAAGAGCGTGATGGGCGTAAAAAAGGGATCTTTCGCCCAAAGCCATGAGTTGATCAAGGTCTCCAACATCACCCCGAGGCTAAAGTGCGAATTCACTGACATGGCCGGGGAGGAAAATGGGACGAGATTCAAAAAGAGGGCAATGAAATCTAACTCAAGGGGTGAGATTGAGTTCAATCTAGAATTCAGGGACGATGGAAACACCGAAGTAACGACGGAATACACCTCACTAATCAGGCTCGGAAAGGCAACTGTGTACTTCCAATGGACGGTAGAGGTCGAAGTGATCACAGACACTCCCGAGGAAGAGCGAGCAAAGAGAAGAGCAGCTAAGATACAACGGGAAGCTAAGAAAGAAGCCGCTCGTATCGAGAAGGAGACCTCTGACAAGGCGGCAGAAGCTGAGATTGAGGCTAAGAGAAAGGCTGCTGCGATGGAGATGGAGCTAAAGAGCAAAATTGAGAAAATTGAGAAGGAAGCTGAGGAAAGAGCGGCTTCTGCTGAGTTGAAGGCATTGGAGGCTGAGAAGAGGGTCGCTGAGATCGAGAAAGAGGCAGCTAATAGGGCTCAGGAACTGGAAAGAAAATCTAGGGAAGAAGAGAACAGGATGCTGGAGGAACAAGAGGCACGGGCGAGGCTCGAGGCCGAGCAGAAAGCAAAGAAAGAAGCTGAAGAGGCCGCTGAAAGGGAGAGGAAGGCGGAGGAGGAGGCAGCTGAGCTCAGGGCACTCCTAAGGAAGAAAGCAGAGGAGCGTAAGAAGGAAGAGGAGGCCAGGATAGCGGCTGAGGAGGCTGCTAAACTTGAGTCTGCTGAAGAGGCCGAGAGGATTGAGAGGGAAGCAGAGGAAAAGGCGGCTAAACTTGAGAGGGAAGCAGAGGAAAAGGCTGCAAGAATAGAGAGGGAAGCCACTAGGAAAGCCGAAGAAAGAGAAAGAGAAACTCAAATGAAGGCAATGGAAGCTAAGGAGAAGCTCAGAAAGAGAGCAGTAGAAAGGAAGAGGCAGATTGAGCAAGAGGAAAAGGAAAACCAAGAAGCCAGAGAAATGGCCGAGGAAAGGTTCGCAGAGATGGAGAGAGAGATAGAGGAGAGGAAGCAGAAACTGGATGAGCTAGATAAGGAGGCAAAGAAGAAGGAGAGGGCCCTACTAAGGGTAGCTCAGAAATCAAAGGAAATAGACTTCGGAGTATTGGGCTTTGCAACTTCAAAGGATAAGGAAGATCTCCAGAAGATTAGTGGGATCGGCCCCTTCATAGAGGAGAAGCTGAATGCATTAGGAATCTACACATTTGCCCAGATATCAAAGATGAATTCTGAATTAGAGGACAAGGTTAACGACGCGATAGAGTTCTTCCCTGGGAGGATTAAGAGGGACGAGTGGTCTAAACAGGCAAGGAAGATACTGGATGAAGGTGGCGAAAGAATCGAGAAGATTAATCAAAGAACTATCGGGGAAACGACTGAAGAACCCAGCAATTCGCAAATTACCGAAAGAGCAGAAGAGCAAGTATCCCAGCAAGAGAGAGAGCGAGAAGTGGCCAGAAGAATGGAAATGGCGGAAGAGCTACTCAAGAATAAAACCCCGGTAGAGAGGCGGACCTCGAATGAAAGAGATGAAATCGAATTAGACTTCGGAATAATTGGATTCGTGAGTGCGGACGAAGAAAAGGACGATTTACAGGCAATTGACGGAATTGGTAGATTCGTAGAGGAGAAGCTCAACAAAATAGGTATCTACAAGATATCACAGATCTCCAAGATGACTCCAGAGATCTCGGACCAAGTGAATGATGCCATTGGTCTAAGTCCCGGGCGAATTGATCGGGACGAGTGGGTTCTTCAGGCAAAAAGGATGATGCGATAAGCATTTGATAGGAGAGCGACTGGAGGCACAATATGGCAGATCCGATTTCCGACGTAATGAGTGAAATTTTTGGACTGCTCGAGGAAATCGAAGATATTGGTCCGATTGCCCAGATAGGATTGTCTCTGGGCCTGACTCTGTTCGCACTGCTGTTTACCAGATACTTCCTCCTCAGGATGGCATGGAGAGTAGTAAAGAGGACTCAAGCTGAGTGGGACAATGAAATCCTTGACCCGATAGCAAACAGATTGTATATCTTCATCCTGCTTGCGGGAGTTGAGTTATCGATGATGTGGACTCTCGGCAGGAATGACGAGGTTTACTCGGCTGTAGCACCCTATTTTTCGGGCATTTACATCATTTTGTCTGCTTCCATTATCAGTGTTGCAATCAAGTTCATAGTTCCTTCAGCCATGGAGAAATACAACTCCAATAAGAGCGTTACAGTAACTGGGGGGAATCCATTACTGGTATTCTCTTCAAGGGGGATAGTTTGGTTCATGGGCCTTTACCTAGCTCTAAATGAGGTGGGTATCGAACTCCTAGGCCTTTTGGCATCACTTGCCGTTTTCTCCTTAATCATAGGCCTTGCAGTGCAACAGACTCTGGGCAATATGATCAATTCATTCATGCTTGCTGTGGATCAGCCATTTGAAGTTGGAGATAGAATAGAAGTCGAGGGAGTCACTGGAACCGTAATGTCTGTTGGAATTCTATCCACCAAAATCCTGACCCTAACTGAGCAACTGGTCGTTATCCCGAATAACAGACTAGTTGACTCGACAATTACCAACTTCGCTAGGGGCGGAGGAGATGGTACCGCCTCAAGAGTTACTCTCACTCTAGATATTGGTGTTGACTACGATGAAAGATCATCCCATGTAAAGCAAGTAATATTGGAAGTGGCGAAGAAATGCCCACATATCGAGGAAGAGCCTGGTCCGAGAGTTCTCCTTAGGGAATTGGCAGACTTCTCCAAGAACTACAGGCTATATGTATGGATTAGCGATTACAGTGAGGAATTCATTGCTACTGACTGGCTACTGAGAGAAGTTGATACTGCATTCAGCAGAGAGGGAATAAGCATCCCATACCCAGTTGGAGTAGAGCTGCAGCAAAAGCCGAGCCCATTCCCCGAGGGGGAGGCTGGCGATCGTATGCGTAGGCTAAAGGCCACTAGACAGCATGTCTCGAGGATAAAAATGCTGAGAGACGAAGCGGAGATGGAGGAAGAGAGGGACTCTGCCAGAGAAGAGCTAGAGTTACTTCAGGCGCGGCTAGACGAGGGTGACCTGAAGAAAGCAGAGAGGGAAATCCTGGAGAACGACATCCGAGCTCTAGAGAGTCTGCTTGCTCAGTTCTCTGAGTAGAATTGCGAAACCTCTTCAAGCCTATTTATCGTCCTTGGCATATGAAGGCAGAGGACTCTGAAACGTCTGCAGAAAAGGCCGGGCTAACTCTTAGCGATAGAGGCGAACCGGGAATAACGAGGGAGAGGGTGGAGGAGCCTCCGGAAGAAGAGGGCGGATCTCCTAAGATTTCATGGAATTATTTTCTTCCAAATGGAAAACCGCTCGCTGATATGGAGAGGATAGATTTCCTTAATTCATTAGCAGTTCCACCCGCTTGGACAGAGGTATGGTATTGCTCCGAAGAGAATGGTCACATTCAGGCCACGGGAAAGGACTCCAATGGAAGGCTGCAGTACAGGTATCACCCCAAGTGGAACGAGTACAAATCTATTCTAAAGTACCAGAATGTAGACGAGTTCGCAATTGCTTTGAACGAGCTCAGGAGGGAGGTTGATGCGGACTTGGATACTAACGAGATGTTAAGGGAAAAGGTAGTCGCAATAGTCGTTAGGCTGATTGACAGGTACCACATCAGAGTTGGTTCTGACCAATATGCGCAAGAGAACGAATCATACGGCCTCACTACCCTGAAAGAGGGTCATGTCAAATTCTGGAAAGGCAAGAAGGCGCTAGATGGGGAAATTGACGCGGTTTTAAATTTCGTAGGAAAATCTGGTAAGGAATGGAATCTGTTGATCAAGGATGATAGGGTGGCGAAATTGATAGAGCAATCGGGCAAGATAGGCGGGAAAGACAAAAGTCAGGACCTATTTAGATACCTCGGCCAAGATGGGAAAGATTATGACATCAAGGCTGAGCATATTAACGACTATCTGGAGAAGCATATGAATCATAGGTATACTGCGAAGGATTTCCGAACTTGGGCTGCTTCCTGGAAGACTGCCTCCAGGCTGGCTATGGTCTCTGAGGCTAGTGAGAATCAAATTTCCAAGCTACCAAAGCTGCATGAGAATGCAGTGAAAGAATCCGAGGATACAGGTTTCCCCACTTTCATAAGGTGGTCAGGTCAAACTCTCAAAGGTACAGAAGGATTGGCGAAATTGGCCAGTTCAGGGAAGCTACCCGGAGAGACTGATAACGAGAGGAATGCCACTCTTCTAGCAGTAATTGACACCGTTGCTGCAGACTTGGGGAACACTAGAGCCGTTTGCAGATCTTCTTACATACGTCCAATGTTCATGAATGACTGGGAAAATAGAGTGTTCATGGAAAGGTGGGAAAAGGCAAAGAATGGGAAAAATAGAGGGAAAGAACTCCTAAAGGACGAGAATACGGCTATTAACTACATGAGAGAATGGGAAGACGAAGAGTTCGATTTCAATAGCTACTAGGACATTAAAGCTGAGATCGTCATGCAACCATCATGGGAGAAGGAGTGCACAGGCGCCTCAACCTTCTGGGTTTCCTATGTCCAATCCCTGTGCACGAGACCAGAAGGGTACTGGAAGGAGTTGAAGAAGGAGAGATTATTGAAGTCATATGTGACGATCCTGAGACATTGCATGACATTCCAGCCCTCTGTGACAGGCTCAATGTGGAGCTCAGAGGTGTGGAAGAGCAGAGTGGGGAGTATAGATTCCTCATAGCTAATGTGAAGCTAGAGATGTAGTATTGAAATGTGAAAATACAGTCGAAATGATATGAGTGCCGCTAGAGTACATGAAATCAGAGATGTCCCTGCCGATGCCAGACTACCAACGGAGTTTGGCGAGTTTAGGATTAGGGTTTTTCATGAGGAGGAGACCGGTCTTGACCATGTGGCATTAATCCTAGGAGATATGGGCGGACCCGATCCAGTATTGGTAAGGGTCCATTCCGAATGTCTAACTGGCGATGCATTCGCTAGTCTAAGATGTGACTGTGGCGCTCAGTTAGAGAATGCTATGAAAACGATACAGGACAAAGGATGGGGATGTCTTGTTTATTTGAGACAAGAAGGAAGAGGTATCGGCCTTCATGCGAAAATTCAAGCATACAACTTGCAGGATCGAGGTGTTGATACACTAGAGGCTAATCTGATGTTAGGCCATCCTGCAGATGCTAGAGATTATGGAATAGCATCTGAAATACTCAGCACGGTGGGAATTGAAAGAGTCAATCTAATGACGAATAATCCTGACAAAGTAGCTCAACTTTCTGAACATGGAATAAACGTAGAAAATAGGGTCCCCCTAGTAGTAGGTGTAGGCGAGGGTAATCTCGACTACCTCGCAACGAAAGCTAGTAGGATGGGTCATCAAATCAGCGATGAGTCCCTCGGAAGAGACCTTTGAATGGGGCCGTGACCGGGACTCGAACCCGGGCCGGCGGGACCACAACCCACCGTGCTAACCGCTACACCATCACAGCCAGAATTGGTATTGCGCGAACCAGCCCGTATTTCAAGAGTTTTGAAGCATTTCTTGAAGAGCCTGTGACCAACGACTTGAAGCGAGGGAAGTCCCCGTTAGCTGCATGGGCAACAGAAAGGGTGCCATATTTCTTGTTGCATTAGTGATATGCTCACTCATCTCACCATTGAATGCGGGGGATTCAGCTATATCCTCTGAAGAGGTGGAAATTTTGAGCGCGGGAGAATTTGGCGACAGTAGTGAATGGGTTTTCTCCAGCACTACCGGTTTTACACAGAATAAGGCGGAGTTCACCAGAGGCATAGTAGCAGACGGAGAAATGTCATTCACCCACGATAGACCAGGTAATTTTGAGGATCATACTGCATGGGCGAGTAGCGGATGTGATGACTGCAACGCAACATTCGGAGAATCTGATGGATATTACTCCTGGTCCAAGGGGCCCGACATAACCATGGGGGGATATTCATTTCCTGGTTTATCATCCATGGATATAGAAGGGGTATCACTAGTTATTTACTTCTCGATTCCGGATGCGCTTCCAAGTGATGAAGTGAATATTTTACTTCAAAACCATGGTTCAGACATCCTAGTATCTACCTTCGCGAGAACATTGAGCTCTGTTAATTGGATGAATGAGCCTCTAGTTTTACCTCTAGACCAATACATTGAGTGGGATTGGAGCAAACTAGAGCAAACCCAGTTCACAGTAGATTATGTCTCTGATAACCAAGGCGCTGATGATTCAGAAGTGAGAGTCGATGCAGTTGGTCTTAGAGTTAGACATAATCAACCTTGGTATTCGTTTGAGAATTCAAAAGCAGAGCATAAAAAGATCCTAGTCAACTCTCCAGTGATAGATTTTGGACCCTATGACGGCCAGATATCCGGTTTTACTATATCCAGTTGTGGACTAATTCCGGAGGAGGATAAGGATTCAGTTTGGCTATTCTATGTAGACTCGGTTCCGGGCCAAGAATTGGGCAGAATACATATATTTGGAAGTGGAAATCATACTGTTTCAACCTCCACAGAAGGGCCCGATGGAATATTTTCAGAGATTTTACCAGGCGAACGCCTCGATGAACCAAACTCAAGCCACTACGTGAAAGTGCAAGCAGATGATGGATGCATACAAGGAGCGAGAATAGATGTGAATGACCCGCAACTAGTTGTGAATGGTAGAGTATCAGGAGGCTTTGATGGACTTTCGATATCTTCTAGCTACATTGGATTCGCCGTAGGCGATTCCCTTGTTCATTCGGAGCAGATGGATGAAGGATCATTTTCCTTTTCTGTTCCTGTAGGGCATTTGCTGCCTTACTCTGGGGAGACTCTGGAAATCGGAGTAGGTACTAGGTTCCAATGGTCATCTAATGGCTCACCAGAAGTGACTGTTGTCCATATTTCCTCCATTTCGATTACAGGTGGTTTCACCATAGAGTGGGATCGTGATCCGGTTTGTAACGATGTGGAAGATCTCTATTTGATAGAAGATGGCGGAGGTGAAATAATTGAATTTTCATCCAGATGCACTGATGATTTGACCTCATCTGAATCACTAAGTGTAAAGGCTGAGATATCGGATGATTCATTGGCAAATGTATCGGGAGATCGAAGTATGCTCATCATTGAACCGATTGGAGAGGCTAATGGAATTGCAGAAATCAATGTTCAAATTTCTGATGATTCGGGGAATATCTGGGCAGATAGTTTCACACTAGTGGTAGAATCGATTCCCGACTCTCCAGAAATTATATGGTTTCCTAGTTCTACTTTCATCGAACTCGGAGATTCCAAGGAGATTTTCATTGAAGTAGAGGATCCGGACTCAGAATCCCTTATCTTCTCCTCGAGCAAGTCATGGGCAGTAGTAAACGGAGGTGGTTTTCTGACGATTACTCCGGTTGAGCCCGGGACCCATGAGCTCACGATTTCAGTTAGTGACGGTACTTCTCTAGTCTCAAGAAACATGGAAATAATCGTAACATCCAACCCTGATCTCACATTAGAAACTATGGAAATTAGAATCGGCGGGGTAGCGGTTGACGATGCTTCACCTGGTGATGTGATTGAATTAGTTGGTTTTGTTAGAAACCAAGGAAGAGGAGCAGCTGAAAACGTGACATTTCATTGCATCTACGATGGCATACTCGTTGGTACTGGGGCCATCGTCGACATGGGCCCGGGAGACCTGAGGATGGCCATATGTGATATACAAATCACGGATTCTACTGGTGAATTGAAATTTGAAATCAAGATTGATGGTGCGAATACGCTAGAGGAAAGTAATGAGGAAAATAACATTGGAGAGGTGGACATTGTTATTGGGGAAGAAGATGGTTCGGGCGGAAGTAATGCTAGGTCAATAGTAATATTATTCTCTATCTTGGCGATTATTGGGGCTATTTCACTAAGTCTGATGGGTCCGAAACCTGTAAAGAAAGAATTTGAGAGAAGAAAATAGCTGATTTGGGGTTTCATCGATACTGGTTTGGCCGATAATCAATTGAAATTAGGCAATGGTTAAAGAAGAATTGAGGGCGATATGGAATCGCTGCGCTTGGAAGCCTCGGCGACTCGGCCAGTGGTGTGTGTGAAAATGATGAAACTGAAAATACGTTTGGAAACAGACGAGTGGGTATATGAAGAGCACGAAACTGCTTGACATATGCTACTCTCTAGACCAAGTTTGCGGATAAATTCCTGGCTCCATAATAACGTTGCTTGGAGTAGCTACTTGGCCGGATTTCATATTAGGTATTTCGTCCGAGTCGACAGACAACTCGGCTATGGCTACAGCCTCTTCCTTCATACTTGAGAGCAGCACTCTTGAGCCACTTTTTACTCCAGGCGTCATTGAAACTATTCCTGGTCTGGCTAAAGGAGCACCGTGGGAAATAGCGCCCACTGCCCCATCCTTGATTATGAGACGTGGAAGATCATCGAGAATTCTCTCTACTGGGGATATTAGCCTGATGAGTCCTTTGTCGTCATCATGCTCCCTCCAAAGAAATATAGCATCCGATAACTGATGCATTGTGCATGCCATTGTATCCTCCAAGGAGCCGCTGCCTGTGCGGTGTAGTTCAAGAAGCTCACATGGGTTTCCTGAAATTAGTCCTATATCTTTTACCAAGGTACGAATGTAAGTCCCTGCCTCGCAACTTATTGAAATAAGGTGTATTCGTCCCTTTTCGCCGGATTGGATCAGAGTTGATTCTGAGATATTTCTGGAACGAACTTGTATCTTCACTGCTGACTCTTTGGGAGGGACGTTGAAAATATCCCCAGTTAGGTTGCCAATTATCTCTGAAAAGTAATCCTCGGGCATGGATTCTTTGAAACGCAATACTGCAATATACCTCTTTGGCTTTTTGAGTAGCTCTGATGTAATTTTCGTTGATCGGCCGCAGAGTAGAGTCAAGAGTCCAGTAGCGAAGGGGTCCAGAGTCCCGCCATGGCCGATTCTTTTTATCCCCAACATTGAACGTACCCAGGCAGCTAATTGATGGCTAGAGGGTCCCGGGGGTTTGTCAATTACAATAAAGCCGCACCTTATCAGATCTTCCAAGGACCTATTTGATGGGTTGATGCCGAAAGATGGATTTGAGACTGCAGAAGGATCAAGGAGTACTATCTGCTCAGCTTTCATCTAGCCACTTCCTTATTTCTAGATCTAATTGATCGAAAACCTCGTGTTCGTTTTTTTTGTCTGCATCTATAATCAAATTATACGGGGTCATGTCATCAAGGTCAATCCCATATAGGGCATTGTACCTTTCCATGTCGTCCCTCTGCCTGTTCTGCGATTTTAATAGGCATTCTTCTATTTCCCCACCTTCCCTTGTCTGAATTCTTCTAGCTCTCTCAATATCGGTCACGTCTACCCAAACACGGAGGCAGTCTATCTGATTCAAATGGGCCCACCACCCACTTAATCTGCTCTCCACTATCTCTGGAGAATCTTCGGAGCCCATCTTCTCTTGCAATAGGGAGTCTAGAGCCCGATCCACATCAAGATCTTTCTTGGCCTCATTACTCAGCTGTTCTACGGTCAAACCCCTCCGACTTGCTTCATCTCTGAAAACGTCGCCCCCGTTAATGGAAGACCAACCCCTAGATTCTGCAATCTTCGAAACCAAAGTGGATGTCCCGCTCCCGGGAGGTCCGCTAATGGTCAGGATAAGCAGGGGATCATCTCCACTCGTTTCTACATACATCACATCGGATTAGTCCCTTCGAGGTTCTAGAAATCATATCTGAATTGCAGAAATTGCAAGTTTCTCCGGCCCTAGGTGGTGCAGAATACTTATTCCCAGACTTTCGATTTTTTTGATTCCTAGAGGAAGGAGCCCCTGTCTTTCGAGGGCCTGATCTTCTCTGGGGCCTCCTAGAATTATCCCTGTTGCGCTTACTCCCCTTTTCCTCGAGCATGTGCATCAGCGGCTCTGGTATGGTCTCGCCTGATTGAACAAGAGGATGTCTGGAGTATCTGACAATCTTGATATGTCTATCTACGATTCTGCCTAGTGGGGCACTCATTGCTATGTATGTAGCAATCCAAGCCGGGAAAATCCACAATACCCTAGAATTGAAGCTCCACATTGGATCCCATGGAAGGCTAACAAACCCGACTCTGAAAGACTCTACAGACTCTGCCATCCAACTAAAAATTGCAATGATGAAAACCATCGTGAATACCATAGGTTTCATCATTGAGGACTGCATTTTCAGCTGTTCGGGCATCATCTCCATCTGAATTGTCTGCATTTTATCCATCCTTGCAGTGTCCCTAGCCATCCTTGCCTCCCTTAGTTGCTTCCCTATCTGACGACTTCTATGTGAGAAGTGAGCCTGTTGCAGGGGATCCATGAAAAAGGACCTGATTATCGTATTTACAACCATAATTGAAGACCCAACAAGAAAAACTGTTGGTACGAAATATGTCTTGTGGAATGGCAGCATTGGCTCCATTACCGATCCAGCTGCGTCTGAAAGGCCGATCCTGATTGTTGGGTTTATCATCAATAATACCATCATGCCCAAAAGAAGTAGCATGGGCATCATCATCGATGCCATGGCATCTGCTTGAGCGTCACCTCCAGCCTGAGCTGATGTCATTGAACCACCGACGTGATATGATGAGCATAACGGTTTGGTAGAGGTTTGGAATTATCTAAAGAAAAATCATGTCACCGTGTTGCCGCACACGGGACAAATGGATGTGCCAATTCCTAACTCAAAACCACATGCCTGACACTGATTAGTTTCAACCGAAGAGTCTTCAGATCTTTCCTTGATTTCTTCTTTTTTATCTTCGATTTTCTCTTCCTCTTGTGAATCTTCTTTTTGAGTATATTCTTCAATCTCAACAATAGATTCAGCAATTGTATCTTTCAGAGTACTGGGTGTAACCTCGTTATCTACTTCCATCCATTCAGGGATATTCGGCTCCTCATCTACCTCATCGCCAAAGGTAGCGCCGTGGAAATCTTGCGCATCTGAAACTTTGTATTCTGCTTCAGGATCACCTTGAATTGTGTATAGGACCTCGATTCTCTCTCCTTGCTGAATTCTTCCTACAGCCCATGTTACCTGAGTTCCGTCTCTCGCTGATTCTTTAGTATTCGAAGCATCCCGCTGACCTTCCTTGTCCGACCTAACGGTTGATTCCTCAATACTGAATGTTCCAGGAACTATATCATGAAGTGCCAAGTCTTCCAAAGCACTGTCGGAACTATTGTGGAACATCAGCATGATCTCGTATTGTCCAGGCTTACTTCCGGGAAATACTTCTTTTCCGGTACTGATATTTCTCCTCTTATGAACAACCTTGATCATTGGCGGCCTTTCAACCAATCTAGAGGCTACGGGGCCAAATCTCTCTGAGCTAAAATCAACTTTTATGGGGGCTACAAGCATTTTATTTCTTGGAGAAGGATCCGGAGCTTTCAGTGGGTATCTAATCAGTACTGCTTTTCCTGGTTGTAGACCGAGAGGGGCAGACGTCCCTATTGTGATTCTGAAACCATGCCCTTCCCCATCCGGAGAAGTATGTTTTTCCTCCAGCTGTGTCCCATTAACCACATCTATACGATACTGATCTTCGTTCAATTCGGAACCCTCCATCTCGATCGTGACATCTTCCAATGACGGAGTATCGAAAATACCCGGAATATCATCTAAAATTCTGATTACGTTGATTTCTGATGTCCCAGTATTCTCCAAAGTAATGGTTGCGTCGACGTTTGATGTGATGTAGGACTTGATTCTAGACTTATCGAATCTCTTTTGTAAAACCGCGTCCAGAACTGTCAATTGTTGTTCTTTCAGCTCCACGGTACCAGTTGATTGGACCGAAACACGAGGGAGAATAGAGAACCTAATCTCTTGAGTAAAACTCGGTTGGTCTTCAGACTCAACTCTCTTTACCATCGAGTCCCATTTACCCTCGGGAGGGACATCTTGCCTAATGTCCGATACATCTAGAATCGGTTCATCCCTACCAATCAGTCTTACGGTCGCGCCTGAGAGTGAAACCACAAACGAGGACTTATTCTCGAAAACACAAGTACAATGCCATACTCCGGGTCTGTCGTCTTCTTCTGCATTCACGTAAGAAAATTGACGGCCTGAACCATGGACTCGGTCGAACCTTGCCCTCGATACTGTTGCCTCGGCTGAATAGGTAGCGGAGGAAACCCCTGCGTTAATTTTCCCAATGTCATGAGTGTAAACCTTGGCAGAAATAGAGAGATTTCTAACCTCGCCAATATTCATTCTTCCTATGTCCCAAACTACGGAGTCTTGTTCCACACTATACTCGCGATCTTCGGGAAGTTCGAAAGACTCAGGAATAGTGCGTTTGACTTCTACATCAAAAATTGGGACTGGAGATACGTTCTCAATCTGGATATTAATTTCGACTTCTTGTGGCGAGTCCGAATAAACCAATGAAAGACTGGGTTCTTCATCCCTAGAATTTTCTGTATCTATTGACTCCTTTAGTAAGATCATTCTTGGGCCGGAGGCGGTGTAAGGAATTGCAGTCTCCTCAGTTGGATCTAATTCCTTTACCGATGATATCTTATCGCTAAAGTCGGTTGAGTCTATTGATTCGAGGTGAACGTCAATATCCCAAGCTCGATGCTTCTTGCTGGAGTTTCTTAGTATCAACTCGCCGTCGATAAATTGCTTCCTAATTGTGCCATCTGGATTCAAGACCGCCTTCTCTGTTTCGCTAAGTGTGGCATGAAGCTTATCTCCGGGAATTGAGTCTACTTCTGAAGAATTTCTGAGAAATGGCGATGGTCTTGAAGAATTCTGAGGCTCGGGCTGAGATATTTCTGATTCCTTAACCAGGCCGAAAGTGTCAATGGCTTGGGATACCTCTGAAAAACCTGAAGAAAGGTCGCTTTGAGATTCGTTATAATCGGAAACAATCTGATCTTCGTTGGAATCTGGAGATTCCGATTGGCCTTCTTCATTGAATAGAGAAAGAGATTCTGCCAGAGAGTCTATGGAGGAAATATGGTGCTCCCCCTGGGCCTCTGGCTCCGGGAACCCCGGTGG
>PAVV01000041.1 GCA_002713185.1 Methanobacteriota archaeon | reverse complement strand
GATGGAACTCTCGATTTGGCAGCTGCTTCCTCTGCAGAAGGGTCCTGCGCTGTATATGTCGAGCAGCCAAATTGCTTTGGGTTATTGGACGAGGGACTACTTAATCTTAGAAATAAGATAGGAGATTCAACAGCACTCATAGTCGGTGTCGATGCCGTATCAATGGGCATAGTCGAACCTCCAGGGGAATGGGGGGCAGACATAGTTGTAGGCGAAGGACAGCCCTTCGGCATTGGTCCAACCGCTGGAGGGCCGATATATGGGATATTTGCCTGCTCCAAGGAATTCCTCAGGCTAATGCCCGGGAGAATAGTGGGCCAGAGTGTGGATTCTGAGGGCAAAACAGCCTACACTCTAACACTCTCAACAAGGGAACAACATATTCGCAGACACAGAGCCACGTCCAATATCTGTTCAAATGAAACTTTAATCGCTCTCATGGGCGCTATGCACATGGCTCTACTTGGGCCAGAAGGTCTGGAAAAACTGGCTTTGAGAATTGCCTCCTCGACAAGGGTGGCCATCGATGCATTAACCTCCATAGAGGGGGTTGAGCTGGTGAGTCCGCAAGGAATATTCTTTCGAGAGTTTGCTGTTAGGGTACCCGGCAAGGCTAACGACGCACTGAGAAGGATGGATAGTCTAGGTGTTCTTGCTGGCTTTGATTTGGGTAAGTGGAGAGAAGAATTGTCTGACTGTATACTGGTGGGATGTGACGAGAGGACCTCTGAAGCTGATATTTCTGCCCTATCCAGAGCCTTCGAAGAATGGGTCGGAGAGGTTGAGTCATGAGTACAGTTTTTGATTTCAATGGTGCTCCAGGAACTGGATGGTCCCAACCAGATCCGATTAGGGAGATCACTAATACGGAAATTCCAGAATCCCTTAGAAGGAAGAAAAAACCTGGATGGCCCAGGGCCAGCGAACCAGAACTAGTCAGGCATTATACCCGCCTTTCTCAAAGAAACTTCGGGATAGACACCGGCTTCTATCCACTAGGATCCTGTACAATGAAACATAATCCTCGGGTCAATGAGAAAATTGTGCAGATTCCTGGAATAGATAGAATACATCCACTTCAGGAAGAATCTCAAGTCCAAGGGCTGCTCTCGATATATTATGAGATGCAGGAGATGCTCGCAGTTTGCTCGGGAATGGACTCAGTCACCTTGCAGCCCGTAGCCGGGGCACAGGGGGAATTTACCGCAATCCGGTGTATCCAGGAATATCACAATAATAGAGGGGAAGGGCAAAGAGACAAGGTGATTGTCCCCGATTCAGCTCATGGGACTAATCCTGCATCCGCTTCGATGTGCGGGTATGAGATTATTGAGATACCAAGCGGGGAAGATGGGCGCCTCGACATAGAGGCTCTCAAATCAGCTGTCGGCGAAGACACAGCAGCAATGATGATCACAAATCCGTCTACCCTCGGATTATTCGAGACCAACATCACCGAGGCATCAAGGATCGTTCATGAGGCCGGCGGGCAGATGTACTATGATGGGGCTAATTTCAATGCAATTATCGGTAAGACAGACCCTGGGCGGATGGGCTTCGACGCTGTCCACTACAATTTGCACAAGACATTCAGCCAGCCACATGGGGGAGGTGGTCCTGGTAGCGGACCAATCGGGGTTAAATCCCATCTAGCCGATTTCCTTCCTACTCCAATAGCTTCCAGGAGGGCCTCTTCCGATGACGACTCAGTTGGAGTTGGGGACGGCTACTGGTATTTTTGGGAGGATGTCGGCGAGAAAAGCATTGGCAAGGTACAGCAGTGGAATGGAAACGCTGGAGCTGTAGTCAGGGCATGGGCATTCTACAGGAGGTATGGGAGGGATCTGGTGAAGATGAGCGAACATGCGGTTCTGAACTCCAACTACCTCAGGCACAAGATCATGAATCCAGACCGAGAAGTAGCCAAGAGAATCCATTGTATGCCCTCTGAGGGGGCCAAGACTGATTTGGTCATGCATGAGTTCACATTGTCAATGAGCCCAGTCAAGAATCTCAATGGAGTAACCGGTAAGGACGTCGCAAAGCGCCTTTTGGACTATGGATATATGTCTCCAACACTTTACTTTCCTCAAATTGTCCCCGAGTGCCTGATGATCGAGCCAACCGAGACAGAGTCAAAGGAGGTCTTGGACAAGTTCGCATCTGATCTACACGAGGTTCTCTCGGAGGATCCTGAGATGCTGACTTCAGCACCACACACAACTCCTGTGAAGAGGGTAGACGAAGTATGGGCAGCAAGACAGCTAATACTCCGACATCCCGGTGAAAGCGGAGAATAGTAGCGAAGCCAAGAATACCTCAACCCCTTCCGAGTGGCATGGAGGCCGAGTCGGATAAGTTCTGGCTTCTTGGAAACCCCAGTTGGTGGAATCTCAATGGAGAAAACCCTCCAGATTTCATGAAGGGCGAGCTAGCACCACCGCATCCATGGGTTAGCACCACTCCTAGAATAGGAAATTTTGGCTGGTGTAGGCAAAGGTTGAGGCCTTTGGCGTGGTCCTTACTCAGGCCCCTTGCATGGGCGCCTTTCTTCCTCGCAGCCTCTTCCTTCCCTCTGGCATTCCCGGGAAATACCATGAACGATCAGGTATTATCAATTGCCCTCTTCTCCCTGTTCCTTTCCCTGCTCTTTTTCCCGATATTCTCTTCACGAAACTCCCAACCAACTCCTGTCACATCAATTAGATCACTACCTATCGATTGGCCGTTTTTCATGATAGCATCAATGCTTTTTCCCCTCCATATAGTACACGATCCCCGCCTAGGGTGGGTCTCCTACGCACTATTCTGGGTCGCGTATTTTCGTTCCATAGCTCTGGTACAAAAATCTATGATGGCACCCTCTTCTAGGTTCCTTCTCCCGATAGATAGACAAGACTGGGAAGGGGTGCTTCCTCATCCCTGGCGAGTCCTTTCAAAGCAATGGTCCCGAAGAGAGTTGGCCAATGCAGACTTCGAGAATGGCTTCATTTCCCTTTCCGGAACATCTAGATCCGGCCAAGATTTCCTAGCAATTTCTTTTATCCATAAGTCTGGTTTTGTCATCGATCCCTTTCATAACAACACCTCCAGAGAAGAAGGTTTGACGGAATTCTTAGGCTCTCCAATTCCAATTGTGGGTAGGCAATGGCCAACCAACCTCCTGCTGGTTTCGGAAGAAGAGTGAGTGACCTCCAAAACGGCAGGCATTTGAACCGACTTACCTCCCATTGGCTCATGGATGTATGTGTGGTACTTGGTTCCAAGTCAGATTTGCCAATAGCCGATAAATGTCGGAGTGTTCTAGAAAGGTTCGATGTGGAGTTCGAAATAAGGGTGGCTTCCGCCCATCGTGCCCCTAAGTACTTGGAGGGAGTAGTGGAGGAAGCCGAGAGAAATGGATGCAAGGTGTTCATAGGAATGGCAGGCGTATCAGCAGCACTACCCGGGGTTATCGCTTCAATGACTAACAAACCAGTAATCGGGGTTCCCGTCGGGGGGAAGGTTCCCATGGATTCCTTACTCTCCATAGTTCAAATGCCTCCTGGTATGCCAGTAGCCACAGTTGGTGTGGACCGAGGTGATAATGCCGGGGCTCTGGCAGTGCAAATTCTCTCAACAGCCGACGAGGAATTAGCATCGGCATACTCAGAATACAGATCGGAGATGACCGAAAAGGTGATTTCAGACGATCAATCAATCCAGGGGTGAACTCTCCATGAAGGCTCAAAACCTCATTGATGAGGCGATAGAGTCCCTTGAATCGAGGATAAATGACACTGCAATAATAGCGTGCTCGGGCGGAATCGATAGCACCGTAGCCGCCGTTCTGGCCCACAAGGCCGTAGGCAGCATGCTTCACTGTGTTTACGTAGATACGGGCCTAATGAGGAAAAACGAATCCACTGAGGTTTCTTCGATGTTTTCAGAACTGGGAATACCACTGAAGGTGGTTGAAGCATCCAAGAGGTTCTTCGACAATCTTTCCGGAATTTTAGATCCCGAGGAGAAGCGGATGATAATCGGTGAGCAGTTCATCAGAGTTTTCGAGGAAGAGCAGAATAGCTGTGGGGCGAAGTTCCTAGTACAGGGGACAATCGCTCCCGATTGGATAGAATCAGGAGGCGGAGAAAGGGACGTAATCAAGTCCCATCACAATGTCGGCGGACTTCCTGATGATGTGGACTTGGAAATAGTTGAGCCGCTCAGGGAGTTCTACAAGGACGAAGTACGGATTATGGCTAGAGAACTGGGAATCAAATCGAGCGAACGACAACCATTTCCTGGTCCAGGATTGGCCGTTAGAGTCCTAGGAGAAGTTACCCCCGAGCGAGTAGAGTCTTGTAGGGAGGCATGCCATATAGTTGAGTCAAGAATCTCGGANGCCTCTTCCAGAGGGGAGTGTGAGCTACCCTGGCAGTTCTTCGCGGCCCTTTTGCCGGTAAAGAGCGTCGGAGTCCACGGTGATGTCCGAGTTCACGGGGAGACTGTCGTAGTTAGGGCAGTACGCAGTTTGGACGGNATGAGCGCACGCTACTCGGAGATCCCTCATCAGCTTTTAGCGGAAATAAGCACTGAAATTACCAATTCTCTGAAAGGCCATGTAAATCGAGTTGTTTACGATATCACCCATAAACCACCTGGCACTATAGAGTGGGAGTAACCCGATTCTTTGATGAAGGGGAGTGCCTGCCGCAGACTGGGCCGACATAGCTTAGTTGGTGGAGCGGTGGACTGTTAATCCACAGGTCGCAGGTTCGAGTCCTGCTGTCGGCGCCAATTCCTCACCTATTGCTAGAAATGAGGATCTTTACTCCCAACACTCATTTGCCACCTCTCTCTCCAACGAAAACATGAGCAATAAGCAGACAGCAGAAAGGGTGATTGAGGCAGTCAATTCATCAGGAAATCATTATCGAAACTCGCTACCGATGATAGCGAGCGAGAATATCTTGAGTCCAATGGTTAGGAAGGCTTGTGACTCGGATCTGCATGGTAGGTATGCTGAGGGCCTTCCTGGAAAGCGATACTATCANGGATGTGACGACTTCGATGACATAGAGCAGATTGGTATTGACTCCGCNAAGAGGGTATTCAATTGTAACTTCGCCAATATTCAGTCAACCTCTGGGACCAATTCTAACATGGGTGCTCTGAAAGCCCTAACTAAGCCAGGTGACAAGATTACTGCTGTTTCAACAGCAGACGGCGGACACATTTCCCATGCGAGGATGGGAGCAGTCGGAGTAAGAGGNCTCGATCTATTCACTTATCCATGGGATGAGGATAGGATGGAGCCAGACATCGANGCAGCAGCAGNATTAATTCGCGATGAATCTCCGTCNGTGGCTCTGTTTGGACAATCAGTCTTCCTATTCCCAACTCCTCTCGAAGACCTCTCAGATGCAGCCCATGAAGTAGGGGCCAAGGTGATGTTCGATGCTGCGCATGTTATCGGGCTAATCGCTGGAGGGCAGTTCCAAGATCCCTTAAGAGAAGGGGCAGATGTAATGACTGGAAGCAGTCACAAGACATTCCCNGGCCCTCAAGGGGGTTTCGTCCTCTCGGATTCCGACGATGAGAAGATCCACCGNAGATTGAACAGTGGAATTTTCCCAGGCGTCTGTTCATCCTATCACCTTCACCACGTTGCGGGCAAAGCAATCGCTCTATCCGAATTTGAGGAATATGGACAGGCATATTCAGCGGACATAGTCGCCAATGCAAAGGCCTTAGGGGAAGCTCTCGCATCAGAGGGTTTCGAAGTTTTGGCTGAAGATAGGGGGTACACGGAGAGCCACCAAGTTGTCACCAGACACGGAGAAGTAGATTCAGGAGCTGGGAGAGATGCNGCAGCAAGACTCGAAGAATCTGGGATAATCACGAACATGAACATGCTTCCNGGAGACACTAAGGCACTTTCACCTAGCGGACTGAGACTTGGAACGCCCGAGCTAACAAGGGTTGGCATGGGCGTAGATGAGATGCAAGANGTGGCNAGATTCTTCTCCAGGGCNCTGATCAATCTCGAGGAGCCAGCTCAAATTAAGAAAGACGTCAAGGATTTCAAATCAGAGTTCCAAAATGTCCAGTACTGTTTCGAACCAGGGCCCGCATACCCATAGCTTGGACCCGTAACTTATTCATTTGGAAGCCCTNGGTGNNCTATGTGACAAATGCCAAGGNNCTAGCAGTCAACCTCGCACTAATNATTCTGATTCCCGGGTGCATGTCNAACTCCGATGAAAGCTCCAGTTCCTCAAAACAGGAAGATTGTGCCAATGACCCGTTCCTTCCCGGTTGCTTAGAGCAAACAGTCCTGGAAGAAGATTGCCTTTCCGAGGAGGTTTTCACAGGTTCAGAATGCAGAAAGATGCTTCGCCCAGAATCCCTTGACTTNGGTGTATCAAATATTATNCTAGAAGTGGGGTCTCCTATGCAGGCACTCACCCCAAGTTTTCTCGGCGACGCACCGGAAATCTGGATCGTAAACCCACAACTGCCAGATGGGGTTTCTTTTGACAAGGAATCGGGGGTAATGAGCGGCACTCCAACTAATCCTTCTATGTCAAAGACATACACAATTATAGCCTCAAACAATGCGGGCTTTGCTTCCAAGAGAATTCAGATTTCTGTCCTTCCTGTACCAGTGCTTTCAATCCTGTTCGAAGATGATCTAATCTTGTGTTACATCGGGGAAGCTTGTAACTCTAGCGAGCCCTATTTGGAAGGGGGGAGGCCCGAAGCATGGCACACATCTCCTCCTTTGCCTCAAGGCTTGGAAATAGA
Source organism: Methanobacteriota archaeon (assembly GCA_002713185.1). Lineage (GTDB taxonomy): Archaea > Thermoplasmatota > Poseidoniia > Poseidoniales > Thalassarchaeaceae > UBA36. Next base: position 5,233 of record PAVV01000041.1, on the reverse strand, counting down.
CGAGACTGGCTCAATTTTCGGCATTCCAGAGGGTGTCGGAGAAAGTTACTACACGATTCTCGCATCCAACGAGGCTGGTTCCTCCTCCACTGTTCTAAGGATCAAAATAATTCATTTGCCCCCTGAATCAATAGACTACGGACATAGCTCATTGAGGCTCACCTTAGGTCAACCGGTATCACTCATGCCAAGTCTTAATGGATCAATTGCGACCAATTGGTCAGTAGAGCCGCAGTTCCCTGCTGGAATTTCTTTGGGCCCTATGGGGCAGATATCAGGATCCCCTGAGATCGTTTCTTCTTCGGATATTTACACAATAGAAGCTTCAAATTCCGGAGGGTCGGTGCAAACCAACCTAATTTTGGAGGTCGTAGACATTCCAGTATGGGACTTGGATTATGAGGAACTAACTTTCGACCTTTCGATTGGAGACATTATCTCGGGCATATTGCCTTCATGGGGTGGCGGAGTACCCACATCTTGGGAAATTTCCCCTCCTCTCCCTCCGGGTTTCTTTTTCAGCAACAGTAATGGTGAGATTTACGGAGAAGCAGAGGAGGTGCAGGAATGGACTAATCATACTGTTTGGGCCAATAACTCAGGAGGGGGAGACTCCACAGAATTATCCTTCAGGGTAATCAGCCAACCTCCGGGAACGCTCCATTGGGAGTCATCCGAGGTTGCCTTGGCCTCTAATGTCAGTACCTCAATAGCGGCACTATATTCGGGGCCAGAGGTTGATACTTGGGCTATCGATCCCGCTCTTCCCCAAGGCCTGCAGCTTTCCAATGGCACAATCCATGGAACTCCAGATCACCGACAACCATGGACAGATTTCACGGTATGGGCTAACAACTCCGGTGGCTCTGTTTCGGCGATGATTTCTCTTGCCATTCACGACATCCTCGCAGACCAGCGATTCCTCCTCAATGGGATGGGGGATACAAGTTGGAATGGTTGGCCCTCACCAATTCTTCCGATAGGCGAGTGGTCCTTTCCCATAGCATTCTCCGAGGGTGGTTACACTTCTGACATTCCAGTAATTTCGGCCAGTCACGTGGGCAAAGGGAAGATGATCGGGTATGGGCATGAAAGCTGGGTCCACGGTAGCGGAGGGACGGAGGAGACCGAGTTCGCACTCCGAGCGGTTCGATGGGCCTGTGGCCCGAGCGCGATAGTGGGGCTAGCATATGGCGCCGGCTTCGAAGACTTCCAGGAAGACCTAGAATCAGACGGGCACAGCGTCATCAATTCTGTCACTCCAGACAATCTCTCTGGTCTGGATTGCCTCATTGATGAGTTCTGGAACGGTCATGACGATGATGACAACGAAAAAATTGTATCATTCCTCGAGGATGGAGGTGGCCTAATAATGGGGGGCCATGCTTGGTATTGGTCATACTCAAACAACGATCTCGCTCACGATTACCCAGGAAACAAGATTGCGAAGAGTACGGGCCTCTTCGTGTCAAGCGCGTGGGGTTACAATGACGTTGACATGTCCGAGACTCCACACCCACTTTCAAGACCCAGAGCATCCATCGAGGCGATAATGTCCGATCGCTCGGGAAACCATCTACTTTCCCACGATGAGGCATCAATTGCGGACTCGACACTTTCTTTGTGCACCGGTGTGGTAACCCTGGACTTCGAAGACTTCTGGTCCCCTCTTAGATATGCGGTAAACCAGAGCGGATGGACAATAATTGAGTATGGGACACTATGGGAGGACGTCGGTTACAACATGGGCGAAGACCCCGTTGCAGACACTTTGCTCAGGGTCGAATCTGCATTGATGTTGGGCCTTCCTGCACAGGATCTCCCCGCTCATCCCAGCCATGTCGAGTTTCCAGGTGAAGTACCTGCCAATGCCACTAGAATAACGAAATTGGTCCAGGTGGAAGGTAACCAGAGCGGACTTCCGTCAAATTTCGGATACTCCTCGGCAAGGGCCCATTTGAGGGAGTCGACAGGGACGTATGCAGCCCCCGGGGAAGTAGTCACAATCACGGTACCACCCAAGCTAGTTGACTCGGGGGCCTTCATACTCGTAGGAGCCCACAGCGACAATCTTTGGGGGAAAGATCAGCTACACCGTCATCCGGAGATTGTTAGGTGGTGGTACATCAATCAAACCAATATGGAGGTAGGTAATGCGTTCGGGGGGACGATTTACGTCGCATTCGAGGCTGGCTCCCAATTGGGGGATGTAGAGGTAACAATCTCCAATGCCGTAGAGTCGCCAACTTACATGCACGGGGAGTCAAGCATCTCCGATTGGTTGGAAAACGACAGACTAAATCCCGCTCCTTGGGCAGAAATAGGAAGCGACCAGTTCATCCTCACAGTGCCGAGCTATGAGGTAAGGGAGCTAGATAATCCGGACGAACTGATGGATTGGTGGGGCCAAGCTCTGATGATGGAGCATGAGTTGTACGGCTTCCTACCATGGCCGAGAATCGAGAGGGCTGTCTTCGATGCGCAAATTTCCGCAGGATGGATGCATTCGGGATATCCATTCATGGCCCACGACCTTAGCGCGGAATCGGTGGTGAACGTTACTCGAATGTCCGAAGAAGGCGACTGGGGGATGTTCCATGAATTGGGACACAATCACCAGTGGATGCCATCGACCCTTCCCGGAACTACCGAGGCGAGTTGCAACTTCGCGAGTGTCTACTTGATGGAGGAGTTGGTCGGCATATCTGGCCATGGGGCCATTTCGCCACAACAGAGGGAGTCCAGGACTCGTTCCTACTTCGATGGCGGCGCCAATATTTCTGATTGGTCCGTTTGGGTGGCATTGGAGACATTCCTAATGGTGAAAGAAGAGTGGTCGTGGACTCCCATAACGGCCGCGCTGACAGAATACTACGACCTACCTCCTAACGAAGTTCCATACACAGATGAGGAGAAATTCAATTTTTGGGTCATTCAACTTTCAAACTCAACTGGATACAATTTAGCACCATACCATCAAGCCTGGGGCTTCCCTCTCAATCAAGGCACGTTCGATGCACTAGAGGGACTCCCTGTTTGGATAAATGACCCCCTCAGAGGAAACTTCTTCGAATATTCAGCAATTATCAGAGACTTACACGCCCCAAGCATTTCAGAAGCCAATTCTGCGAATATCTCATGGGAGACTTACGACAATGGGACGAACATCTCGCTTACACTGTTCTACGGAACAACTGATGGGGGCAATCAACCCTCATCTTGGGATAGCAGCATCTCAATGGGGCCGACAGATGTGGGTGGCCATTCTCAAGAGATATCAGGACTTTCATGTTGTGGGACAAATTACTTCGCTAGGATAAGGGCTGAGAATAGCGTCGGTGAGAATTGGTTTGGACCGGTTTCATGGACCACGGACTATCTCTCAGACTGAAGTACTCTGATCATTCTCTCCAGCGAAAAATTAGGTATGAATCTCTCATGCCATACGGATAAAGGGATCCAGATAATTGTATGGATAATAGTGACTGCGAATGCTGGGATTAATGCCAACCTTGGTTCGCCTTGCATGATGAAAGCGACAATTCCCAGCACAGCGAAGTGGGCAACGTAGATTGTCAATGACAACCTCCCCGCTGGTTCCAGAAAGGCAAGCCTATCTCCATAAAATGGCGATCCTCCAGACTCCTCCATCCCTTCTAGAATCCTCATCGCCAATGCGACCATAGTCCCCGAGACGATCAGAAAAGGCATACTTGCGGGGAAGAAAGTTAGTATTGCTTCACCAGAGGTCAGGGCCCACGCAATTCCCTCTACGAGCGAGATAGCGATAGTAACCGAGGTAGCAATCAATCCGAAAAATATCCCCATCTCACGAGCACTCTTGCTGCTCCGCAAGTCATACAGTATTGTCCCGAGGAGGATATAGAATATCCATGGGAAGATCGGATAAGTTCCATTCCACATCAACCTGGAAAACCACTCCGAAGCCCCGGATGATCCCACTCTCTCGAACCATCCCATTTCAGGCTGGGCATAATCTCCGATAATTAACGGGGAAATGGAGAAGATGAGCAAACCCGTCACTCTCTGATTTCTACTCAGGATGGCAATTATCGGACTTAAAATCGCACCAATTGCGAGAAGAGTCAGCACACCCGGGGTATGCCACTCGAATCTACCGCCCCTCTCTACGTTCAATAGAAGATTAACCATTAGCTGACAAATGCACAGGATCAATACTCGCGGAGCTATCCACCGTGTAATTCCAGAGACATCGACTCCTCCAGAAATCCTTCTTCTCGCACTTCCATACATGCCCCAACCGGAAATGGTAACAAACAATGGAGCCGCCATTCCTCCGAATGAAGCCGCCACAAAAGCCGCAGGGTGTCCGACAGTAACTCCATTTGGCGGAACAATCGCTGCAGTATGCACTTCTACCATGAATAGAACTGCTATCGCCTTTATCCTGTCAATATGGCTAAGCCTCAATCATTTCCCTCCAAACCACGCTAAACGATTCGCGTAGAAAAATTTCCTATTTCTTATTCGCTTTCGTCGCTAATATCGTCAGGTTCTCTACCTAGCAAACCCTTAATCTGTTCCCGAGCTGCTTGGTCTGACAAACCATATCCCAATAAGCCAATAGATATCACGTACATGGCTGCGATGACCGTGTGGAGAATTGCGAGGGCGCCACCAGCATCTCCGCCGAAGTTAGTCCACCCCCATGCTCCCATGTTGTCGGTAACGGCGGCTGTGAAATTCCCGGCCGCATCATCATCGATCTCGCTGAAGGTATGGATTTCGAATACAGGCATCGTTTCAGTGCTTCCTTCACTCCAGTCGGGATTTATTGATCCGGGACCTCTCGTGTCTAAGTGGAAAATCACCTCTGCCTTGCCGTACATTATCGCTGTTGAGACTGGCTCTACCTTGAGATCTATATTCGCTTCAAGGTAGACTGGCAGGGCTCCGGGAAGGGAGTCAACAAAGGTACCCGTACCGAGCAACTTTCCTTGAATCTGGGTATTGGATGGGTCCAAAACCACGCTATGCTCGTACATCTCGATGCCCTTGTATGTCACTTTGTCCCCTTGTGTTGAGGTACCTATGGCATATCCAGCCACATTCAGATTGAATGGGTCGGTTGCACTTGCTAGTCCGCCAACCGTCCCACTTAGAGATCTATCTGAGTTCCCTGCGTGGGCAGACTGTAGTCCTTGAGTCGCATCTTCTCTGTGATCGGATCTCCACGTCAGGTAGGGAGTCA
>PAVV01000040.1 GCA_002713185.1 Methanobacteriota archaeon | reverse complement strand
CACCTATGTGCGCGCAAGGGTGGGCACAGAAACGTATCTGCTCGAAAGAACGCTGCTGCCCAAGGTGGCGGAGACGTGCGACTGGGAGAATGTCGAGACGCTCGGGGAAATTTCCGGCGCGGAACTGAGCGAGTTGCGTTACGTGCATCCATTCATCGACAAGATCGGCCCCGTGCTGGCCGGCGATACGTTTGTGGAAAATAGTACTGGCTCGGGGTTTGTGCACATCGCTCCCGGGCACGGGCTGGAGGATTACGGGCTCGGCAGTCAGAACGGCCTGCCCATTTATTCGCCGGTCGATGACGCCGGCAAACTCGCCCACACCGATGATCTGCCGGCCGATTCACAGATGCCCGCGGAGCTGGTCGGCCAATCCATTCTCGAAAACAACGGTACCAGCGAAGCCAACGAAGCCGTGCTTGCACTCCTGCGCCGTCTCAATCGACTGGTGCATCACGAAAAGTATTCGCACAGCTACCCGCACTGTTGGCGCAGTAAGACGCCGGTGATTTTCCGGGCGATGGATCAATGGTTCATCAAAATCGATCACGAGAATTTCCGCCAACAAGCGCTCGCCGCCATCAACGAAGTGAACTGGGTGCCTGGTTGGGGCCAGAATCGCATCGAAGGCGCGGTGGAAGGCCGGCCCGATTGGTGCATCAGCCGCCAACGCACCTGGGGTGTGCCGATCCCAGCGTTTTATACGGGCACCGAGCCGATCCTCGATGCCCGCATTGTGCGCACCACGGCTGCGCTCATTGAAGAACACGGCTCCAATGTCTGGTTCGAACGCGACACAGCTACCCTCTGGGCCGACGTAAAGCCCACTGATTGGGAAGGCCCTGAGCCCGACGGTAAATCGATGGACACACTCGATGTGTGGATCGATTCCGGTTCCAGCTCGCGTTCGGTGATCATGCGACGCCCTGAACTGCATCATACCGAAAAGGAAGGCGTGGAGAACTGGCAGGCCGATGTCTATCTAGAGGGTAGCGACCAGCATCGCGGTTGGTTCCAAAGCTCGCTGCTGCTTTCGCTAGCCGGCAATGGCGCGCCACCTTTCAAGACGGTGCTGACGCACGGTTTCATGGTCGATGCTGATCGCGAAAAAATTTCCAAAAGCAAACAGGGCCAAGGCGGCTATGCTAAACCGCAGACCAGCGAGGCCTATGTCGGCGAGTATGGCGCGGACATCGTGCGATTATGGGTAGCCTCACAGGATTTTCGTAACGATATTACCGTCAGCAATGAACGCATCAAGAAGGTCGCTGAAACTTATCGCAACCTGCGTAATGCCCTACGCTATCAGCTCAGCAACCTATACGATTTTGATCCAACCCAACATAACGTGGCCGATTCCGAACTGACGCCGCTGGATCGCTGGATACTTGATCAATTCACTGCCATGCAAGGCGATGTCACTGAAGCCTACGAACGATTTGAATATCACGTGGTATACCAGCGCATCAGCCAGTTCGTTTCCGTGGAACTTTCATCAGTCTATCACGATTGCGTGAAGGATCGCCTTTATGCTGATGCCGCTGATTCGCCACGCCGGCGCGCCACTCAAACCACTCTGCTACGCCTCTGTTCCGGGCTCGCTCGCATGCTCGCACCTATCTGCGTGTTCACCGCCGAGGAAGCCTGGGGATTTCTCCCTGGCGANAAAGCTGATTCTGTACACCTTGCCGATTGGCCNGAGGAAAGCCTAAATCTTACCGATGAGGAACGCGCTGATTGGGAAAATCTCTTTGTCTTGCGTGAGCCCTCCCTCACGGAACTAGAAAAAGCGCGCCAAGAAAAACTAATCGGCAAAGCCCTCGAAGCCCGGGTTACCATAACGACCAATCCAGAAGCACTGAAAACAGCCCTACCCCACGCCGAAACACTGCGCGAATTAATCAATATCTCCCAATTAAAACTCACCGAAGACACAAGCGCTGAGGCCGCCGCCTATTCTGTCACTAAGGCCGAAGGGACTAAGTGCACCCGTTGCTGGCGCTGGGAAAAATCGGTCGGCCAATACAAAAACCACCCNGAACTCTGCACACGCTGCATGGACGCGGTGGCGTAGCCTGTTACATCCCCAAAACTCCCGCGGTATTTGTATGTAGCCGCAGCGGATTGGATGATTTTCTTGGAAAGATTCCGGTACTGCGTGGTGACCGCGCCTTGGAACAACACCATCAGGCAAATGCAGGTGTAGCTGATCGCGTTTTGCTGGGTGAAATAACCGACGCCAATAGTTAGCAGAATTGTGTAAAGCAGAAACACAAACCCCTTGCGGAATTCGTAAACTACGAACTAATCGATTTCTTCAATGAAACGGTATGGATTGAACAGCTCCATTTGGACCGGTCACACAGTTGGCTCCCAACCCTTGCGGTATTCGCGGCCCCAATATTGTTCCATGGCCTCGGCATTGTCCCTCACCCTACCGGTCTTGGGATCGACATCGATGGCGCCGCCGGTACGATAGGCGATATTCGCCAAATGCGTGAGCTGTGTGCTGATCTGGGCATCACNGATTTCGGAATTGAGCGGCTCATCGGTACGGATGGCGCTCAGGAAATTGGCGAAGTGAAAGCCGTCATCCCATTTACCGGGATTGGCCTTAACTTCCTTGCCGGCGAGGTCGAATTGTTTGTAGCCGCCATGGTGAATCTCCAATGAACCACCCTTACCGTAGAAGGTGCAGAACGGTCGCTTCTCCTGCCGGCGCGGGTTGCAGCTGCTTTGGTCCCAGCCGATGCCCAACTTGCCGAAGTCGTACGTGGCATAACCGGTATCAGGCGTTTCCTGATCGTCATCGAAGTGATACCGCGCGCCGTTGAAGGTTACGTTCTTAGGGTAATCAACCTCCAGACCCCAGCGGGCGACGTCCATGAAATGCGGACCGTTGTTTTGCATTTCGCCGCCNCCGTACAGCCAGTGCCAGTGCCAGTTGTAATGCACGAGGTTATCCTTGTACGGCCGGTCCGGGCACGGACCCTGCCAGAGTTCCCAGCCCTTTTTGCCGAGCCACTCGGGCACCTTCACAAATTTACCCTTGCCGATACTGCCACGTGCGCCGCCGTAGTAGCAGCGCGCAAAGGTCGGCTGCCCAATCTCGCCGGCTTTCACGCGCTCAATGCCTTCAATAATGCCCGGTTGACTGCGGCGTTGATTGCCCATCTGCACCTTGCGCTTGTATTTCTTCGCAGCGGCCACGATCAACTCCGCCTCGCGCGCGTTGTGGCTGGCGGGTTTCTCCACGTATACATGTTTACCCGCTTCCATCGCGAGGATGGCCATTGGCGTGTGCCAAAAATTCGGTGCGGCGATGGACACCGCATCGATCGATTTATCGTCGAGGATGCGCCGGAAATCATCTATGCCCTGCGGATCTTGCGTTTGCGGAAATTTCGCTAACGACGTCTTCGCCCGGTTCATGCCGCTGGCCACGCGCCTGCTGTCCACGTCACACAAATACGCGACCTCACAGTTGGAGGCCTCAAGATACTTAATCGCGTGCCCCATGCCCCGACTCAGGCCAATCACACCGGTGACGATTTTNCTTTGAGTATCCTTGGCCTTGAGAATGGCCGGAAAAACAAGTGAGGCAGCAGCGGCGCTGCCTACGAATTGACGACGGGTAAGTGACGTTTTCATAGGCGTCTAGAAAGGCTACGCCCTAACGGACCATTGGCAAATGAAAATTAAACAGTGCCTTTTCTNATCAACGCCATACCATATTCGCGGTTCATACGCGCGATGAAGTCCAGCGAGATTTCCTTCGGGCAAACTGCTTCGCAAGATCCGGTAACCGTACAACTTCCGAAGCCTTCTTCATCCATTTTCTGTACCATCGCAAGTGCCCTGCGCTCCCGTTCTGGTTGGCCCTGCGGCACTAAACTNAGGTGAGATAGCTTTGCNGCCACAAAGAGCATTGCACTAGCGTTTTTACATGCAGCCACACAAGCACCACANCCAATACACTGAGCAGCATCCATAGCNAGATCAGCATCCTCTTTTGCAACCGGCGTTGCATTGGCATCCGGCACACTACCCGAACGCACGCTTATAAAACCTCCCGACTGCTGGATACGATCGAATGCTGACCGATTCACAATAAGATCTCGCTGCACCGGAAATGCCGAAGCCCGCCAGGGCTCAATAGTAATAGTCATGCCATCGCTAAATTGACGCATATGTAATTGACAGGCAGTCGTCCCCTTCTGCCCGCCATGAGGGGTGCCATTAATTACCATGGAACAAGTACCACAAATACCTTCACGGCAATCCGAATCGAAAGCAATAGGTTCCTTGCCATCCTCAAGCAGATCCTCATTCACCACGTCGAGCATTTCAAGAAACGACATATCAGTGTCAACGCCCTTGGCATCATACTCCTCGAAACGACCTGAATCCTCAGCGTTGTCTTGCCGCCAGACTCTTAGTTTTAAGTTAAGCAATTTACCCATTACTTATAACTCCGCTGGGTCATTTTTACTTCCGCATACTCTAGGGCTTCCTTGTGTAACACAGGCTCATTGCCATCACCCTTATGTTCCCATGCTCCCACGAACGCAAAGTTTTCGTCATCTCTTTTGGCTTCACCTTCAGGAGTTGAATGTTCCTCGCGGAAATGACCGCCACACGACTCTTCGCGTTGCAAAGCGTCTCGGCACATTAACTGTCCAAATTCAAGAAAATCGGAGACTCGCCCGGCAAGTTCCAAACTCTGATTCAATGACTCTTTTTCGCCTGGAACATTGAGGTTTCCCCAAAACTCTTCCCGCAACTCTGAAAGTTTACTGATGGCACTTTTTAATCCAGATTCATTTCTGGACATGCCACAATTTTCCCACATGATCTTTCCAAGTTCACGGTGGAATGAAGTTGGCGTGCGCTTACCTTTAATAGATAAGAGCTTATTGATGCGGTTTCGCACCGCTTTCTCAGCTTCTAGAAATTCTGAGCTTTCTATATCTGGACAGTCACCCCATCCCGACTCAGCTAAATACTCACCAATTGTGTAAGGAAGCACAAAGTATCCATCGGCCAATCCTTGCATAAGTGCACTTGCACCCAATCGGTTAGCACCGTGGTCAGAAAAATTAGCCTCTCCAATTGCGAATAAACCAGGAACATTGCTCATCAANTTGTAATCAACCCACAAACCGCCCATCGTNTAGTGTACCGCNGGGTAAATGGTCATCGGATTTTGNTAAGCGTTCGATCCGGTNATTTTTTCGTACATGTCAAAAAGATTACCATATCGTTCACGTACTGCGGCTTCTCCCATACGATTAATTGAATCGGAAAAATCTAAATAAACTCCCAACCCGGAGGAAACGACTCCTCGACCCTCGTCGCAAACTTCTTTAGAATTCCTAGAGGCCACGTCTCGAGGCACCAGATTTCCAAAACTTGGGTATTTGCGTTCCAAATAGTAATCACGCTCCGACTCTGGTACGTTGCTGGGCTGCAACTCCCCATTTCGAATTTTTTCGGAAATNCCAGGACTTTTTGGCACCCAAACACGGCCATCATTTCGCAATGATTCACTCATTAAAGTAAGCTTACTTTGATGATCTCCACTCACAGGAATGCAGGTTGGGTGAATCTGTGTGTAACACGGATTCGCAAAGGCCGCCCCACGTTTGTAGGCCCGATGGGTCGCTGTCACATTGCAGCCCATGGCGTTTGTTGAAAGATAGAAGACGTTGCCGTAACCTCCCGTAGCCAAAACAACAGCATGCGCCGAATGCCGGCTGATTTCGCCCGTAACCATATTCCGCACAACGATTCCCTTCGCTTGACCGTCGACCAGAACGATATCAAGCAACTCTGTGCGAGTGTGCATCTTTACTTTTCCAAGACCAATCTGTCGGCTGAGCGCAGAGTAGGCCCCGAGTAGTAGCTGCTGCCCAGTCTGGCCTCGGGCGTAAAAGGTACGACTGACCTGTGCCCCACCAAAGGAACGATTAGCGAGAAGACCGCCATATTCGCGTGCGAATGGAACACCTTGTGCAGCACATTGGTCGATGATGTTCACACTGACCTGCGCAAGGCGATAGACATTAGCCTCGCGAGAACGATAATCCCCGCCCTTTACGGTATCGTAGAACAAGCGGTAGACCGAATCTCCATCGTTCTGATAATTCTTAGCGGCGTTGATACCACCTTGAGCAGCNATCGAATGGGCTCTGCGTGGACTGTCTTGATAGCAGAAGCAATTTACGTTGTAACCCAGCTCAGCCAGTGATGCTGCTGCCGAGGCACCGGCTAAACCACTACCCACTACGATCACTTCATATTTTCGTTTATTCGCCGGATTAACTAATTTAAGGTCGAACTTGTGCTTATTCCACTTTTCCTCAATTGGCCCGGTGGGTATTTTAGAATTTAGGAGTGGAGAGGTAAAAGGGGGTCTTTCCACTACGTTTTTTTGTACAACTTCGACTCGGGGCAGAACTTTTTCCTTAATNTCGGAGATAACTTTTTTTGCCTGATTTTCAGTTAAAACNAACTTTTTTGCATCGGATGCTGCCTTTTCGTACTCCCTACAAACCAANAGAGCCTTATCCTTATCCGTCTGTTTGGTAGATCTTTTAGTCCTTGTCCCATCTGGGGCTGTAAAGCAACAAAACCAATAAGGTGAGTTCTCTTTTTTAGTGAGTGAAGCCATGATTTTGTGGGAACTTTTGTGGGAACTTAGCTGGTTTTTTTGGGGTTTTTTGCATATAAATTATCGTTTTACAATAACAAAAAGCATTTGTTCCGATTATTTCACTGAATTTNNTGTTATTATTGTGGGAACATTTTTGGGAACTGCCAGTTTTCCCAATTTAGCTCCGATAAACCTCCCTAAATGGGAACCATAATGGGAACATTCATTTTAATTTTACAAATTCAAAAATTATGCTGAGCGGTATGGAAATATAGCCTAAAAAAAGGAGGGTGGCAAAAATCGCAGCTCCTTTATCTACCCATTTTCCCGTGTTTTTATTTTTTATTCCCAGTGTCTGCAACATGGCACTAAGACCGTGACTGAGGTGAATACACAAAAGAGCCACGGAAATAACATAGAAACCCGTCACCCATGGCACTTTGAAACCAGTAACAACCATACGGTATACGTCTACTGGATTCTTTCCTTGTTCACCCTCAGTAAAATTTGTGGATGTTATCATGTCGGNNTGTACATAATATGTCTCGAAATCATCATGNACGCCGTTGATCTGAGGCACCTTCCAGGTGTAGTGAGCAAGGTGATAAAATGCAAAAGCCACTATTATCAAACCACTAAANATCATTGTNCGAGCGGCAAATTTTACCGCTATATCATCGCGACGATGACCATCCACAGGCAACACATCGCTTTTGTAGGGAACTTCCCTTGCCTGTTTATTAGCGGCAGTAAGTTTGATCGCCGACCATATGTGCAAACCAACCATGCCAAGTAGCCCGAGTCTAGCAACCCAGAGCAGCGGCCCAAGATCATGCAATTTTTTTGCATACTCATTTAGAGCTGCCGGTCCANCGAAAACCAAAAGGTTACCTAAAAGGTGAGCAATGATGAACCCAAACAAACCAACCCCCGTAATTGCCATNATATACTTTCTACCNAGCGAAGTATTAAATATGCCTTTTATTAGGTTCATCCTCTAAGGAATGTATCGGACATAAAGCGGCGCACCGTCAAATGAATTAGGGNAAAAAAACGCTTTGAGAATGTATCTCAATTCTACCTTTCCGACCCTGTAAANGAGAGTTTGATTATTCAGCTAATGAAAACTCAACGGACTCGTCCTTAGCTTCGGCGGTGATGGTGTCTCCAGGTTTAAAATCCCCATCCAACAACTTGAGCGCCAAAGGGTCGAGTAAGTGTTGCTGAATGGCTCGTTTGAGTGGCCGCGCACCAAATTGAGGGTCATACCCCGCCTTGGCAAGAAAAGCTCGCGTACAGTCGTTAACCGACAGCGTCAGCTGTTGGTCAGCTAGGCGTTTATCAACGCGATTCAACTGAATATCCACGATGGCACCCAACTGTGTTTCGTCTAGGCTTCCGAAGATGATACTATCGTCAACGCGGTTCAAAAACTCCGGCCGGAAACATCGCTTCAGCTCGTCCATCACGCCCGTATGCAGCGCGTCATCCGTCGCTTTGCCCGCGGCAAAGTGTTCACTGATCAGCGGGCTGCCGATGTTGCTGGTCATGATGATCACCGTATTGCGGAAATCCACCGTACGCCCCTGGCCATCGGTCAGCCGGCCGTCATCGAGCACCTGCAGCAGCACGTTGAAAACATCCGGATGCGCCTTCTCGATCTCATCAAACAACACCACGCTGTAAGGCCGGCGGCGCACGTTCTCGCTGAGCTGACCGCCTTCCTCGTGGCCCACGTAGCCCGGAGGCGCGCCGATCAGGCGACTCACACTGTGTTTCTCCATGTACTCGCTCATGTCAATGCGCGTCATCGCCTGCTCGTCATCAAACAAAAACTCCGCCAAGGCNCTTGCAAGCTCAGTCTTACCCACACCGGTCGGCCCCAGGAAAATAAAACTGCCCATCGGCCGCTGCGGATCCTGCAATCCACTGCGCGCCCGGCGCACCGCGTTGGCCACGGCTGTCACTGCGTCGTCCTGGCCGATCACCCGCTCGTGCAGGCGGCTCTCCATGCGCACCAGTTTCTGACGCTCCCCTTCCAGCATGCGGCTCACCGGAATGCCCGTCCACGTGGCCACCACGCGGGCGACATCGTCCTCAGTCACTTCTTCACTGAGCAACCGGCTGCCGTTCTGTTCATGAATCGCCTTCTCGGCCGCCGCGAGTTTCTCTTCTAGTTCCGGAATGCGCCCGTATTGAATCTCTGCCGCCGCCGACAAATCGCCCGTGCGCTCGGCCGTTTCCTGATCGCGTCGCGCCGTGTCGATTTGGCTGTTGATGATGCTCGCCGCATCAATCGCCGCCTTTTCGTCCTGCCATTGGCACTTGAGCTTGGCCGCGCGTTCCTTCAAGTCGGCCAACTGCTTCTGCAAATGCGTCAATCGCTCGCGCGACGCATCGTCCTTTTCCTTCTTTAGCGCGGTCTCCTCAATCTCCAGCTGCAAAATCTCGCGTTCCAGCTGATCAATTTCCACCGGCATCGAGTCCAGCTCCATGCGCAGACGCGAGGCCGCCTCGTCCATCAAATCCACCGCCTTGTCTGGCAGAAACCGGTCACTGATATATCGGTTCGACAACTGCGCCGCGCTCACCAGCGCGCTGTCCTGAATGNGAATCCCATGATGCACCTCGTAGCGCTCCTTGAGCCCGCGCAAAATAGCGATCGTCTCCTCGACGGTCGGTTCATCCACCGTCACCGGCTGGAAACGACGTTCCAACGCCGGATCTTTCTCGATGTGCTTGCGATACTCATCCAGCGTCGTCGCGCCAATGCATCTCAACTCCCCGCGCGCCAACTGCGGCTTCAGCATGTTAGCCGCATCCGCCGAGCCCTCGGCATTGCCCGCGCCCACGATCGTATGCAGCTCGTCGATGAACAAAACAATCTGACCCTCCGCCGCCGTCACTTCCTTCAGGAATGCCTTCAGTCGGTCTTCAAATTCACCACGATACTTCGCGCCCGCAATCATCGCGCCCAAGTCCATCGCCACAATCCGCTTGTCCTTCAGCGACTCCGGCACATCCCCGCTCACCACGCGCCGCGCCAAGCCCTCGGCAATCGCCGTTTTACCCACACCCGGTTCACCGATCAGCACCGGATTATTTTTTGTGCGTCGCGTCAGCACCTGCATCACACGGCGAATCTCATCGTTCCGGCCAATCACCGGATCAATTTTCCCTTCCCGCGCCAAAGCCGTGAGGTCCTTGCCATACTTCTCCAACGCCCCAAATTTATCTTCCGGATTCGCATCCGTCACCCGCTGCGATCCGCGCACTTCACTCATCTTTTCCAACAACACCGCCCGCGCCACGCCCTGCAGCTGAAATAATTTCGTCAAGACCGCACCGCACTCTAGCAGCCCGAGCAGCAAATGCTCTGCGCTCAAATAGTCATCGGCCAACGCCTTTGCCTCCTGCTCTGCGCGATCCAACGCTTGCTTCAAATCACGGCTCAGAAACACATCGCTCGAACTCACGCCCTCCACTTGCGCGCGGCGATCCAGTTCCGTGTTCAAATCCGATTCCCATGATGCCAAGTCCACTCCCGCCCTCTGCAACAGATTTGGCACAATCGTACCCGCCTGTTGCGTCAACGCCAACGCTAAGTGCGGCCCGTCCAATTCCTGGTGCGACCGCTCCCGCGCCAATTCCTGCGCCGTCCTCAACGCTTCCTGAGATTTATGAGTTAACTTGTCCATCATGATAATTCTCCTTGGTTCAAATGTTCTATTCAGCCTGCCGGGGAGCAATCCGCTCCCCGGCGGCTTCATGATTATTCCACGCGCACTTCAATCGATTTCGGCAATGCCTCCTCGCGCTTGGCCACACGCACGGCCAACACGCCGTTTGTGAATTGCGCAGCCACACTTTCGGCATCGCTATCCTCCGGTAAGGTGAAGCTGCGGCTGAAGGTGCCATGCGAGCGTTCGATGCGATGGTAGGTTTTCCCCTCCACCGTGCGCTCCAGATCCCGCTCGCCGGACAACGTCAGCACGCCGTCCTCGACCGTCACCTTCACCTTGTCCTTATCCAGCCCCGGCAATTCGGCGCGTATCACGTAATCCTGTTCTGTTTCCTCAATGTCCACCACCGGCGACCACGCCACCGATGCCTGTCCCTCGCCGCCCAGCACCGAGGCCAGCCGGTTATGAAACAACGCGTCCATCTCATGAATCGGATTCCAAATACTTAGTGTGTTCATGCTCTTTCCTTTCAGGCGGTGTTTGCTTCCACCAAACCGGCCCGCCATGGCCGATTCGGCTGTTTAATTCAAATTGAACCCCAGTTATGGATTCAGATTATACCTGTTAATATCAGATCCCGTGCCATCCATTACTAATGTAAAAATACGTATTAAACTGCGTAAAACACGCATTAATCGCGTGTTTAATTGAAAATAAATTGTGAATATACTGATAATAAGAGTTATTATGGCACACTATATTATGTGCCTTAATGTCTCTTTATTGGCGCACTAGATATTCTAAAGAAGGAATGATGTGGGCCACGGAATTCTCTGTGCCGCGGCAAAGCCAGCGGGATTGAAGCCCGCTGACCAAGGCTCCTTGGTGATCTTCACGTTCCCCGTCCCCCACATGCAGAATGCGATCAGGCGGAGTTTCGAGACTCTCGGCTGCCGTCTGGAAAATACGAGTATCAGGCTTATGCGCGCCGATTTCGGCAGACACATGAATGACCTCAAACCAATGCGCCAGCTCGAGCGATTTCAACAACGGGCGCAGGCGATCGTCCCAATTGGAAATCACCGCAAGGCGAATGCCCTGCTGCCGCAACGCCGTCAGCGTGGGAATGACGTCCTCGTATACATGCCAACATTCCGCCTTGGCGAAGTGACTGTAAAGTTCCCCAAAAAATGTCTGGCTAGGCAGTTGCGTAACTAGGCCTTCGAAAGTGGCATCCACCACCACCGCCCAATCGTCCCGAGTGTATTGAAAGGAATCCTGTGCCTGCCACGCTTGGACAAAGCGTCGGGTTAATTCTTCCGGCTCCGCCTGCACGCCATGTCGCGCGGCCACCTCGGCATAAATATGCCCCACTGAAGGCCATGGCTCAATGAGCGTGCCGCCGAC
>PAVV01000039.1 GCA_002713185.1 Methanobacteriota archaeon | reverse complement strand
TCATGGACAACCTCCCAATGACACAAACAGAAAGGTTAGAGAGATTGAATAATTTTGAAATTAGTGATGATCAAATCAAACAGTTACTTTCGAGAGAATTAGACGACGATTTCGTTTCACATTCAGAGGGCCTTCCACAAAAAGCATGGGCTACAATGTTACTAGAAAATGAAGGAGACATAGGCTTGATGGCTCTCGTTTTAGCCACCAAAGAAGAAGGTCATGTAACAAGAGAAGGAATGAGCGCCCTGATTCAAGAATTCGCTGGTCAGAATCCAAGCATGGATCAATTATCTTCCAAGGCAGAGGAACTAGGACTGAAACCGGCTGATGCCGGAGATTTGGCAACTATCGTTGAGAAAGTAGTTAGTGACCGCATTGATTTCGTTAAGGAGCGAGGTATGGGCGCTATGGGCCCTCTCATGGGAGTTGTGATGAAAGAATGTGGTGGCGCTGCTGATGGAAAACAAGTTAGTGCGTTATTGCGAGAAGCGATAATGAGGCATGCTTGATGAAACGGATCTTCGTTGCTCTGTGTCTCTTATCCTGCATTTTGATGCCAGTATCTGCCGCAGAAGAACAAAACTCAGATTACTGGGAAATTGATTTGGATAATGGATATATTTCTACCAAACCTATCATCGTTGATAGCCAAGTAATTGTTCGAACATCAGGTTTCTGGACCGGAGAAGATAGGCCCCATGTGTACGCTTTTGACCTACACACAGGTCAAGAGAATTGGAGATTCAAGAATGCAGCATCCACTAACCATGACATGAGCCCAATAATGCATGTAGAAGCAGGAAGCGGAGACTGTGGAAATTGGAGTGAAATGGTAATCATTGGTTGGACGGATGGCAAAGTCACAGCTTTAGATATTGAAGATGGTAGCTTAATTTGGTCTTCACAAACAGAGGTTGTTACTTGGGGTATAACTGGAGCCATGGCTTTAGATGCTGACAATATAGTTGTTCCAACAAGACAAGGGTTGTCCAGATTTTGTCTGAGTGATGGCAATGAAAATTTGCGTGTAGATTTACCACAATTGGGCTGGAGAAACGGTGTAACAGTTACGAATGATAGTTATCTGATTGGTAATGAAGAGGACATTGTAAACATTGTCTCTAAATCAGGAAATGTCACAAATCTCTCGATCGGTGAGGGGAAGATTCGTCACGCTCCAATACAAACAGACGCAGGGATAATCGTTCATTTGCAGAAAGATGGCGGTTCAGAAATTTATCTCGGCGAACAGTTGCTATCCGTGGAGGGATATTCGCCTGCGGTCCCATACCAGAAAGCGGATGACATTTTCTTCGCAACCAGTGAACATGTGATATGGTGGAAATGCGAATCCAATTGCACATTCCAAGGAAGAACTTCTTTCCATTCTAATGGTGAGATTACTCTGCAAGAAAATCAAAATTCTACATCAGTATGGTATCCAGGGAACTCTCCAGATGGAGGCTGGGCAACTGGTTTGCCCGGGCAAGAACTTGAGATGTATGTCACTTCTCATGATACATACACCACTGCAGGTATTGGGTTTGGAATGAATGGTGAGATGGCATTAGGGAACGATGCAGGCGTGTTGATGGTCGTCCTCGACTCTTCTGAGAACACCCCCATAGTTGACAGAAGAGAACAATTCGAATCAGAATCTGAGGATTCATCATTTCAAGTAGAACCCGAGTATTTCGTACTAGTTGGTTTAGTAGCTAGCATACTTGTTTTCCAGTACCGCAAAGATTCTGGTATGGTGATAAAATTGGGCGTTTTACTGGTATTGGTAATTTCAATTATTGCACTACCTTCGATATCCGAGTTTTGGTCAAAAGAGGTTGATGAATTAACAGAAGCTCCTGGTGATTGGAATGATGACTGGCCAAGTGAGTGGGAGGGTACTCAGGTAGTTGTGTTCGAACTTCCAAGCGGTGAAGTGGCAATTGGAGGCTTAGAAGGTCATGAAAACGTTGAGCAGTTGACCGATAGTGCGGCGATACAACTTGGAATTCAAATTGAAAAAGAAACATTCAGTTTAGGAGATATGATTGTTTCATTCAACGGTCAAGAACTGGATGGCTGGGAGTTTACCATTGACGGAGAGAGGTCCCAAGTTGGAATCTCTTCTGCAGAGGTCGGACAAGCATCGGTTGTACGATGGTCACCAGCGTGAAGTTCAAGTCTTGAAGCCCTCCACCTCTGTTCATGGTAATGACCGACGGGGTGCATGGACCAGTCCTCGGCACTGTAGAAATGCTAGTAATCAATGTGGTTTTGATTAC
The DNA here is from genome assembly GCA_002713185.1 of Methanobacteriota archaeon. GTDB lineage: Archaea > Thermoplasmatota > Poseidoniia > Poseidoniales > Thalassarchaeaceae > UBA36. The sequence goes on along the minus strand of PAVV01000039.1, from coordinate 16,192 downwards.
GATATGTTTCTTCCTTTTGTGTCGACCTACTCACTCTGCTAAGCGTGAGATTTTGGTTCTAACTAGCATAACCGCGGCGGCAGCTGCTAGCCGTATCTTGCTTGAACCATTCCCAAATGTACAGCCTCTAACTGTCATGTGTTTGGTTATGGGTGCATCATTAGGAGCTCGCAGAGGAATGGCTTTCGCCGTTATGGCAACCATGTTCTCGAATGCGATTCTCTCGCACGGTTGGTGGACTTTATTCCAAGCAACAGGCTGGGCAGCGGTAGCATTTGCAGGCTCTAGATTGAACTTAGTTTTGCAAAATGAAGTTGCTATGAAACGCCTCATCATAACCGCGATTTTCGCCTCAGTGTTGTTCGATTGGTGGGTTTCATTGTCAATATACACCGTAGGAATGACCATCGGTGAATTTGGCATCTATCTACTGAATGGACTACCATTCGATGCATTACATGCTATTGCAAGCATTGCCAGTGCGGTTTGGATTGCACCATGGCTAGCAAACTTACTGCATGAAGAAACTGCAGATTTGGCTGAGCCAATTGCAAGCGGTGAGAGTGATGTCATCACCGCTTAGTGAAGTTACAATGGTCTTGGTGACCCGTGACGACCTTAAATTGTCCAAAGGAAAGCTTGCAGCACAATGCTCGCATGCAGCAGTACACTGCGCTATGAAAGCTAAGAAGAAAGCAGCACGCCTTTACGAGCGTTGGAACAATGCCGGTGCGCGCAAGATAGTTCTTCGTGCAGATGACGAGGCACACTTACGCCAGCTCTACGCTAAGGCCCTTGAAGGAGGCATAGTCTGCGACTTAGTGAAGGATGCGGGCCATACTGAGATTCCACCTGGTACAGTCACTGTTCTGGGTATCGGGCCGGCTCCTCGTTCAGCCGTTGATGCAATAACCGGTGACCTGAAACTGCTTTGAGTGGAAGCGGCTTGGACTGTTCATGCGAGAGTATCCGTCCGACCGCGTTGATGTGCGCAGCGATACTGTAACTCAGCCAACTGCGGCTATGCGTGTAGTAATGGAAAGCGCCAAAGTTGGAGACGACGTTCTTGGCGACGACCCAACTGTAATCGAATTGCAGAACCGCTTAGCGAAGATGTTTGGAAAAGAGGCTGCGTTATTTGTAGCGAGTGGCACAATGGCAAACGCAATCGCTTTGCGAACTCATACAGTTCCAGGCGACGAGATAGTTTGTGACAAGACCGCACACATCTACAAGTACGAAGGCGGAGGATATGCAGCACTATGTGGAGCATCAATTTCACTTGTTGAAGGAGAAGGTGGACTGATGACTGCAGAGCAGGTCAAGAAGGCAATTCGCAAGGCAGAAGGCTCTGGCTCACATTATCCAGATGGCACTCTAGTGTGTGTTGAAAACACCTCCAATCTCGGTGGCGGCGCATGCTATTCTCAAGAAGCGCTAGACGAAATTGCTGCGGTAGCCAAGGAAAACGGATGCGCTACGCACATTGATGGCGCTAGGATATTCAACGCATCAATTGCAACTGGAGTGGACGTTTCAAGAATGTGTAGAGATTATGATTCGGTTTCAATTTGTCTTTCAAAGGGGCTTGGCGCTCCCGTGGGATCAGTATTGGTAGGCTCACAGGAATTCATCAACAAGGCTCATCGCTGGCGCAAGATGTTTGGCGGTGGCTGGAGACAAGCCGGTGTTTTGGCAGCTGCTGGCCTTCATGCATTGGACCATCATGTCGAGCGTTTGGCTGATGACCATGCTCGTGCAAGGAAAGTTGCTGAAGCAATTGACGCTATGGACAACTTCAGTGTTGACCTAGACGCAGTTCAATCGAACCTTGTTTATGTCAACTGTAACATTCCTGCAGCAGATCTTGTTGTATCTTTAGCAGAACACGGAATCGATATGTTCGATTTGCCTTACAACCGAGTAAGAGTTGCAATTCACTTGCACATCACAGATGATGATGTGGACAGAATCATTGCTGCTTTCGCTGCACAGTGATTGCTGCAAACATTGAAATTGCTAGTACAGCAATTAGGCTTACACTAGGCAAACTACTGTCTTCTTCATCTTCTGAATCATCAACGACAGGCTCGCTAGGAGTCTCTTCTACTGGTTCAGGTAGAATTACCTCGTGAATCAAGTGTACCTGTAAGTCGTCACCATCGTAAGCAGTTGGCATTGTAACTTCCATTGAACCTGCAGTGGCGTTACCTAGTTCGATAATCCCCCTGACGCTCTTGTGATAATACTCCTCTTGGTTTCCTCCATCAGGGAAATGTGCGAGAACCTCAACAATCCAAAGAGAGGATTTGATTTCGCTATCTTCAGGGAAATTAGTCATGTCAACTGCTAGATTCCAGGTAGCGATTGGGTTCGAATCGTTGGTTACTATCCATCCTAGGGAAGAAGAACCAGTTCCCAAATTCAATGTATTTTGCAAATTTTGATTGTAGTCTTCTTGCAGATTTTCCCCATCTGGTACACTTCCTACTTGCCTGATAGTTCCGTTGAATACTGCAGTAGGTGGAAGCCTTTGCTCATATCTCTCAATCCACCTATCGTCGCCCTCTTGTGAGCCAAGCGGGTCTTCGCTTTCTCCAATGAATCTGTGGAAATGATATGTTTGCATGTGATTTTCATCTGAAATGTCATCAAGTGCATGTTCGACATCGATACAGTTAGTACACCATGTGGCAGTGTAATCCTCAACTATTGCAGGCAAGTCGGAAAGCGCACTGCTCGTATTTCCAGAAACATTTGCATCCAGATAAACGCCACCAAATACAGATCCTACATCATCCAACTCTTCGGGTGAACCGGCATTAGTAGTCGGTATTATTGAAACCAATAAAACCAAAATTAGACATGTTGCTCTCACTCGCATACAATTCCTAATGGCGCACATATTTTCAATGATTGCCTCACAAGTTCAAGGCGTGGGTTCAATAACCCCCACAGCCGAGTAATCCCGTCCCGAGTTGAAATTAATGATGTCCGCTATTGAATCCGACCAACCTATTTTGTCAATGGAGGCAATAGGTGCAGGTGTTGGGGCTCCTGGCTGGTTGTTAGAGGCGATAGTTTCGGGTCAACGGTTGATGGTAATCCACCCAACGGAGGCATCGAGAAAACAAACGATTTCCGATTTGCATAAAATGATGGATGGAGGCATTGTCGACTCATCCCACCATCTCACAATTCAGAGATTTATTTCGATGTTACATATCGATTTACGATTACCGGCCGTTATGGAAGACGATGGGGTTACATTCGAATTAACGCATCAAACTCTAGCCTCTCATGCCGCAGATTTCGGATTTCCTCTGATTCATCCGAATCCTCAAAATGTATGGTCACGTTCAAGGTCACACAGAGTTCTATCATTGCACAGAGAAATAATTTCCCTCCTTAAACCTCAAAGATGGGAGGAAGACCCTGGGGCGATGTCATGCGACAAAGCGTTGAAAAAGTTGGAAAATGAAACTGGAATGACTCATCCTTCGCGAAAAGCAAGAGTAGTCCTAGATGGAATAAATGAAACTGAAAAAACACCCTTCAGTCTTAGGGATTTGTCCGGAATAATAATGCTTGATCATGCCAGCAGTCTGAGCGAAGTCGAGATTGCTATAATGAGTAGGATCAGTCAACTAGTAAACCTCCATCAGCTTGTAAACCCAGGTTCTCACCGCCTTGGATATCATGGGGAGTACATCGAAGATATACATCCGGTAAGAAAACAATCGGATCTCCCAAATTGGATTCCTGAGCATAAGGTATGGGTGCCTAAACAAGAACAGGGTTGGAGGTCTCCCAATTCTAGTAGTAACATATACCACCTTATGGTAGAGTCTGAAAATCAGGGTATTTCGGCTATTGGAGATTTGCTTTCTCGGGTTGATGGGGACATAATGATAGTCGACGGAGACTCCGGTAGCTTACGAAAAAACCTTTCACCTTACCTCGATAATTTGGGCTTTCGTTTACGAGGGGAAAATGCAACAATTTCCTCTAGTCCAGCGGTCTCGAGGATACTTTCTATTATTGGAATTTCCAGAGGTGAAGAAGCATGGTCCCTGACTCGCCTAACCGATTTAGTTGAACAAATAGGTCTTCCAATGACTTGGGAAGTGATGAATTTTGAACACCCGGTTAATCCTGATTGGAAACCGACATTACATCCTGAAACTCTGGTAGAGATTGCTAGGGGATTTCACATATTGGGGGGCAGAGGCTCTCTTCGCAGGTGGCTCTCTACCCTTTCTCAAGCCACTCCTCGTTTTACTGGAGATGAAGACCAATCTCGAGCACTGGAAGAAAGCCAATGGTGGCTCGCTGCAATGTCGAGATGGATGATTCCGATTCTTTCCAAACAGGACAGAGAGGTTGCTATGCAGAAATGTATTGGTTGTATTTCAGGAGAGGAATTACCTTTACCGGATTTACTTGGAAACCCGATCATTTGGTTCAACTCTTTACTGGAACAAATCGACTGGCAATTGTTATCCGGCAGAGATTCTGTGGAATCTAATTCAATTCCTGGACTCCAATACTTCATTGAATCTATAACGAGATTAACTCAAGAAATTGGCATCGATTTCGAAGGTGACGATTTTTGTGAAATGCTTCAATACTTGGCGAGTAACACTCAGTTGCCTTCGCGAAGAGGTACAGATGTGGGAATTAGGATACTCAATCCAAGCCAATCATTAGGTACGACTTGTGATATTCTAATCCTTAGCGGTCTAAATTCAAACAAATGGTCAATGAAGTCGCCTTCTGTTCCGTGGTTAGACGAAATGTCAAGAATGCGCCTAGGGATTAATCGTCCAGATGATGGTTTGCGAAAAGGGCGACATTATCTTCGTCACTTGCTTAATAGTTCGAAAACTATTGTAATCCTCGACTCAAGTCTTCAAGATGGAATTGAACCAGCTGGTCCTTTGGAAGAATGGTTTAGTATAATTTCCACCGATAAAGACGGATTAAATTTAGAAAACCCGCCCTCCTTCATCGACCCTAGTGATTGGAAACCAGATACTCCAGACCGTTCTTGGGTTTGGCAAACGATTCCCGACGTAGGTCTGCGTTTAGTTCACAAAGTAAGTTCCATGGAAATGTTATCGGGTGGAGTCAGGACTCATCGTAGCGGCTTTTTGCCAAGAGATAAACTCCAAAGAGCGGGCCTTGCATCTATTGAAGGCCGAGAAATAACTAGCCAACCTTTGAATCCTAATTCCATTCTTGATGCAGTCAAGAATGATCTATTGCTTGACCAGTATAATCGTCGAAGAGAGATTTCATCATTTGACGTAGGCGAGATTTTTCCATTCGAGGACTCTGGAAAACTGATTAGAACCAAGGATTACCGATTGACCCCCAATCGAAATAATATTCCAAATGCGAGAAACTCTCCACAATGGCCTCACCTTGGCGAAGTAACAGAGAAAAAATCAATCCTTGGAATTGATCCTAGACCAATACTGCCTTCTTCGACTGGTATCAAACCTCTAGATGAGCGCACTGGAATTACTGGAGTTTCATTGAGGCTACCAAAGATATGGTCCCAAAGTCGATTACAGGCATGGCTATTCTGTCCAAGAAAGGCTTGGATTGATCGCCATTTGAGGCTGGGGAGGGAGGAAAATGTACCCGAAGATCTCTCTGCAAATGCCCGTGGAAACATTGTCCACTTTGCCGAAGAGGCAGTTCTACGAGCACATGGCTTGGAAGATGGACAGGTGCCCGAGCAAGCAATCAAACTTTCAGAAGGACCACTGAAAGATATCAATGATGCGTGGCAAGTTGTCCTAGAAATGTTAATGGAAAAAGCACCATGGATGAAGCGAGCTGATGGAATCGCTGCTCATCGTTGTAGAGATTTAATTGGCTTATCCCCGTCTAAATGGGCCTCTTGGTTAGAGGGGGAGGTAGCCATCCCCGTAGGGGGGCGTCTTGGTAGAATGATTCAAGCAGACTTTGGCCTGAGAGATTGTGCTCCCTTGGCAAGTGAATGGGAAGCACGGGAAAATAGCAATAGATATGTCACAATTGTTCTTCCACCCTCGCCTGAACAGAAAGCCGAAGAAAAAAGTTTCAAACTAACAGGCTTCATTGACAAGGTAGACGAAGTTTTGGTTGATTACGAATTGGAGAAAGAAGCTGAAACAATGCCTTTAGATCTGAATTTGAAACAACATGTACCAGTTACCAAATTGGTAATAATCAGAGATATCAAATCCATGGACGGACCTAAAGATGATGGCCGAGAAACTCGTCATTTGAAAGGACTGTTTGATGAAGTTCAACTTGCTCTCTATGCAAGGGCTTGGGAAATCGGCAATCCTGGTCATAGAGTGATTGGAATTGGCGTAACTCAGGTTGGGATCGAAACTCTCCATTGGGTGGAATTGGATCCTGATTTTGTTGATTTATTGAGTGACTCACATGTTGGTATAGTAACTCAGAGTTTGGTAAACCAATATCGCCGTCCTGGCGAATCTACACCTGCCCAATCAAACCCATTTAGAGCTTGGATGAGGGAGAGGATAACAACAGCGTATCGCGTTATTGAGAGTGCTGAGGCAGGGAAAATACCCTGTAATTGCTCGACAATTGACTCCTGTTTAGGATTCAAGAGGGGTGGTTGGTGATGAAATTAAACCACTCTCAAAAACTTGGCCTTGATATTGACAGGCACATTGCTTTAGATGCTGGCGCTGGGACAGGTAAAACTACAGTAATGGCTCATCGCTATGTCCAGCACATATTATCACACAATCAAAGAGCAACCCGTGTTCTTCCACCTGCTGCTCGCGTTCCTCTCAAAGGCATGGGTGCAATTCGTTGCCCAGCAATTGAAAGAACTTCTTTGAAAGATTGGAGAGGACTATTGCCAACTGAAACGGTAGCGATTACATTTACTCGAAAAGCAGCAGCTGAATTGAAAGGAAAGATTCGGCGATTGATTTCTTCGCTCAGAGCAGCGCCTCCGGCAGAAGGTGACTTCAATGGAGTACATGACACTAGAATTACAAATCAAGGAGATGTAGAAATGCTTCTTTCATTGATGGAAGATGCCCCTATCTCAACTATCGATGCCTTCCTGTCATCAATAGTTTCACCATGGATAGGATTAGTTTGTGATAATCCTGGTAGTGAACAAGTTGACGAAGAAGGTAGTATTTTACTTCGTGAAGAAGCAATTCGTACGGCTTGGAGACTTCAGAAAGGAATAGATGCAATCGAGGTCGGAATGAGCGGAGACATTGAGGAATTCCTGCAAGCAAGGGACCGTCTTTCTATTAGATTAGGAGGTCAAAGTGCATCATCTACGGTGATTAGGGGATTGATGAAGCGTTCATTGTTCGTCGAGGAAGCAGCAAGATCAATGGGGGACAAAGGGAGGAATATTCTGGTCGAAGACCTCGACCATTTATTCTTGGTGCCAACTGTAGACATTCTAAATGAATGGTATCTAGATTTCCGGACATTGATAGAAGAATGGGTTGACAACTGGTTAGATGGTGGTGCTCACTTTGTTACAGGGGCAGACCGTTTGGATGGAATGACTCGCTTTAGGTATGTTCAATATTTATGCACAATTAATTCCGATGACCAAATCTGGAGATTGCAGTGGATATGGCTTGTTTCTCATGCTATTACGTCCACTGCAAAAATTAACAAAATAAATTGTAACCCTTTGTCAAGAGCATCGCCTCCTAAATCTCAAGGTTGGCCATCTGGTATTCTTTCAAAGACTGCTAACAAAGCAATGAATCCAGATGTAAAGAATTTGATAGCAAGTAACGCAGAGACACTTTCTATTCCAATTCGTTCGATGATGTGCACTGCAAATGGCTTACTTTTGAGGAGCATAGGGCGTGCATCATTCTTACTCAACCCTTGCATATCTGAACCTGAGCCTGTTGAAGGTCAGTATGCCCACCCACCGAGGATTGGGGTAGACCTACCTCAATTACCAGTGGATAGAGCTATGCGTTTGACTACTGAACTAGAGATTGAAGTAATTCAAGATTTATTCACAGTCAATAATGGAATTCAAGAGATTTTAGCTCGCTTGAAATCTCAGGAAGGGGTGACTGATCATGATGATATGCATCGATTTGCAGAGGACTTGCTGTTAACAAGGTGTCCCGCAATATGCCGTACTTGGTATCCTTCCAATGTTATTGATGCATTGGATTCGATTGGCGATAAGCCATGGTTAGATGATCATCTTACAAGAGCAATAGTTGCCTGTAATGGTAAATCTGAGGTTCATGAAGATCTGATGAGAAGGATAACAATTTTACGAGAATTGAGGCGCGGTTATCGAGCCTTCATTATTGATGAATACCAAGATACTAACCCCCAACATTTCCGTCTTTTGGCTCGTTTGTGGGGCAGGCGGCACTTAGAGAGAGATGAACCAATGCCGCCTGCTGGTGAATGGGACCCGACAGTCTGTATTGTGGGCGATATGAAACAATCCATCTATCGTTTCCGTCAAGCAGAACTTACAGTAATGCGTAGAGCAGTAGAGATAATTCGTAACATAAATATCGACGAGTCTGCTATGGAGAATCGCATTAGTGATCTAAAGAAGTCAGGAAGTTCTAGAGACCCCCGTCCCATTCCAGGGAAAGGAGGAGAGGGGACTGGTTTTATCCGTTCAAGTGAGATGATTTCTGAGGATTCTAAAAGAGAGGAATGGGTCTCATTTGCCAATGATGATGGTGCTTTGAAGGTTGACTCTGAAGTTATTACTAAACGCTCTCAAGGTCATATTGAAATGCGTACTAATCATCGAACATTACCTGGTTTGCTGAATACAATGAATCATATTTTCCAAGATACCTTTTCAAGAAGGCACCAAGCATTGCCAGGGCCATGGCATGCCGAGGCTCAAGACTTACTTCCAGGACGTAAGTCAGATATTGAGTCCGTTTTCGAATGGATTTTACCTGCAAGGACTGAAGTATCAGAAATTCCAGAAGACCTTTCTATCCCAATAAATCCCTTTGAAAACATAGATTCTACCGACAGAGATCTATCAAACCAGTTGCTGGCAAAGCGATTAGTGTCTCTGCTGAGTGGGCAGAAATCTCGGGTTAAAGATTGTGAAAATGATTCATGGAAGGAAGTAGACGTAGCGACACATCAAATCTTGCCGGAAGACATCATGATTCTGGTCGCTTCGAGGAATAGAATTCCAAATATTCTGAATGTTTTGGAAGAACATGGAATACCCGCTATTGCCGATAAGCAAGGCATACTACTCCAACGCCCTGCTATACGGCCTCTGATGTCTTTACTATGGCTTGCTTGTTCGCCCAATGATAGAGCTGCAGCCTTGGCAGTGGGGCAATCATGCATAGTTGGGTTAGACGATGCAACACTCAATGACCACTTGTTAGAATCAACTGGTAACCAGATAGTAGGTTTGGCAAAAATTGCACCAACGGTTGAGCTGAAAAATCTCTTGGATAAATTCGCTTATTTAGTAGCGCATAATGACGTTCTACATGCCATAAACATCATGATAGACCACTCTGATTTACTTAGAACATTTCCGCGTGAAGGGGATCGACAGGATGTCAATAATTGGCTTTCATTATTCGAGAGGATTTTGGAGAAAGAAGGCGGAGACGCAGCTTTGGCCCAATTGCGATTAAGGGAATTAGAAGATTTAGGTTCTGACGGGCCGAAGAGCACTTCAGATGCAACCGCTGGAGCGGTCAAGGTACTAACTATACACAGTTCAAAAGGATTAGAATCTCCAGTTGTAGTTCTTTACGATATATTCAATATTGGTGCTAGAGATTCAAGTCTTTCTTCCAGTGACAACGTTCTTGTTACGCCTGAAATGATAGCGGGCCGGATTCATCCATGGAGGGGTGTTGACAAACCCGAAAGTGGTTTGTGGACTCTTGCATCAATGATGGAAGAGGGCCAGAGAATGGCTGAGAGACGCCGCCAATTCTACGTTGCTCTAACTAGAGCAAGAGACCGTGTTATAGTGGTTGGGACTCCAAGCGGAGGAGTCAACATTTCCTCTGATGGATATTTGGAAATGAGTAGAGGGCAGGCACGCGAGAACATGGGATATATGCTCCTAGACGGTCTAGCTTTTTCGTCAATTAAGGCTGGAAATGAAGGAAGTACTTGGTCGGAAGGAGGTCTAGAACAAACTGGAAACACCTTGCGACTAGACCCAGGTCTTCTGCTTGAAAGTGCATTTTTACCACCAGATAGCGTAGATGGAATTACAATTTTCCATCACCCATCTTGTTTCGATTCAATACCGTTAACATCGCCATTACAAAAATGGCAGGAGAGGATTAGTGCGATAGCTAATGCGACTGAAGCGAAACCTTCGCCTCGATCAAGAATTGCAATCCATGAAATTGGACTTCCTTCACATTCATTAGATGCTGCATGGAATTGTCGTAGAAGGCATTGGCTTGCGGTACGGATGAATTGGCGTGCAGAGCCGTTGAATTTAGTCCCAATCAAGATAAAAGAGGATTTCTGGCCCTCAGCACAAGAGTTCGGCTCACTTTTCCATCGGCTACTGGAAATCGGTTTACCAAACCCTGCAACTAAACGTGAGGACCTCGATTCAACATGGACAAACTCTCAACCAAATCGCCTATTGGATGAAGATACTTTTGATGAAGTATTAGCCCAATCATCTTTCAGCGATGACCTAATGGCAAAAAGGGTCCGTTCTAGAATGTATCATCTTGCTAAATTAGTCGATGATGGAGTACTAGGGAAGTTAACTCAAGGTGAGAGCGTTCTAGGAATGAAAGTTGAGGGGTTGCGTACTGAATTACCATTCAATTTCGTTAGAAAGTCAAAACACGAAATAGAAAGGAAAGGCTGGTCTCCCAGAGAAGAAATTCCACTCGTGAAAATCGAGGAAATTCATACAATTTTTGATGGAAGGGCAGACCTTGTATTAGCTTTGAGAGACGAAGCGGGTCAAGGTTGGCTACAAGTGGTAGATGCTAAGACCAAAGGTTGCTTAACAGGATATAACCGAGAATCACCCGAAGATGGACATCCGTTACAGGGTGTATCTGGTACTGATCCACCATATGCTGAAAGTGAATCTGAAAAAGAAATATTAGATACGCATCGTTTCCAATTAACCCTTTACTGCTTAGCATTAGAAGAGAATGAAAGTAAAAAATCGGTTTCGCAACAACGCAAGATTCTTCCACCTGCAATTTTAGTTGCAGCATCTGGTCGAATGGTCCGTATGCGGGATGAAGAATTCACAAAAACCAAATCTGAATTAAAAGAACTGATTGATTGGATGGGTTATATCTCGGCGGTTGATGACGGTTATCAACCACCAAAATGCTCTAATCCTGGAGAGTGTAAAGCCTGCTTATTCTTTTCAGGTAGTATTACTTTAGGAGATTCTAATGAATAGCACGCCCTAACATGACTAAAGTTCCAGGAAAACCTTCTTTCGAAGCAACTTGATGAATTTCTATTTCTCCAAATCCTGCTAGTTTCATGGCATCTTCCCATTCTGATATTTGCATGGTTTTCATGTGTACACCTACATGCTCAGGCCATGTCAGAGATTCTTCATGTTCCAGATAGTGATCAACTCCTGCTATCAATATGCCTCCATTGTCTAACCATTGATCATGAATAATCGAAATCATTTCTGCAGGGTCTTGAAGGTAGTACAGAAACTCCATTGAATGAACTAAATCGTATCTCATTTCAGGTTTCCATCCAGGGAGTAAACCATGAGAATAGTTGTTGATGGAATCTACACTTCTTGCTTTGTTTATCATTTCTAGTGCTCCATCTACGCCTTCAACATGAGACGCCCCCATCTCTGATAACAGACGGACAACCCATCCATTTCCACAACCCAAATCAATCGCAGTGAAGTTCTCTTTTATTTTGGGTAAAGCAAGTTCTAGCATTGCTTTGACAGAAGCAGCATGCCCTTTTTCCATCCCGGCATCCTTTCCACTGAGTGCCCACTGTGAAAACACATCAGTTGCTGCTTTTTTCTCCATGACCTAGTGCAAAACAAAGCCCTCAATAACCGTATGCCTCAATCGAAAGGAACATGTTCTAGGTTGATTTGCCCAAATCATGCAAATCTCTTCGCAGAGTATTGACGATGTATTGTATCCCAAAATAGAGGCCCACTCAACAGGATTTTTGCAAGTTACGCAAATGCACACAATTGCGTGGGAAAGAAGCGGCAATCCTGACGGTATTCCTGTGATTGTAATTCACGGTGGACCCGGCGGCGGTAGCCAGCCATCATATCGCAGATATTTCGATCCAACAAAATTCGATATTATTCAATTTGATCAGAGAGGTTGTGGCAAATCAACACCTTATGCTGAATTAGAAGACAATAATACCCAAGCTTCGGTATCTGATTTGGAGATGTTGCGCCAACATTTAGGCATTGAAAAATGGCATGTTTTCGGGGGCTCTTGGGGTTCAACCCTATCTCTGATTTATGCCCAAAATCACCCAGAAAAAATCCTGAGCTTGGTTCTTCGCGGGATATTCATGTGTAGGAAAAGTGAACTCCATTGGTTCTACCAAGATGGAGCGAGTCACGTATTCCCAGATGCCTTCGACTCTTACAGAGACCACATACCAGAAAGCGAACAGGACGATTTGATCAAAGCATATTATTCTCGTTTAACCAGTGAGGATGTGGAAGTTCGAAGGGCTGCAGCAAGAGAATGGACAAGATGGGAAATGGCAACTAGTCGACTATTCCCTGATCCCGAATATTTGGATAAGGCTGAAGATTTGGATTTCGCAGTAGCATTTGCACGTATTGAATGTCACTATTTCATCAATGCAATTTTCGTGGAGGAAGCATATATCCTCAATCATGTTTCTACGATTCAAGATATTCCAACAACAATTGTTCAAGGCCGCTACGATATGGTTTGCCCAGCGCGTAGTGCTTGGCAGTTGCACAAAGCATTGCCTAGTAGTAAATTAGTCATTGTCGCAGATGCAGGTCATTCGATGGGAGAGACCAGCATTGCTAGAGAATTAGTTGTTGCAACCGACGCAATTGAATAATCACTAGAACGATATTTTGCGCTTCGTCGAAGCGTCGGCTTGATATGTAGGACCAATGTGGGTAGAGAGGAAGGCGTAGCCTTAGGTGAGAGAAATGTCCGATGCCGGAACCATCACTCCAGAAACTCAAATCAAAGAACTCACAGAGAAACTTGAGGAACAAACCGACCGTTTACTCAAGTTGTATGCAGCTTATGAACAGCAGGAAGCCGAGTTGAGAGACACTAAAGCCGAAGTTGAAGTTCTAGAGAAAGAAATCGTTGAACGTGAAATCGAAAAAGAGAGCCTTGAGGCTTTATTGACAGAGAAGGATGCAAGAATCCGCGACTTGGAAATGAAAGCAAGCAAGTCCAGCAAGCAAGTCGAGCATTTAGAGCCTGAACTACAAAAGATGGAAGAAAAGTTCTCCCGTGAAAAGGACAGACTTGGCAAGGTATTCTCTATTGCTGAAGAATTGGATAACGATTTGCGACTTGCAGTTGTTGAGTTGCAAACTAGAGACGATTGGTATATGGATCATATGTCATTATTCGAAGACTTAAACAAGGCAATTAAGCGCCGATATGAGATGATTGAAACTGCTGCAGAAGCAGAAAGACAATCTCAGCACATGGGAAGAGCAATTGCTGAAAGAATGGATGAAATGGTAGAGGCACGTGCAGCTGAAATGACTCTTGAAGAAGCGAGCGAAATTGAATCAGTTGAATCAGAAAACGCTTCTGCTTCAAGCGATGAAACGTCTACTGAAGAATCTGGAGAAGAAGAATGGACTTGGTCAGAGTCTGTTCTAGCTGGAGTCATGCAGAAGAACAATATTACTGACAGAGAGGCATTTATTGAGTTCGCAAAATCCTATGATATGGATGGAAACCAGTATCTCAAGGGTTCAGAATTAGGAGCCGCAGCTGCGGATTTCGCTGCAAAGGACCAACCTGCTGAAGAGGCACCTGCTGCGGAAGAATCACCGGATGAAGAAGAAACAACTGAGGAATCTTCTGAAGATGATGACAAGGAACCAGAAGTCGTCTGGAGAAANTCTGGAGACTCACAGGACGATCAGTAGGTGAGACACTTGGCTATGCTGGCCAGAGGCGGATTTCTGCCTGTTATAACACCGACTTTAATGGGTGTTGGATTCATACTGGTTGGTTGGTTTGTAAATCCTCTTCACGGTTTAGCCCCGGGATTAGGGGTACTAATGCTCATGCTGGCAGCATTTTTTGCTAACTTTTGGCGAGATCCCGACAGGCCAATTCCAAGGGATGAAGGCGTAATCGTATCTCCTGCTGATGGCCATGTTATGTTCGCTAAGAGAGAGAGAGCTACTGGGCGCAGACCCTCAAAGGCAGAGATGGCTAATGCTGAAGAAGACGAACATACAGGTTCCTGGCATCCAGAGCCTTGTGAGGAAATATTGTCATTCTCAACCGAACAACGCTTCGAAGCAGTACCACCAGGAGAAGAATCGGATACTGATGTTTGGAGAATAGCAGTTTTCATGTCTCCATTGGATGTCCANGTTAACCGCTCTCCAATTGCTGGAAAGATTACTAGAATGGAACACAGGACAGGTAAAGGTCTCAGAAGAGGACCATTCTTACCAGCATTCAGAAAGGAAAGCGAATACAACGAGAGAGTTAGAACTCTATTCCAAAGAGCAGATGGGCTAATTGTCGAAGTCATGCAGATTTCTGGCGCACTAGCTCGTACAATTATTCCTTGGACCTCANAAGGCGATGACATGCGCCGAGGTGAGCGTTTTGGAATGATACGATTAGGAAGCAGAGTAGACGTGCGAGTTCCAGCAGCCAAATTCAACCCATGTGTAATCAGTGCTGAAGATGGCGACAAAAATCATCCGAAGGGTGAGTTTGTCAAAGCAGGTTCTACAATTCTTTACAGAGGGATTTGATGGGATTCAAACGTGAATTATTTCCATTCCTGTTGATGTTGTTTGTTCTACTGCCAACAGGATACTATTTTGCTGGTTCTATTGTTTACAATGGAGTTGCATTTACCAACACTGATTGTTGGGGTAATTTTGACCAGAACACGCCAGAACAATTCGCCCCTTTGAGAAACGAAGTCCCACTTAACGAATCACAAAATAGCGAAAATATCTCCTCCAATATTATGACAGGACTGTCAGAATATTGGTGGCCAGGTTACGAATCTGCCACTATTGATGTTGAAGACGAAGACATCTATCTGTCAGCATGGTACTTGAAGCAAGATGAATCAATGCCTTGGGTAATTTTCGTACATGGAATTAGAGGATGT
Source organism: Methanobacteriota archaeon (assembly GCA_002713185.1). GTDB lineage: Archaea > Thermoplasmatota > Poseidoniia > Poseidoniales > Thalassarchaeaceae > UBA36. The sequence goes on along the minus strand of PAVV01000039.1, from coordinate 820 downwards.
AAATCTGATGGATCAATTCTACTGCCCTCTGGAATGTTAGCAAATGCAGGATTCAATGTTGTAGTATTTGATTTACGAGATCATGGAGAGTCATCAATTGATGACAACCGTGTTTCTGGCGGTCAAGATGAATGGGTAGACGTGGTTGCAGTATTTGATTGGGTAATCGATGAGCATAATGCCGAACCTGAAGATATTGGAATCTATGGCAACTCGATGGGTGCAGGTACTGCAGCTATAGCATTCACATTGGATGATAGAATACAATCAGTCTGGTTAGAATCAGGATATTCTGACATGGGAGACATAGTGGTTGAGGAATTAGAATTCCAAGGCTATCCTACATTCCTTGGTGGCGCNGGCATATTTGCAGGGAAAATAATTGCAGGACAAAACCTCGTCGAACATTATCCGATAGATGCAGCAACTGAGATTGGGGACAGATACATGTATGTTGTTCATGGAAATCAAGACAAGAGAGTCAGAGTTCACCATGGAGAAAAGATGTGCGATGAAGCATTGGAAAATGGCAATGANAGCAAAGTTACNTGTTGGTTCAAAGATTCTGTTATCAGATATGATGTTGGAGAGGGAATGGAAAGTGATGAACATCAAACNCTAATGTTGACTGATACTGCTGAATANGAAANTNGNNTNGTNGNNTTNTTNACNGAGTCNNTAATGTAAGCAGATTCANACANGCGAAGNNNGAGGNATNNNCATGGCGAATGGTAGGTTGACTATGGTAGGAGAGTCGGACAAACGTCCTGCTCGAATCCATCATTTGGTCAAAGCGCCAGCAAATACTCCCTGGGCCCAG
>PAVV01000038.1 GCA_002713185.1 Methanobacteriota archaeon | reverse complement strand
CAATATTTCGAAGTACTAAAAGCAGCCATGGGCAAAAAACCCAGTTGGATAGATCTAGAGATGGGGCTAACATCTGATTTTAGAGATGAGTTGTTTGAATTAGCCTCGGATAAAATAAAGATTATTGCCTCTATTCATCATTCTAGTGATGTCCCTTCCTCTTCAGAAATCTCCCAGGAAGTAATCCAAGCTCAGGATATGGGGGATTTGGTTAAGATATGCTACAAGACTAAAGATAGAAAGGACGCACTGAGAATTTTCGAGGCAGCAATGGAGCTAAAGTCTTCAGAGGCAAATTTTTCACTAATGGGAATGGGTCCAGGCGGGGATTGGGCTAGAATTCATGCACCAATTCTTGGACAGAGTATTGTATATGCCACTACTGAATCTGGTTGGCACTTGGCTCAACAGGGAAGAATAAATGCATCCGATCTAAGAACTGCTTGGGAAGTTCTAGAATACTCATAACTATGTCTTTTCCTTATCTAGGAATGGAACTTCCACAAGAACCTCATCTTCGACTTCTAGTGCCGCCGAATGGTATCTCCAATGTAGGAGGAGGGGCAATATTATGCAAGAAATTGGCAGCGTCCCTACCAAGAAATACGCTGTAATCTTGGGAAGAGTAACTCTCTCCTCTACGTCAATAATCACTTCCGCACTCATGTTGCCAGATGGAACTTGATCTCCGGGCCTGCTATTATCCCAGTTATCTAAAACCAAGTAAAATGTTTGAGTCGAAGAGCCACCGAATCCTGCAAATGACCAAGTTGAACCATCTGAGTCCAAAGCTACCGAAAATTCTTGATATGAAATTGACTCATATGCGTGCGTATCTCTGAAAGGTATCCAAGTCCCCAAATCCCTCCATTCTAACGGAATTTCTTCTAAAAGTTCCGGAAAGCAGTCATCGTCTTCACTACAATCTCGCTCAGACTCGTATAGCCAATAATCAGAGTCTGCAATTAGGTAAATATCGCCTTTTCCGCTCAAGTCAATGCAGAATGTGTATCTCTTGCCAGGCTCCATAACGAAAGCTATAGATGTCGCAGAACCATTGTTTATACGAATTCCGGGGAAGTCTTCCCACGATCCATCTGACCATTCTGTGCTAAGGCTCTTATCAAGAGGCATCAAATTCGAGTCGCCCCCGAAACCAAAAAAAGTCCCTAATCCCTCTCCCGGTTGCTCTACCGACAGGTAATCCTCTGGCCTCTCATAACTCTCCCAGTCGCTATCTGGCGAGACCTCGCAAGAAATCGACTGTGATGTTGCAGTTGTGGAAGCAAATATCACCGCCACGCACGATGTGGCTAAAAAAATCAGTACCCCAACTACGAAACTGAGATTTTGAAAGGCACTTCCCACTATCTCCGCCTCGTCCTAATTGGCCTGACGTAACCAGATTCACTATTTGTTCTTTCATCATTGGTGAGATATTTTGGCTGTGGTGGTGGAGTGTGTTGATCCATTCCGGGCAAACCTCCTTCGCCTTCAATCTCGTCAACATCATACTTCTTGACCATATCTAATGCATCAGCCTCATCATCGTCTCGATCCCTCATTACCATCCACCCCAGGATAGCAACTAAGGCCACGAGAGAAAGTATTCCAGCACTTTCTCTTCCGGGAATTAGATCCTCCATAGAGAGATCAGAGAGAGTTTTAGGTGGGGCTGTATCCTGTATAGATAGGACAGTTATGACATAGTCTTTCGAGGAACATACACCAACTCCGTCACAAACAGTCATCGAAATTCTTACTTCTCCAGGCTCCTCCCAAACCTGATCCGTAGCTATCCAATCATTCCTCGAGTTACCATCACACCCTAAATCCGTCCTACAATCTTCATCGAGGAAGACATTTATGTCCCATTTGTATAACAGCGGGCCAGTAAGATTTGCGTCCCTGTCGTTAGATGCAATGCCATCACCGTCGCTGTCTATAATCGAATTTTCGTCGATCCATGCAATAATGCCAGAATTCAGATCTGAGTCATTCGCTAGTCCTGAAAGATTTACAGAATCGCCAACTACTACGTATTCTGTAGATATAGGATTAGTGGTGGTGATTATTGGTGCACTTGAAACAATCACTGAAATCTCAGTAGTATTCGATTCACCTTCGCCAAAACCATCGACTACAGTTAACCTAACCGTATACTCTCCGGGCCTCTCATAGTTGTGCCATGCATAAGGTCCAGTAATAGAGGGGCTAGCATCTCCGAAGTCCCAAATCCACTCCACTATCCCTGACCAATCTGAGTCATTCATATCCGTTGATGCCGCTCCATCGAACTCAGGATCAGAGTCAAAACTACTGCTTCCATCAAACCTAATCATATCTCCCGGGGCTACGAAAACTCCTCCATCTTCAGTCATAGGAATCTTCCAAATTACGCCCTCGTCCCCTTCGCTAGGAATTGAATCGAAAATCGAGACATCATCACCAGGCGAACTGAATTTAATGATTGGAACAGGCAAAGGATTCTCAATAAATATCAGAAATACCTTTGGCGCTGACTTCAACCCTCTTTCATCTACAACCTCTAGGCTTATGCTGTATAGTCCAGGTTTAGAAAAAGTCCTACTCACTGAAGATACATTCTCTATGGTCCCCTCTCTGTCTGAAAAAGTCCAGATATGAATTAAAGAAGATGTATCTCCGTCTGGGTCAAATGATGAGCTACTGAAGACATATGCATCCCCTATTTTTCCATCAACTGGTCTTTCGAATAATGCCACGGGTCTCTGATTAAGTATCTCTACTGCCATGTGCGTAATTGAGTGGTTACCATCATCATCAACAACCTCCAATGTCACGTTTTTAATTCCGGGCTCTTTCCAACTAACAGACGGATTTGACTCGAAGGAAGTTCTCTCTGTGAAGTCCGAAGTCAGTGATACGCCTTCTCCATCAAGATTTACTCCTTCGGAGAAACTCCACCTGTACTCCACAATTATGCCATCTTCGTCCTCGAAAACGTCAGGCATCCTAATCGGGGTGACCGCATAACCAGTAAGATTCTCGTCGAATATTTGACTAGGAATTCTATTCAGAACTCGAATTTGAATATCCTCTGAAGCAGCCTGCTTTCCATCGCTAACTTGCAGACTCATCGAATAGATTGTTCCTTCTCCCGTCCCATCAACCCAAGCATGCCCAATTTCGGACAGTCCAACTCCGGAATCAAACGAACCATCTCCCCAATCCCATGAAAAATATAGTAACTCCAAGGGGACATTGTCCGTAGTTCCAAAGGAAGAGAATTGTATCCTCTGGTTCGTTTGAATTGTTAGATTATTCTGGATTCTTAAACCATCAATCGAAATTTCAGGAACAGGGGTGGAGGAATCATTTACAGAAATGTTCCATGAAGCCGATTCGGAGAAATAACCACCTTGATCACCAATTATCAAAGTGACCAAATACTGACCCTCCTCAGAGTAAGAGTGTACAGGGTTTTTCAGTCTAGATGAATTTCCATCTCCCAAGTTCCAAATATACGAGTTTGGAGTATCATTGTGGCCGAAGGTTCCATTTTGAACCCCGAATCCCCACGAATCGTACCCACCTCCAAAAATATATGTCGGCAACCAAGTCTCGGTATTGTTAGATGAAATTGAGCCTGATGCTATCGGTTTCATATTGAATATTTGTATAGGCAGAGTCTGGGCTATGTCTTGGACTTCTCCTGCAATATCTCGGATTTTTGCTGAAAACTCCCAGTCTCCTGAGTAGGGGGGAGTGAACCAAATCTGGTGCGATTCCGGTTGGGAGTTTCTGACTGAGATAACAAAATCATATGAATCAATCTCTGAATTATTATTAAATGCTGAAATTTCTAAATCCAGTGTTTCGAAGTAAGCGCTGGAACTGACTGTCAACCCCATCTCAATACTATCTGCGAGAGAATCGCCATCCCTATCAAAATCTGAAATTGAGTCAATGGATACTTGAGCTGGATTTGAAACAAGACTCGCACTAACAGAGAACGAGCCAGTCGGATATGTTCCTCCCGACAAAACTCCACAGTTTGCAAAGTCGAAATCACAGTCATCGACAATCGAGTTGAACCATACCATAAGCCAGACTTCTGAGGTAGAATTGCCAAAGTCTCTTACTAGTCCCGTGCCTCTTCCATCGGAGTCAATCCTAAGTTTTTCCATTGACCAAGTACCCGATAAGCTATCCTTCGATATTATTGAGCCTTCAAAACCAAACCTATCTGGTTGGACCAAGATGCTCAAAGGATCTCCATTCCCTTCAGTAAACCTAAATGTCTTGAGGCCCCATCCTTCGATAGTATGAACTGAAGATTGCCACGCATCACTCCATTGATCGTTTTCCCCACTGGCAACCACTTTGCAAAATCCTACAGTAGAGCAATCATTCGTCAATTCAATATCATCGAAACCAAATGCACCCTGGGGGCTGTCTAGAGTAACAGCGGCACTGAAGTTAGCGAAAATTTCACTCATTGTACTTCCGATCGGTGTCGATCCCGGACTAGGATTTCTAGCAATATTCTCAATCCCCGAACCTCCGGAGGAAGTATCGGCAACCAACCTCCTCATTGCATCGGCCCCTCCAAGTTTTTCTTCCAAGTAGCTCATGAATAGGAAACTAGATCCTAGGTCAGAAACTCTATCATCCCACCATCTAAGGCTACTGCTTGAGTTGGTAGTCCATGAGTTTACAAAATCCTCGAGAGAAGGATTTGCCCCATAACTTAGGAATTCAGATAACTTTGCTGCACCTTCGTCGATCCATATAAATTCAAAAGGATCAGAACTGTGATGAATCAATTGTTCAAACTCATTAGCTAGGATATTGTTTCGATTGCCTAAGTCGTCAATATCCAAGAAAATTACCTCTCTAACCGATGATATTCCGGGTTCGAAGTAACCTTCAGTCGAACCTACTCCATCAATAGAAAGGATAGCCACTTCAACCTGGCAATTACTATCCACATCTGGAACATCGCCAAAATAATTCGTTCCGGTTGAGAAAATTATTGACTCCCAATTGGAAGATATGTCATTAAGAGTGGTCGACGAAACAACCTCCCCATTTTCTACAAATATTGCCAAATTAGCAGAAATTTTCTCAACGGTTACAGCAAATGTCCCGTCACCATTTGTAATATTGTCTGTATCGCCAACAGACCATGTATTCTGACAATTTCTCGGAATATTTCTATTCTCAGATCCTATGGTGTCTGAAGATACTAGAGGGGCGAGGAGTAGTACCAACATGGAGACAGATACGACCCATGAAAAACCAATCCTGGTGGCTCTGTATTCAGAACTCATCATCGACACCTTACTACGTCCTGTCGTAAACCGTTCAAGGACGTATTTTAACATCGATGGAGCATCGTTCGTACATGGGGAGGCGCGCACTGGCTTCAGTTCTCATCATGATTATTTTTTTTACCAGTGAATCATTTGCCAATTCTTCTTCAGAAAATTTGGATAATGCCGTAGAATCCTCAATAGTTGTTGTTGATACTATTGCACACGACTCGAATTCTTTTACTCAGGGTTTAGAATATTACAATGGAACCCTTTTAGAGAGCTCCGGACTTTATGGTAGCTCATCCATAAGGGAGGTAAACCCTGCTAATGGGGAGACAATCCGGTCATTACCAATAAATGAATCACTTTTTGCTGAAGGAATTACTGTGAAGGGGGGCTCAATAATTATGCTAACTTGGAAGGAGGAATTGGCATTGGAGATAGATATTGAAGACTTTAGAATAATCGGGAACTATACATTTCAGGGAGAGGGTTGGGGAATTTGCTTCAATGGTGATCATTTTGTAACTTCTAATGGATCCTCAGTTTTATCCTACAGGGATCAGCAAACATTTGAAACCAACTATTCTGTAAATGTTACTTGGGACGGAGAATCGGTACAAAATCTCAATGAGCTTGAGTGCGTCAATGACAAGATATACGCAAATATTTGGATGCAAGACACAATTATCGAGATCAATTCCACAACAGGTATGGTAGAAATGTTCGCCTCAGCAAAGACTTTGTCAGAAAATCATGAAGGCCCCCTAAATGAAGTATTGAATGGAATTGCGTTAGATCATAACAGAGATGGTTTTTGGATAACAGGGAAGAATTGGAGTGAGATGTATCTTGTAAATTTCGAAAGTATCGGCGAAAATCAAACTAATAAAAAAGACTCACCAATTTCAATACAAATTTTGGATAATTGGACTACTTTGGTAGTCCTGCTTTCAATTACGATTTCTCTAATTTTTTCCAGACTCGTAATGAGGAGAAACTAAGCCCTGTAAACGCCCAACTTCAAGGACCTTCGCCGTCAGGAATAGTTATGGTCGAACAGGACGACACTTCTGGTATTGATATTGAGTATTTTCTTGAAGATATCTCAATGGAGTCATCCACGAGAGTTGTAGGAGCAGTTTTGATAATTATTGGAAGTATACTGGGTGTCCAACTTGGCATTCTTCTAATTTCAGTCGATCCAGACGAGATTCTTTCAGGATCAGTGGACTCAACAGAGCAATACTCCGATGTTTCTGGAATAGTAATTTCAGCACTTTCTGATAACAATACTGGCGGAGATCCAGTGGAAGGAGTAAAGGTAAGGCTACTTTTTGAAGACGGAAGCACCACTGGCAAGGAGGACTTTACCGACTCAAATGGAAGATTTCTTATTCCGGAAGTTAGGAGGGAACCTTCCCTTCTTTCTTTCACTTATCCCGGCAATAACACAACTAAGGTATATTTTACTCCGGGTGATAATGCACAAATCATTGTTACGATTACACCAGGTGATGGGGAAAATATCATCGATTTGAGCGGTGAAAGCTACCTCGGTCAATCTGTTCTAATTGCAACTACAATCGCCATTCTAACAATAATTCTCGGTCTTGCGGGCGTTTATGGTGGAATAGAAGCATATCGTGGTGAAAGCTATCGAAGATCATGGTGGTTCTCATTCTTAGGACTCTGGAGTAGGGGGATGATTTTCATAGGCCCCTTGCTAATACTTATCGGAATGGGGTTAGTAACTTTATCTAAGGAACAGTTTTCTGCGGATGCTATTAGGGAATAGGGGCATAGCATGTTTCTATTTTCAGTAGAAGGCGGGGATGGGAGCGGAAAAGGCCTTGCAACACAGGTAATTTCAGAGATCTTAGAACAAGAATTCTGCTTTACTTCCGTGGAGAAAACTGCTGAGCCTAGGAGGAACCACCCATTGGGTAGGCTTGCAATAGATTCAGTTAGAGAGAAAACTACTACTCCAGAACAGGAGGCAGGTCTATTCGCTGCTGACAGACTCGATCATTCACATGGTTGGATTCTTCCTAAGCTACTAGAAGGAAGAGCTGTGGTAAGTGAGAGAAATATCCACTCATCTTTGGTTTACCAAGGAATAGTTGGCGGCATAGGGATAGGGAGGGTGGCCCAAATAAACTCAGCAGCACTTATCCCAGATCTTTGTATTTGGGTTGACTGTGATCCAAAAATAGCCCTGGGGAGAATACGTTCTGAAACATTAAGAGGCCTTTCAGATAAAGAAGAATACTTCGAAACATCAGATTTTCAGATTCGAATTAGGCAAGGATATCAAGATCTATTGTCCGGTAAAGTGGAAATGCCCACTCCCTTCGATATGGGAGCAATAATAGGTCCAATTTCCAATGAAGGTTCACAGAAAGATTTCCGTAGATTACTCAAAGAAGTAATTCGATCATTTATGAATAGAAGAAACTCCCCAATTAATATTAGAATGGAAAAGGTAGACCAGTTTCAAATTAAATCAATAATCCAGAGATCTAGCTCTCAGAGTACTCTTTCGGGTTTGGGCTTTAGCCCCCCAAAGAATAATTCTAATTGGCTCCGAGGAAATGCGCCATGGAAGGTTTTGAAATCCGCCCAACACGATCACAAAGAAATGCTTTCATCCCTCGTGAACAATAAATCCGATAATTTAATCGAAATACCAAAAAATATTCTCAATCACTCGGTTTCATCAGTTTGTGGAACACTTTCGCTTATTCAATCTGCAGAAATATCCGAAATCAGATCAAATATGGGTCCAGTTAGATCAGTCTCAGAAAGGCATACTCGTCGAATTATCAAGTTCCTAAGGGACTTCGGTTGGATCTCTCAGAGAAAGAACCTTCACGGGAGAGATTCTCCTAAGTCTCAGCTGAAGAGTGAGTATTACTCATTTGGTAGACTTGTGCTCGCAATTTGGCCGCTGAGAAAAGCAATTAGGGATTGGCAAAGAAGGAACCCAGAAACCCATCTAAGATTCTGCATGGGCCAATTAGAAAAATCAGGGCTCTATGAATCTCAATTGAGAGAATCAATAGAGAGATTGTCAATTATCGGTAGTGGTTCCAAGGACAATTCAAACCCCAAGGACCCCGGCCAACTATCTCAGTGGTGGAAAGGGTCCTGAATTCACTTACTTACTAGTCTAGAACCCAAGGGAAGTCCTACGGAATCAGCGTCTGTGAAGAATCTTGGCCTAGCACTGAAGGCAGAGCAAACCCACCACCCACCAACGAAGCCGGCAACTGCTCCAGTAACCAACCTCAAGGGATTGTTTGATTCATATGAACCCACCAAAAGTTGTGTAAAGCCATCTACTGCCATAGGTATAACTCCCAAAGTAATAATCACCAAGACTGAAATTAGCCGGAAATCCCTCTTGTATACGCCTCCCATCCAATTATCCGGAAAGACTGAAAGAAATGTATCCCTTACTGTCCATCTGTTAAAACCCCTCAATCCAAAAAGTAGGCATCCCATGGCAAATCCAAAAAATATTCCAATATCTCTTGTACAAACTGGTTGCTGATTGCCATTTATTTCCCATGATCTCTCATATTTCTGATGACAATTCAAGTCCCCAAATGCATAAACNAAGGCCCATATCGGGCTTAGATCGGTCCAAANNAAACTNCCNCCATGAGCAGACTGGTCATGTCCTACTTCCGAANCTTCTCCATGATCCTGATTACCCCAACTTCCTTCGAATGCATAGTCTATGGCATTGGCTCTACCAGATAGTTCAGGAACAGAATCCGAAGGTAGTGACATGGGGGCAATGAAGCATAGTGCTAGGTATGTCGATACTAAGCCCCCCAATAACCTTGAAACCCTAATTTCCGATTTCCTCTCCTCCCGGCCATTCTTATTTTTCATTAAAACCCCCAAGGCCATCCAGTTGAATTTCTTTCATAGATTTCACTGAAATTTGATTATTTCGATTATCAATATTGGGGGATTCCTTCGCAGCATGCCTCGACTACTCTGTAGCAATCGGGGCATTCCATGTGCTGTCGTATTGGAACTGCTCTGCCTCGATAACCGCAAAGGCATGAGATGTAATCGCAGTGATCAACGTCCATGATTCAAATTACTGTCCAAGGACTAAAATCAATTCCCTCATTAAGAATCCAAGCTCTCTAGTTCTTTAGCCAGGGCCCCAACCAGCCATTCATGGAGACTAGCCCCTCCCATTTCCGACAGAGTTGAATTTAGGAAGGCTGCGATAAGAGCTCTTCTTGCATCCTGTTTATCAAAACCTCTTGCCTGTAGATAGAACTCTTGCTCTTCATCAATTGGTCCGTTGGCAGTTCCATGCCCACATCCGACTACGTCACTTTCCATCACCTCTAGCTCAGGAATTGAATCGGCCTCGGCCCCATTAGATAGTAGCAAATTATGGAAAATCTGAGCGGCATCCGCTCCCTTTGAGCCTTCTNTAACCCTCAGCATACCTGTCCCCACAGTCCTGCTCTTACCGCCACATGCCGAATGCCATGAAAGTCTACTGAAAGTCTCTGGAGCCTCATGATGAATCTCAATATGGTGGTCAAGATGCATAGACTCAGCAGANAGGATTGATCCAAGAACTCGAACGGAACCTCCGGGACTACTCAATCTGTATCGAAGATCTGCTTTGGTCCTCTCAGAGCCAGAAGACACGGTTCCGGCCCTNANATGCGCATCTCTTCCTANTGTAATTGAGTCCGATCTAAGCATCGCCCCCTCCTCTTGTAGCCCCATAAGAACATCATTCAGGATCGCACCATCTCCAATATGTCCCGTTCTTAGTATTCCAAACCACTCACATTCCCCGACTACCTTAGTTACTAATTCAAAATTTGCTTGAATACCAACATCTANGCTAATATGGGCTACATCGAATTTTCCTTCAGCCTCTATATTCAGAAGAATGGGCGATTCTGAAGTGAAACCGTCTTCAATCTTCAAAGTCCATTTTGAATTTTTCGAAGAAGCATCTAGGAAAGAATGTGTCAACTCATCACCTATGTCTGAGTCCGTTTCCGCCATAATTCCTTCAACTAGTCTAATTCCATCAGGAGTATGAGTTCCATCAATGGATGAAATAGACATTTTTGGAGTTCCCATTTGTGGAATGGAATCTAACTTTCCGGTGGGATGAACTCTATTCCAAGGGGTATATTTCCAAAGATGAGATGATTTGTTAGGCGTTTCTAGGCTGAGATACTTGGTGGCCGGATCCATGAGAATCTCATCCGATGCTGCCTTCCATCTCCAAGGCCATCAATTGATTCAACTCAACTGCATATTCCATTGGCAATTCTCTAGTAAATGGCTCAAAGAACCCATTCACAATCATTGCGAGCGACTCTTCCTCAGAATGGCCACGACTCATTAGATAGAATAGCTGCTCATCACTGACTTTCGAAACACTTGCCTCATGTTCGCACCTAGCTGTAGGATTAGAAACCTCCATAGTAGGGTATGTATCNGATCTACTACTCTCGTCAAGTATTAATGCGTCACACACAACATTAAGCTTGCAGTTGTCGGCCTTCGGAGAAACAGTTACCATGCCTCTGTATGAGCCTCTGCCCCCATTCTTGCTGATACTCTTGGATAGAATTTTACTGGTAGTGTTGGAAGCCAAGTGATGAATCTTTGCCCCAGCATCTTGGTGTTGCCCCTCTCCAGAATAAGCCACTGAAATAACCTCAGCATGACTTCCTTCACCCTTGAGAATCACGGCTGGATATTTCATAGTGAGTTTACTACCTATATTGCCGTCAACCCACTCAATCTTCGCATTCTCATGCGCAATTCCGCGCTTCGTTACTAGATTGTAAACATTGGAGCTCCAGTTTTGAATTGTAGAATAACGAATATGCGCCCCAGGCAAAGCAACAAGTTCGACAACCGCTGAATGAAGTGAGTCGGTTGAGTAAGATGGGGCCGTGCACCCCTCGACGTAGTGAATGCTACTCCCCTCATCCGCAATGATCAGTGTCCTTTCGAATTGCCCCATGTTCTTGGNATTGATCCTGAAGTAAGCCTGAACCGGCATTTCGACATGAACTCCAGATGGCACATAGATGAAAGAACCACCAGACCATACTGCAGTGTTGAGTGCTGAGAATTTGTTATCAGAGTACGGGACTACGGAGCAGAACCATTTTTTTACAATCTCAGGATACTCACGAAGGCCACTATCCATATCTAGAAAAATCACCCCTTGTTTCTCTAAATCTTCCCTAATGCTATGGTAAACTGCTTCTGACTCATATTGCGCAGTCACTCCAGAAAGCCATTTCTGTTCAGCTTCTGGGATGCCCAGTCTATCGAATGTGTTCCTGATATCATCCGGAACATCATCCCAACTCCGCTCAGTTGAGTCCGATGACCTGAGATAATAACAAATTTTGTCGAAGTCAATTTCTTCTAACATTGAGGTATTCCCCCAAGTAGGCATCGGCCTAGAAGAAAAGTGCTCAAACGCACGAACCCTGATTTCAGTCATCCATTCTGGCTCTTCCTTAAGCTCAGATATCTTTCTAACAACTTCTTCCGATAGACCAAAATCGAACCTAATTGTTGAATTCTCAGGATCATGCCATCCAGCCTTGTAATCTCCAACTGCTCCTCTCGCTTCTTCATTCTCCGGCATTTCAATCTCACCCTTTACTCAACCACTCATAGCCTCTCTCTTCAAGCTTTGTAGCTAATTCAGAACCACCTGATGCTACAATTTTGCCACCCATTAGCACGTGAATCGTATCAGGTTTAACATGCTCTAGAATCCTAGAGTAGTGGGTAATAATAAGTGCTCCAGAGCCAGTNCCCCTTATCGCCTCGTTCACTCCTTTGGAAACTGTCCTGATGCCATCGATATCTAGTCCGCTGTCCGTCTCATCCAATACGGCCAGTTTTGGCTTCAGTAGCATCAACTGCAGAATCTCGAACCTCTTCTTTTCCCCGCCACTGAAACCATCATTTACGTATCTGGAAAGAAAAGACCTAGGTATATCAAGGGATGCCATTGCTTCCTTTAGATCTTCACGGAATTCAGAGCCCTTTGCCTNCTCCTCGCCCCTAATGCTTGCTACAGACTTCCTGAGGAAATTTCCCACTTGAAGTCCCGGTACTGATTGGGGATACTGAAAGGAAAGGAAAACTCCTTTTCTGGCTCTCTCCCAAGATTCTAACTCTAGGATACTACTTCCATCAAGAAGTACATCTCCCTTCTCCACTTCGTAGTCTGGATGCCCCATGATGATATTGGCCGTAGTAGTTTTGCCACTACCGTTCCTCCCCATAATAGCATGAATCTCTCCGGGTCCAATCTTGAGATCTATTCCCTTCAATATTTCAGTGTCTCCGATTCCTGCATGAAGCCCCCTTATCTCCAGAAGTTCGCTACTTGTGCCCATAAACTCACCACGCAATATTTGTTGTCTGCGGTCTTCGCCGATTAGATGCCCCTATAATCATGCCCATGTACCGACTAGTCGTGAATCAAGATGACTCCGACTCAATCGCGACTTCTGGCAATCTAGAAGAGTCTTACAGGATGGAAATTGAAGAACTGATAAAAAATGAATCAGAACGGAGAATTACTGAAAATAAAGATCCTTTAGAAGAGTCACGGCTTCATTCTCTGTCCTTGGTGGACTTATTTGAGAAAAATCACCCGGATTTTGTTGCCGCCTTGATGGTCAGGCTTGGCCCAGTTAGGGCTGCTTTGGAGGGCCATGGGGGTTCTTTGGTGGTATTCAGCGGAGAAATAGAAATAAACCAAGGCGGCAAAAAAACTCTATCCTTAGTAGTTGATTTAGATGGCGCATGTGTATCATGCGGAGCTGCACCGGGCACTCTCAAGGGGATACAAGATGATTTATTGACAGATGATGAAATAATCTCTGTAAGATTCAATTCTGGCATGTTAGAATGGTTCGATGAGATTCAGAGGGACTTTTTGCTTAAGTTCGGAGGAGTATCATTTGTCTAGAATCCGATTCTGTTAAACAGCTCTTCCATTGCATCGCTAGAGAAACCCAAAACT
>PAVV01000037.1 GCA_002713185.1 Methanobacteriota archaeon | reverse complement strand
CCGGCTCCGGCTCCGGCTCCGGCTCCGGCTCCGGCTCCGGCTCCGGCTCCGGCTCCGGCTCCGGCTCAGGCTCCGGATCTGATTTTTTCGAGGTAATCTTACCGTACTTCTTTTGCAAAGCCTTGATCATGGTTTCGTAGTCGCCTTTGAACTTCTTTACTAGCTTAGGAATATTCTCAATCTGCTTAGAACGCTCGGGCTCTTCAAGAAATTGCATATAAGTTGCTTTGGCAAGCTTTGCTGCCTGCTCAGCCGTGATTTCCGTCCCCACGATACTTTGGGAGCAAATCCAACATTTAAGGATTTGACAATTTCAGCATTTTTCTTCATGTAGAACTGTCAAGTTCCAAATCAGATTTGTACTCATCCAGAACCTCTGAGAATATTTGTATATCCGAATCAAAGGTCTCTGGCAATAAAGGACCGANAGAGAAACGAAAGAACCGAGAATATGGAGTTTCNTATGACGGATCTTTCGAGTGAGGCNTTGCCATATCACAATCTGAGGCACTNAATATNGCGGCGCCNCGCTTGNATAGGCGTCGATTTAGCTCAGCGCTATTCATTCCGNGGGGTAGTTCTAGCCAGTGGTAGAATCCACCATCTCCAGTATAAACTCCAAGACCCATAGCCTCGAATGCCTTGCCATATCTCTCCCTCTGCCAGTTATAGTGTCTTTCAACAGCCTTCCTAGCCCTTTTTACTCGAGCAGGCTCCAGAAGCTTCACAGCATATAGTTGAGAAGGATGACTAACTCCACCCATTCCGAAGCTTGAGTAGTTTGACATAGTCTCAATATTATTTTTGCTCGCAACAATCCAACCGATTCTAATTCCAGGACATTGAAGCCCCTTAGTACATGCTCCAGCAAGGAATACATTGCTATTATCCAAATCTTGTACATACTCGATTCCACTGATCGAAGGAGAATGAAACATCTCGTAAGCTTCATCCAGAAGGATTCCATTTCCATCTCTTTCTGCCATCTCTATGAGTTCCCTGAGCTCTTCTCCCGAACGTGTCTGACCAGATGGATTCTGAGGATTCGAAATTACAGGCATCAAACGGGTCTTGGCATTGAGTCCCGATCTGTCGAAGTACTCAGAATTTTTNGGGTGAAAGTTATTTTCCTTNGTGAATGGAACGACTTGAAAACTCGTTTTTGTTTGTTCCATAATGTCTAGGTATGCTGGCCACTCAATATTCCCGATTCTTACTTGCACGTGCTCTTTCAGATAAGCCAGTACAGTATATATTCCAGGCCTTCCTCCAGCAAAAACCATTACATTTTCCGAGGAAACATTGGAGCCATATTGGGAGTTATAGTAATCAGAAATTGCCTTGCGTAGTTTCGGATGACCCCATGCCTTAGGATAGAACCTGTCTTCAAAGGTCACCTCTATCCCATCTGGAAGAGGAGGCCCATCAAACATTTCTAATTGCGTAGTAAGCGGNAATCCTTGCGACCAAGGATGAGTGCCTTCAGACCCCATAAAACTCCCGAAGGAATCTCTGAATGCGTAGAGAGTTTCGTAAATCCCCATTGGAGGGCAGTTGTCAGAAAGGAACGATTCTACCTCCATGGACTCATTGATTTCAATATCTCCAGACGCAGCTCTTGGCTCTGACATGGCCCCTCCGTCATATAACCTACAAATGAGTTTCACCGTCAAACCACTAGAGTACACATGTGCGAATGCGAAAAACGGTTATTACTCTGAATCAATGTCAGGGGGCATGAAAGAAATCCGAGCCGGAAACAGGGGATTGCCGTTCATATTAGCAATATTACTAGTCGGACTATCTTCATCTTATTCGATACATGGAGATAGTCAATCGGAATTGAAACACAATAATACCCAATTCACTTCGGAATCTATGAATTATCCAGGATCCACAATCGGTTCGATATATTCCCAATCAACAATTACGGCATCATACTCATACACATGCGTAATCATATTTGATAATACGATGAAGTGCTGGGGTCAGAGAGGAGAATCGCCAAGTACCGGTTATCTGGGAGATGGACAGATAAATGGAAATTCATTCACTCCCGCCGAGGTATTGCTTGATGATGAGCAAGGAAACTCTAGTGCCATTGAGACTNCATCTTACGGACATCACTCTTGCGCGGTAATGGCGGACTATTCATTGAAATGCTGGGGCAATGATTGGAATGGTCAGGTCGGACACAATGTCTCCGGAGGATGGCACTCAACACCATTTCCTACAACAATGCCGAATGGGCTTACCGCAATTCAATCGGCTGCTGGTTTGAATACTTCGTGCGCAATCATGGATGATTTTTCTCTTTGGTGTTGGGGGGACAACGATCCCCAAGGACAGGTAGGGATTGGTAACACCAGTCAAGGAAATATCGCAATTCCTCAACAAATTGACCTCCCTCCGAATCGAACAGCTATTTCTGTAGTATATGGGCATGACTACGGGTGTGCGATACTGGATAACGGACATGGAATGTGTTGGGGGGATAACCAAGGTGCACAGCTCGGCGATGGGACCACCGACAACAGGTCATCACCTACTCTGATTTCATTGGTTCCTCAGAATCGTCGGTTAGTTGCCATAGACGTTGGTTTCCAGACTACATGTGGGATATTGGATAACGGAAGCGTGCTTTGTTGGGGGAGAAATGACGTAGGACAGTTTGGGGATGGTACACTNACAAACTACTCTTCGAGTGTATCGAGATACGCAATTTTACCTGTAGGAAGAGTAGCTGTATCTATATCTGTAGGCCAATATCATGCGTGTGCAATTTTGGACAATGGTGACGCATTCTGTTGGGGGAGTAATGAATTGGGGCAACTTGGAGATGAGTCTACAACTAACAGAAGTACCCCTTCGCGGGTTTCTATGCCAGAAGGATCAGTGGTTTCCACAATTTCTGCAGGTAACCAGCATACCTGTGCGATTTTGTCCAATGCATCTGTTTACTGTTGGGGAGACAACTCAGAGGGCCAACTTGGAATTGGCGAAGGACTAGTTGGAATCTCCCCTTCGTTTGTTGATCTAGGCCCGAATGAGCATGCTATGCTAACTGAGCGTGATCACGATGGTGACGGANTANTNTCCATATTCGACTNCTTTCCAAATGGATGCCCAGCAGGAACTTACTCAACGAACGGAACTTGNCTNGAGACAAATCCTGGATANTTCAGTGATGGAAACCCACCTTATGNCCAAATNCCATGTGAGCCTGGACANTTTCAGCCCCTCACAGGNCAAGACTCCTGCATNCTTGCTACTCCGGGTCACTTCGNTGGTGGNGAGTCTTGGACTAATCAGACAGAATGCTCACCNGGAACATTCCAACCANACTATGGCGAGGACACNTGTTTGCCAGCATCCATTGGATATTTCGTGNCAGAATCGGGAGCTACTCGACAAGTTGCATGCTCTCCNGGAAGCTATCAAANTCAGGCTAGTTCAACAATATGNNTAGAAGCTTCNCCAGGACACTTCGTTTCAGGTGGAGCAGCCGNAAATCAGACAGCATGCGACNCAGGAACCTATCAAAATCTNGCTGGGCAAATAACATGTTTAGAAGTAGAAATAGGCTTCCAAGCGCCCAATCAAGGCTCAATCTCACAAGAACAGTGCCCACCAGGTACCTTCTCATCACAAACCGGCCAATCCCAATGTACAGAAGCATCACCCGGGTATTTCGCCAGCGGGGTACAGCAGGAAGCGCAATATCCTTGTCAGCCAGGAGAATATCAACCCTCATCAGCACAGGGAGAATGTCTACTCGCGTCACCTGGAAACTACACAGACTCAGAGGCATCTGTAAGCCAGAACCCCTGTCCTTCCGGTAACTACCAACCTCTGGCTGGCCAAGCCTCGTGCCTACAGTCAGATCCTGGAAACTACTCATTGGATGGTGCAACCTCGCAATCTCCCTGCTCACCAGGGACATACCAGCCAAACCCAGGAAATGGTGAGTGTATTGACGCTGAACCCGGACACTACGTAGATTTGGATGGGGCGGCAGGACAGATACCATGTCCTGAGGGCCAGTTCCAGGGAGAAGCGGGAAATGAGGGTTGCTTAGATTCTCCACCAGGGGAGATAGCCAGCCCTGATGGCACCTCTACCATCCCATGCTCCCCCGGCACATACAAACCGGAAAATCAGAACTCTTGCATACAGTCTTCTCCAGGAAATTTTGTTAACCAATCTGGAGCTACTTCACAAACTCCTTGCGATCCAGGAACCTTTTCCGACTCACCGGGAGGAACGGATTGTGAACTTGCGTCCCCAGGTAATTTTGTTCCTGAAGGGGGGGCATCCTCGCAGACACCGTGCTCAAAAGGCGAGTTCCAATCTTATGGGGGACAGAGCTCTTGCAATCAGGCTATGCCTGGCCACCATGTTCCACAGGAAGGCGCGCTTTCACAGACAAGCTGTCGTCCAGGCAACTTTCAACCAGAAGAAGGTCAGGAGGAGTGCCTCCCAGCCGATCCTGGAAATTTTGTCCCATCATCAGGATCGACTTCTCAGTCTCCCTGTCAACCCGGTTCGTTCCAGTCTTCCCCATCTTCCACGGTTTGTCAACCATCTGATCCGGGCCATTTCGTGGAGGAGGCAGGTGCTGTTGAGCAGCTGAAGTGTCCATCTGGCTATGAACAAGAGTTGACTGGTCAGACAGCTTGCGAAAAAATCGAGAGGCCTTTGTGGTTGACTATTCTTATGTTCGGCGTACCAGCAATAGTACTAGGGACGATGGCAGCGCTATACATCGCAAACAAGAAGAAAAAAGGTGCAGGAGGCCGAGGAAAGGCCTACATGTACTCTGAAGACCTCAGAAGGAGGCGATAGTCTGCTAATAGTACCAGTTATTTGAGAAATTACTGCCGGGCCTACATGAGGCACTACCCCGGAGACAGAGTAGATCTGCGAAGCGATACAATCACCCAACCCACTCCTGATATGATGGAAGCCATGGCATCGGCTAGTGTAGGTGACGATGTTTTAGGTGACGATCCCACTGTGATCGAGCTGCAGAATAGGTTAGCAAGGATGTTGGACAAGCAAGCGGCTCTTTTCGTCCCGTCTGGTACCATGTCTAATATGGTAGCAATCAAAGCACAGACGAGACATGGCGATGAGATTGTTGCCCACAAAAAAAGCCACATATATTTGTATGAATCTGGAGGATATGCCGCATTAGCTGGATGCTCGATCTCTTTGGTAGAAGGACCATGGGGGCAAATGTCCGCTGAAGGGGTCCAAAATGCGATCAGGAAGTCAGAAGGAAGTGACTCTCATTATCCTGATTGCAACTTGGTATGTGTCGAGAATACCGCAAACGTAGGAGGAGGCACAATCTATGATCAGCAAACTCTAGATGAAATTTGCGAAGTTTCCCGGCTAAATGACTGCCGCGTCCACCTAGATGGTGCGCGTATGTTCAATGCAGCAGTTGGTAGCGGCACAGATCCTGCTAGGATGGTCAGAGACTTCGATACTGTTTCTGTTTGTCTCTCGAAGGGTCTGGGTGCTCCTGTGGGCTCGGTCCTAGTTGGAGATTATGAGACAATTTCCGAATCCCACAGGTGGAGAAAGATGTTAGGAGGGGGAATGAGGCAGTCAGGAATCCTAGCCGCAGCGGGCCTTTATGCCATGGAGAACAACATCGAGCGATTATCAGAGGATCATTCCAGAGCGAGAAGGCTAGCTGAGTCAATAAGTGAGATGACTAACTTCTCTGTGGATTTGGGAAGTGTCCAATCAAATATGGTGTATGTCGATTGCTTAGAAGTCGGGGCGAAGGAGATGAGGGATAGACTGGCTAAACGTGGCATAGATGTCTTAGATGAAACGGACTCAGTAATCAGGGCCGTGGTTCACTTACATATTACAGAAAGTGATGTAGACAGGGCAATAGGTGCATTCGAAGCCTCACAATATTCCGCAAGCGTTCAATAACCCGCCCATCTCGAACAATCATGAGTAAGATTGCGGCAGTAGTTCTCACTGTTGTTATTTTTTTACCAATCC
This sequence comes from Methanobacteriota archaeon, assembly GCA_002713185.1. Lineage (GTDB taxonomy): Archaea > Thermoplasmatota > Poseidoniia > Poseidoniales > Thalassarchaeaceae > UBA36. The sequence continues at coordinate 47,927 of PAVV01000037.1, read as the reverse complement.
CAGCTTCCTCAGCTAGCGATACACTGTGGGATGAAGCAAGAATCTCACCGATCTCCGAGGGAACTATCGGTGGAATATCTATAGATCTAACAAATACCTCTACTCAAAGTTCGGAAAGCTCTCAGATCTCGGAATTACCAAGCCTTGTAGAAGTATACACGGCAACTTGGTGTACAAACTGTGTCAAGACCGAGAAAGCTTTGGACGAAGCAATCGGAGACTCTGACGTTACCCGAATCCACTATCATAGATTCTGGTTTGAAACGCTTGATCCATTCGGTAGCAATTCTACTGATGAAAGATGGGTTGAGGTTTATGGAAGAGGCTCAACTCTCTCTAGTGAGACCTCTTATTCTAGTGGAATGGAGAGAATAGCCCCATCAAATGTATTTGACGGCGAAAGGATGTATACTGGGATTAGTACTAATTCAAACAGTTTGGAAACTGACTACTCCACAGCTTTGTCATTGGGTTCGTCGCATCCGTTTTCACAAAACGGATCCCTAACACTTGAAGCAGAAAGAACCAGCCTAGCAAACGAATCTCCAGTCTACAATGTGTCTTGGGGGTATGATCTTTGGTGGCCCGATGGAACTTGCAATGTAGTGGGATGGCTTTTGTTCGTTGAAGAAACTGCATATTTCCCAGAGGGCAGTAATGGAAAGGACAACTACAGTCATGTTCTTCACAAAGCAGTGAAATTAAATTCTGAGGCATATCAGAATTTTTCGATAAAGGAATCGATAGAAGTCATACCCCCTACTCCATGGGATGGAGATGATATGTCAGTTATTCTGATCTTGGATTGGTCTTCTCTACAAGAAGAAAAATCCAATTCTTCATTACCGGCTCCAGCAGTTTCTGCACTATGTCTAATGCTAGCTGCTCTCGTGCCAAGAAGACACAAATATTCGTTTGAATAAGACGAAACGTCATCAATGGGTTGAATAACCACCGTCGAGCACACGAGAAGCTCGGAGATGACACTTTGGCAACAGGAGACCATAATGTAACCAGTGAGGAGGTTCCAAAGGGGCAAATGCCAGAGTGGCTTAGAGAATACATAAAGGAACAAACATTAGGATTTCAAAACCCAGATTTCAATTTATTTGGCCGCATTCTGGTCATATATCCCTCAGAAAAATCAAGGATTCAAACACTATCATCAATAGAACTCAGTGGGGCGATTGATCGGACTCTGCATCATACGATCGAGTCTCTGATTTCGTCTCTTGTAGCCGACCTCAGGCTCCCTAGGGTAATAGCAAATGACGGTCCACTAATGGAAATAATCCACAGCGAGTGTAAGGCCGAAGCATCGAAGCTTGGGTTCCCTCTCATTAATCCGCTTCCTGAAATCGAATGGGGTAAGGGGAAGACCGAGGCATTGGCCTTACTCCATCGTCAACTATCAAGAGATTTAGTTGCTAACCGGTGGGATGGGCCTGGAATTGCGACATTTAGGAGAGTAATTCAGCGACTAGAAAAGAAGTTGCGATTCACTCATCCTGATATGGCGATTGAGAGAATAATCGAAGAGTTGGAAATAGGAGATACGCCATTCACAATATCAGACGTAGACGGGATCATCATGCTCGATCACTCACCAGCAATGTCTCGCTCGCATGTAGAGATATTACTCTCTCTTTCCAAGCATCGACCAATTCACCAGCTTACATACCCTGGCAACTATCGCCTAGGACACCATGGACTCCTTCTACTCGACCAGTATCCAATTAAAGAGCCGCAGAATCTTCCAACATGGGTTCCAAGTAAAAGAAATACAGAAAAAAATGAGTTAGTTGAGGTAAAACGAGTCCTTCTTAGGAGGGAAAAGCACTCAATAGAAGCTGCAGTCAGACTGACATTAGATAGGCTGAATCAGGGAGATGCTGAAATAATAATTGTAGACCCTGCTTTAGAAAAAAACAGACTCAAATGGGAGCAGATGCTTGGAGGAATTGGAGTAGGTCTGGAAAGAAAAAGGCAAACTACCTTGTCTAACCCTATATGCCATTGGCTCCTAAGTCTGGCAAATCTAGCTCATGGCCCAAACTCATTCTCTCTGGCCAATCTAAGAGCTCTGTCACTTCAAACCTCGATAATCCCATTCGAAAACCCATTAATTCATCCTTCGGATTCTTCAATAATTCCATCACCAGATCCGGACATACTAACAAAATTAGCTAGAAATGAACATGTTCTAGGTGGTCCGGGGGCGATTTCGAAGTGGATAGAAGCCCTCTCCAGACCTCCTCTCGATGAGAGAGACGGGATAAAAAAAGAATCAACTCAATGGTGGATCCTCTGCCTAATGCACTCTCTATGGCCTATTCTACGTGGCCCAGATAGAGAATTTATACAAGCATTGCAAAAACCAACAGGATGTCAAACAGGCGCGATACTCCCGTTACAGGATTTCGCTTCCAACGGGGATGAATGGCTCGAAAGCACAATATCTCTGATCGATTTAGATTCTGAAATGCAAAATTACAGCGGTAGCGGACTATCTCCTGTAGCAGCAATTCAGACATTAATGGGAGATAGGAATAGACTTAGACAAATGCAACGAATATCAGGTCATAGCATTCCAATTGCGGGCTCGGAATGGGTTGAAGAGTTTACCACACTAGTTAGGCGATCGTTGGCTCCTTCGGGCGGTCCAAATTACTCTGGCAACGTCTCTTTGCTAAGTCCAGAAGAAACTCTGGGCTGTACTTCAGATATGATAATTCTGGCTAATGTTTCCACCTCTTCTTGGGATCTGAGAGTTCCTAAGATTCCATACGTAGGTGACGAAGAAAGACATTCATTGGGGATTTTAAGACCTGACGGACCCATTAGAGATGCAAGACACCAGCTTCAACACATCTTGAATGCATCTCCTGAGGTGATCATTCTGGATTCTAGTAATGATGAAACATCCCCTCCATCTGCCCCGATAAGAGAATGGATAAGGAAAGAAAACGAAAAGGGTAACATAGGATCTCCATTCAACTATACTCGACTAAATTACTCTCCAAGAGCCTCTAGGCAAGACGATGGTGTACAAATTAGCGAAGGAAAGGCTCCACGATATTCTCCCATAAATCCCAGTGCTATTTCGATTCCAATTGATTTGCAAATTCAGAGAGACCGTGAGAGGAGGCAGCCCACTATTCCAGAAGAAGATGGCTACCTTCCTAATGACACGAACAGACAACTCTTCTCAATCGAGAATCTAAGATTTCATGGAAAGACTCCAGAGGGCATTAAACCTCCTAGAATAAACAAACGATGGCCAGTGATAGGGGCGATATTGGACGGAAGAAAGACTACTTCAATAGATCCAAGACCACTTTCTCCCACCCCAACGGGGAATCTAGTTAGTGATTCCAGACATGGCCATTCTGCAAAATCTAAACAGCAAATCTCCATTTGGTCACCAACCAGACTACAAGCCTGGTTGAAGTGTCCAAGGATGGGGTGGCAATCTAAAGAATTGAGAACAGACAGGGAAGAACTTCAGGGAGACGACCTAGATAACAGGACATATGGCGACCTACTTCACAATGTCCATCATGACATCATTGCTTATACATTGGATTTCAAAACAAGCACGGAGAGAAATATAAAAGATGATTCAGGCCATATTAACCTCTCAAGATCAGGTTTAGATTCAGCTGAAATAATGAAGGTAGCCCTAGAAGCTCTCGATTCCAGAGCCCCATGGCTCGAGAGGACAGACGCTGTCTCAACTCAGAGGCTTAGGTCATTGACTGGGATGAATAAGGGCGAATGGAGTAGTTGGCTTGCAGACCCACGCCCAATTCCTCCAGCTGGTAGGATTGGGCAAATAGTCTTGGCAGAACTAGAATTAAGCGATTCCGTTCCAGTTTCGATAGAATGGATGATACGAAATCAAGACTCAGGAAGTGTGGAAATCTCCCTCCCTCCCGAGCTTTCTGGAGGAATAGAATATGACCCAATCAAGGTCAAGGGTTGGATAGATAGAGTCGACCTACTTCCTCATAACTTGAAAACCGATAAATGGGAGGATAAAGATGGAGACAACACCGTAGCCCCAATTAGAATTCTAGGATCAGGATGGAGACCTAAGAGAATAGTAGCAATTAGGGATTTGAAGACTTCCGAGACTACTACTCCAAGGAATCGACATTACGACGGCCTTCTAGAAGAGCTGCAACTTGCGATTTATGCTAGAGCATGGGAGTTGACCCATCCAGGAGACTTGGTACTCGGAGCCGGTATTTCAGTAATTGGACATAACTCTCAACACTTTATCGAGGTCTCTTCAGAATACTCAAAATGTAATGATGAGAAAAAAATCGGCACAGTCACGAATATTACTTCGGAGTCTCACAGATTCCCGGATGAAAATGGAAAAATACAGAGCGATAATTTCAGAGCTTGGCTCGCTCAGAGACTCTCTGTAGCCCTAAAGGTCTCTTCGAATGCTGCTTCTGGGAGAGTTCACCCTACTCCTTCAGCTAGAACTTGTGGATACTGTCCTGTAAGAGAGACATGCAATGTTAGAATGGAGGGACCCCTATGATACGACTAAACACTGCACAGCGTCTAGCACTCAATCTAGACTCCCATATCGTAGTCGATGCAGGTGCTGGGACAGGAAAGACCAGTACAATCGTTGATAGGGTGATCGAGCACTACTTATGCTCAGATCAGAGAGCAACGAGACTTCTTCCAAAACCTGCCAGACCATCTAGTACTGAAGGGGGATTGGTTTCCGCACCCTTATCAGATCGTGTAAAACTTGAAGATTGGAACGGTCTTTTGCCTGCTGAGGTCGTCCTACTCACTTTTACCAATAGGGCAGCCGATGAGATGAAAGATAGACTTCGTAAGTCCATTTCCAGAATTAAACCGGGTCCCATCGGATTCGATGACGACCATCGCTATGATCCAAGAGTTAGGGGACAGGGATTCGTTGAACAGCTTCTAACACTTCTAGAGGATGCACCTATCGGAACCATCGACTCCTTTCTATCCCAGCTGGTTTCCCCCTATCGAGGAAAATTAGGACATACCATCACTAGGGACAATGTATCAGACTCTTCGAGGATTTTATTGGTCGAGACCGCACTCAGAACCATTTGGAGGCTAGCGAGCGATAGGTCTAGAATTGGTGATGCAGTCGATGCTGGAATCCCCTCAAAAATTGCTTCCGATATTCTCTCTGCAAGAGATAGGGTCGCGAGACACTATTCTGGGAGGACTTCTGCTGCCAGAGTTCTTAGATCCCTGGTGGGAAAGTCTGTTTTCGTAGATGAGTCCTCTAGAAAGATATTGGACGATAGAGGCAAGGTAGACCGTCAAAAACTGATAAATACAGTCCTATCTTCTATTGAGGAAGAACTAGTATCACAACAGGCAGATAGGCTTCATAACGTGATTTCTAAGATATGTGATTGCATTAAGGAATGCATCCAATCACCCTCAGAGATTGGTTGGATGCATGAGACACGCATGGCTTCATTAGATGAACTTGAGAGAAAAGGGCCACCTTCAGGAATATGGGAGAAGTTGTGTTGGATGGGCCACGTTCTAACATGCATTGTTAGCCCCTCAACCCTAATGGCGAAGAAAATGAAATTCTTTCCTAATATGAAACTACCATCAGATAATTGGCCATCTGGAATTAGGAGCTATGCTGAAATCAAAGACAGGACACTCAAATCAAGATATAAGTCGATAATAAAGTCTCAGCAATCAGATCTAGAACATATTTGGCACGATGATGTGGGAGACATGGTTCTTCATTACGTTAGAACTGCGATAATGCTCGACTCATCAAACCCTCCAGAGACTCCCGATGATTGGGAAGGTCCGATAGTTGCACTGCCTACCGATATCCCAGAGAGGATGGATTATCCCAAGAAAAAATATCATTTCTCTATTGAGGCTGAAATTCAGAATCTTCAAGATCTTCACCTTCTTCATCTTGGTTTTCAGGGCGTGATGAAGAAACTGAAACTTCGTGAAGAAGTACATGATTTCGGAGATATCGAGAGACTTGCTGGAGATCTACTGCTGTCTAACTGCCCCGAGATATGCAGAACATTTTACCATCATTCCGTGCAATCAGAACTTGATTCAATCAACATCATCAGTCCATGGAAGGACGACCACATTACTAGAGCACTCGAAGCAATTGAAACTTTAGAAGAAAATAGAGATATTGCTGGTGAATCGGCAAATAGATTGAACGCCATGAGAAGGGATCTAGAGAGTAGGTACCTACTTCTGAAGCAAATTAGAAGAAGGTTCAGGGCATTCATAATCGACGAGGCACAGGATAACTCTCCGCTTCAATGGAGATTACTTTCGAGGCTTTGGGGCCCCAGAGAGATTAGAGAAGATGAGTCACCCAATCCAGATACACCTTGGGAGCCCACAATATGTTATGTTGGAGATATAAAACAGAGTATTTACGCCTTCAGACAAGCAGAAGTTACAGGTTTCCTTGATTTTGCTAAGTCGCTAAGAAGTATAAATACGCATGAATTTTCTAGTATTCCAGAGCTTACCAGAAAACCTTCACTCAGGAGGGATACTCACAGTCGAGATCCTCGCAATGACCATCAGTTGACATTCGCCTCCGCTACTGAATACTCAGAGAGAGGTGGCAGAGATCTTTCTCCATGGATTCCATTCGACTCAACAGATTGGGATCTTCCAGCACCCTCTGGTAATGAAGTCAATGAGAGAAAACAGGGCATGGTATCCCTGAAAGTGAACTATAGATCGGAAGGAGGACTTTTGGATATAATGAACGAATGGTGGGAAGACATCTTTTCTGACAGACACAGATTACTGTCTAAGGGTGATTTCTACGCGTCCCCTCAGACTCTGCATTCGTTCCCAGAGAAGAGAAAAATGCCCGGGTGTATAGAGTGGATCTGCCCTTCCGACTCAAATAGTAATGAAGACCCCCTCCGGGATCTATCCACATATCTTGATCCCTTTGGACCAGGGCCAATAGATAGACTAGAAAGACAAGCAATGCTCATTGCATTGAGGGTCAGAAGCCTCATTGAAGGGTCTGAGGTTAGAGTCAAATCATCAGAAGGGTCTTGGAAAGAGACCACTAACTCTGACCCAATTAGTCCGGATGATATTGCCATTCTACTCCCAACAAGGGTAAAACTTAGAGACGCCATCATTAGAAACTTGCATGATCTTGGTATCTCAGCGCAGGCAGATCACGAGGGAGGCCTATTGGAAAGGCCGGCAGCCAGAGCGCTTGAGGCCCTTGTTCAGTTTGTTGCCAGACCCCACTCTCGACATAATGCCCTATGGGTAGCCAACTCACCTCTAATTGGTTTCAATGATGAACAGATTCAGAAATTTCTATCCTCCTGTACGGAGGGAGATGACCTCCTGGTGGGACTCCTTCCTCACTGTATCGATGAAAGACAGAGGTCATTAGTTTCTAGATGGTATGACTTGGCCTCTAGCTCAAGATTAGTTGAACTCCTAGAAGATACCATAGATCGTTCTGACCTCCTTGTCGCTTTTCCCGATCAAGTATCCAGACAAGATGCAGAACAATTTGTTGAGATTTTCCGAACCCTTTCAGAAGAGGTGGGCGGAGATGCCATAGTCCTTTCCGATAGACTTAGAGATTTGAGAGACAGCTATTCTGAATCTCTGAAGGCATCCACAGTCCCGCCCAGCGATGCTGTCAAGGTCATGACAATTCATAGTTCAAAGGGACTAGAGGCAAAGGTTGTAATTCTGGCCGATCTTTTTTCTTCAAGACAGACAAACATGAAGAATGAAAATTACAGTAGACTGATTGTTAGTCCTGAGATGTTCGCTGGACACCCAAATCCATGGCCCACAGAATCAAAGCCACCAAGGTCAGCTCTGTGGGACCATGTTTCTCTGCTTCATAGAGCAAGGAAGAATGCTGAGGCAAGGCGCTTGCTCTATGTTGCTGCAACCAGAGCCGAAGAGAGACTTATAATTGCAGGATCCCCAAAGGGTACACAATGGTTGGAAGGTCAAGGAATTTCAATTCCCTGGTCTTATGACAAAAATGCACCACAATTAGGGCAAATGTGGCTCGAATCATTAAGAAACGGCTCTTGGAGGAGGAGGGAGAAAAACTCTCCCTGGCTACTTTCATCAGATTTTGATAGCCAATCGAGATTAGAAAAAACTGGTAGCATCTCACTTAACCCAGCAAAATTGATTGAAGATGCGTCGATTGGAGGTAGAGGAAAATCAGGAATGACAGTACTTCACCATCCAGATTGTTTTTCGGATTCCAAGAAACGGAAAAATCCGATAATTACGCCAATTCAGAGACTCGAGATGATCGATAGAGCCTCACGAAGAACCCCAACCAATAGACGACAAAACAAGCATTCGGTAATGCGGGACCTCTCCACAAGAGTAAGAGTCAATCCTAGTAAGCTACCCTCATTCTTTGATTGTCCAAGATGTCATTGGCTCGAAGTAAGAGCGGGTATCGAGCCAGGATTAGTTTTGAAAAACAATGAAAAAACAGAGCGATTCACCAAATCTTCATCCTTAGACCCTGCAATGATTGGAGATATTTTTCATAGAATTATAGAAATCGGGATTGGAAATCCAGGTCCGGGTATAGAAGGCCCCAGCACTCACCTTCCGTCTTCATGGACCACCGAAACAGAAGATAGAATCACTAGTGATGAAATTCACAGAATAGTGTTCAACGAGCTTCTTCCTCCCGGAGAGGACCAAAAGAAGATCTCGGACATTACTTCAATCATGGCAAAAAGGGTATCAAATGGGAAATTGGGTGATATGATTAGAGGACAAATAGTAGATGGCATTAGAATTGAGGGTCTAAGGACTGAGATGCCATTTCACATCTCCATACCTACTAAGTTTGAAACTGTAAAGAAAAAGAAGTGGACACCCGACGGGGATGATGTCCTAGTGTATGTTGACTCCACTACTATCGATATGAGTGGCGTAATTGATTTGGTCCTCTGTACCGTAGATAATAACGGAGAGCCTTCAATAAGAGCTGTGGATCTAAAAACATCAGAGGCAAACTATCTGAAAGGCGACTCCGATCAAGGTTTATTGAGGGCACTGGGGCAAAAATCAATTGGCCCTTTTTGCGAATCTGAGTCACAGTTGTTGTTCAAGCATCGTCTTCAAATGGTGCTTTACAACATCGCTCTAAAAAAATTAGAATCCGACAGAAAGAATGCAGGATTGCCATACAGGAAGGTACTCGCTCCAGCAATACTAGTGGGAGTTACTGGAAGATTAGTCGAATACTCTGACGAACTGCTGGAGAGTGCCGAGATCGATTTATTCGAGACCCTAAATAGAACTGCTAGAATGTCCATTGCTTCTGATTTTCCACTTTCTGACTTGGGAGAACATAATAGAGACAATAATTCTGAATGCCAATTTTGCGCTTTTTCAGAGGCACTGAAGTCGAAGAGTCCATGAGTAAACACTTCGACTGTGGGGCATGAAGCTTGACTTGGGAACTTTGATGCAGAGAAGTGATGAGATATGGGAGGAATCAATTCTTCCTAGTCTTTCTGAACTCATTGGAATTAAGGCCCTCTCTCCTCTTTTCGAGCCAAATTGGTCTCAAATAGGAGAGTTAGATGCCACAATCCATCTCTTTAGAGATTGGCTGGCCGAACAAAAAATCGCGGGATTGTCCCATGAGGTACATAGAATCGGAGACCTATCTCCTGTTCTTATTGTAACTATAGAAGGAACCGGACCGGGCGAGGTAATCTTCTATTCCCATCTGGACAAGCAGCCATCGACGCCAGAGTTGTGGTCCGAAGGACTCCATCCTCTCAAAGCGGTCAGGAGAGATCCTTGGCTGTATGGGAGGGGTTCTGTTGATGATGGATATGGCGGATATCTTTGTGCGACCTCCATCCGTCTTCTTCAAGAGGCGAAAATCCCACATCCTCGATGTATAATGATTATCGAGACCTGCGAAGAGTCCGGATCATTTGATTTACCTCCTTATCTGCATGAACTTACCGACCATCTTGGTAATCCCGATATGATCGTAGTCATGGATAGTGGCGGCCCAGATTATGACCATGTTTGGATGACTGAGGCCCTTAGAGGACTTGTTTCGGGTACTCTATCAGTAAAGGTCTCTCACGAGGGAATCCATTCTGGTAATTCTGGGGGCTCCGTGCCCTCTTCTTTCAGGATTCAGAGAATTCTTCTAGACAGAGTGGAAGACTCCACTACTGGTAGAATTCTAATCCCTGAGATGCATGTTGACATCTCTGAAGAGGTTAGACAGAAAGCCGAATCACTCAAAGAAATAGTCGGAGACAGCATTTGGAAGCAATTCCCAACTGTAGATAATCTCAGACAAGTATCTGAATCCACTGAAGATATGATTATCTCAATGAATTGGGAACCCACTCTGTCAATTATCGGTGCTGATGGGATTCCCTCAGTTCAGGATGCAGGAAACGTACTTAGAACTAATACTGATCTAAAATTAAGCTTCAGAATACCCCCAGGCGTAGACTCTCAGACAGCAATATCAGCTGTCAAGTCTATTCTGGAGGAAAATCCTCCGTATGGTTCTGAAGTGTCCTTCACTCCCGACTCTGCAGCAGATGGATTCCGCGCACCACCCCTCAGTGAGACTATCTCAGACGCAATTCACGATGCTTCCAATCAGTTAACTGGATTGCCTCCATTAGCCATTTGGACGGGTGGTACAATACCATTCATGGCCATGATGCAGGCTAAATATCCAGAAGCCATGTTCTTGTGCACCGGAAGCTCTGGGCCAGGAAATAACGCACATGGCCCAGATGAGAAACTGCACATTCCTTCCTCCAAGAGACTGACAGCGGTCCTCTCAGCCACAATTGCGGCAATTTCGACAAACCCCTGATTTGTGATTTATTCTAGCCTCAAGTTCCGCCGGGGTTATATCGGGGTTACCTGCGCACAATGTAAGATGATGGGCCAAGACGACACTCAGGAACCAGACCCACAGCAGACAATCCTTCAGTTGGAACAGCAGGCATCTAAGGACAAAGAGGCTCTCGATAAGTTGCTGGTTGCATATCAGGCCCAAGAGGCTGACATCAATGAGATGAAGGCCCAGGTAGAGACCCTTAACAGGGAATTAATCGATAAGGAAACTGAGAAGGAAGGCATCAACAATCTCCTAACAAATTTGAGGAGGCAGAAAGATGAGATGGAAGTAGATCTCGCCAAAGCAAATACTAAGATTCCTTTTCTTGAGACGAAACTTGAGAAGACAGAGGAGATGCTAGAAAGAGAGAAGGCAAGATTGGGCACCGCAATTACCCTAGCCGAGGAGATTGACGAGTCCAATCAGGCTGCCCAGGCAGAATTAGCGGCTAGAGATGATTGGTATATACAGCATATGCAGATTTTTGAGGAGCTTAATGATGCAATAAAGACCAGACACGACATGATAGACAGAGCAATCGCAACAGCCAAGGAGATTCAGTCGAAGCAGGAGACTTTCCAAGAACAGAAGAAGGCCGTAATTGAGGATATTAAGAACATGGAAAGCGAGACTGTTGAAGAACCTGAAGAATCCAATGAAATTGTATCAGATAAAGAATAATGGGGACTCACACCTTCTTGATGAATTTAGCAGGGATCCCCCCCCAAACCTCTCCTTCAGGAACTTCTGTCCACTTGGGAACCACTGCTCTTGATGCAATAACTGCTCCCGATCCAATAGTGCACCCAGGCTGGATGATACTGCCCCCGCCAATCAATGCCCTATCGCCTATTCTCACCGGAGCCAATACAATCTCGCCACTTTCTACAATATGTCCATTTATTGTGGCATCGCCCCCAACTACTACTCCGTCTCCAATAGATATCATCGAGGCGTCATTGATATTCATCGAATTGAGTTGAACTCCTTTCCCGATTTTTGCCCCCATCATCCTGTAGTACATTGTACCAATAAATGAAGGAACAATTAGACCTAGAAAGACCCTTGCAACTCTATGTGCAACCAATGAGAAGGCCCATTGAATAGTTATGACGGATCTCAAAGGATACTTCCCCTCTTCTTTCCTTATTCTGAATATTCCTCCAAACAACCCGCATATAGCTAGAAGGCACACTCCCCAAAGAATGTAACCCAAACCAATTCCTACACAAATTCCTGCAGCCTCGGTAAACTCCCCATGACCATCAGACAGACTCCTCAATTTTTCGAAAAGAAAATATGATGGAATAATAGCCAGTCCAAATACAACTCCGAAGAGGACCATTACCAATACAGTGAGTATATTTTGAACTATTTCGAACGACCTCATCCTATTCATCCTCGGGATATAGTCCAGCTTCAACATCTGCCTGTCTTGCCACTCTCTTTCCTTCCTCTACGTCAATGAAAGGGAAAAGAAATAATCCCAAGATGAGTATTACCAGTAGAATCAATATCCCGAATCTGGTATCGTACGCGGCGGAAAAAAAGGCGAAAATAAACGGACCAATTACCGCTGCTGCCTTTCCCATGAAACCAAAGAAACCAAAGAACTCAGTGGTTCTAGACTTGGGGACCAAATATGCGAAAAGACTCCTTGCTTGAGCTCCCGCAGATCCTTGCACGAACCCAACCATAGTTCCTAGGAGAAGCCACTGGATAGTTACTCCAATGTTTAGTGGGCTCCAAACATTATCTCTCAAAAAATTTGGCCACCAATCTATGGGGCCTCCCTCAATTATGGTAATGTGATGGTCCCCTACCGAGCTCATGTTATCTAAATCGCCCCCTTTGAAGGAAAATGACCATCTGTGATTAGTCATTTGAGACATTTCAGATGCAAGAAGAGATGCCTCCTGATTGGATATTACAGTTTTCTCAATATCAGAATCTAACCATACCTCTCCATCTAAGTTACCTTCGATCATATATTCCAAGAATGCCTCTCTGAATTCTTCATCCCCCGGTCCAGATTTACTTACCCACCCCTTCACTCCTCTGTCATGCAGAGTGCTCAGCTCATATTCGTCGGACTCTGCAATGTACTCGTATCGAAAGTCAAATCTTTCATGATCTTCGTTGAGATCTAAGGGTGCGAATCCTGTAGCAATAATGAGCACCATCATGTATACCCCTATAGAGCCACCAAGAACTGCCTTAGCTCCATATCTTGCTGCTAACATCCCACCGACTACTGACATAGGGATAGCGATAATATTGGCTAATAGGATTAGAGCGAAATTCATCAAAACTGGGAGACGAAGATCGTTTTCGGCGAATGAACTTGCGACCCCTCCTACGGTGTGAAGAACATCATAAAAGAGTAAGTACGAAAGAAGATAAATCACTAGAATTCTGTACTTCTTAACTTCTCTGAATGTACTTCTGACCTCGTTAAGTCCATCACTAACGGCGTCCAATACGGAACTATATGTTCGCTCTTTGGCAATTTCAGGCTCGGGAGTATTACGGAAAAATGGTAATCCAAATCCTAGCCACCACAGTGACGTTGTCACGAATGCAAAACTCAGAGTCCAGGGGCCATAAGCGCTAGTTAGCCCTAGTCCACCAGTTGCCATCACAATTAGATGAACAATTAGAATTACTGTCCCACCTGCAAATCCGTATGCAAAGCCCCAACTCGAGACTTTTTCCATTTGATCCTGATCAGCAAGATATGGCATGAATGCATAGTATATCGTGTTCCCTCCAGCCATCCCTATTTGCCCCATTAGAAAACAGAAAGCGAGAAGTCTGTACGCTGAATCTTCATTTAGATGTGGGGCAATCCCCATGAATGCGGTAAAAATAACCCCAATTATCGTGTAAGTCCAGACTATCTTCTTCTTGATTCTGATTCTATCTGCTATGGCTCCCAAAATTGGACTAGAAATGGCTACAAAAACCATTGATAATCCGAGTACTGCAGCATAGAAAGAAGTGCCAGTAACATTGAATCCAGCAATCTCAGAAGAGCCTCCTGTTGCTAGATTAAAGTATCTTGTAATTAGTTGCCCACCTAAGACAGTTCCAATCGTAAGTGCAAATGCCTGATTCGCCCAATCATACCAATACCAGCTCTTCAAAGCTTTATTCTCAGAATCACTCATCCCTTCTATTGTTCCAAAGGACATCCGACAACCGTCTTCTCCAACAAACATAGACGTTTAGTGTATTCTGACTCATCTAGTGTTTCTATGGTTAGTATCACACGTCAATATCAAGAACAAAACACCGAACGAGAATCATGGCCAGTGCATGCGGAATACTCGGAAACGGGTCAAAGACAGTCAAGATACACCATCTTATCAAGGCTCCAGAGAATACTCCAGAATCTGTGTCCTTTAGAGAATCATGGGATGCTAATAGGCCCGTAACCGTATACAAGACTCCTGAGAACCTACCTGATGGCACTCCTTGTACAGCAGCTACCGTCATACTCAGATCAAAGGGATGTGCATGGTGGTGGAAGTCTGGTTGCACTTTCTGCGGTTACTTCAATGATGTTAGGGATGATGTAACTGCAGAAGAAATGTTTTCGCAATGGGATTTCGCAAAAAAGTCAACCAATCAATTTGAGGGGTGTAAAATGGTAAAGGTTTACACATCTGGAACATTCTTTGAAGACAGAGAAAATCCACCTGAGTGGCAAGAGACAGTTCTCAGAGAAACTTATGCATTGGGGCTCCACTTAGTAATAGAGGCTCAGGCACAAATGTGCACTCCTGAGAAAATCAAATGGGTTTCTGAAAGACATCCTGGTTGTACTGTTGCAATAGGTCTGGAGGCATATGACGATCGTGTTCTAAGGTTCCATGTAAACAAGGGGTTTACAACAAAACAATGGCACAAAGCGATAGAAATGCTAAGGGAAAACAATCTCAGAGTAAAGACGTATTTGATTTTCAAGCCACCATTCATGTCTGAGGGGGATGCCCTAACTCACACAACAGATTGGTTACTGGCAGTAGCTCCATATTCAGATGAGGTTTCGGTCAATCCAATGAATATTCAGAAAAGAACAGTAGTCGATAGAATATTCAGAAATCGAGAATACCGGCCACCTTGGCTTTGGTCATTGGTTGAAATGATAGAACGTTCTAGTGACAAACTTGAGAAATTAGATTGTAGAGTAATTGTACATCCAACTGCTGGGGGCAAGATTAGGGGATCTCATAACTGTGGCAAGTGTGACTCAGACGTAGTTTCAGCAATTGAAAGATACTCTGTTTCCGGAGACGTGATGGAATTTTCAAATCTTGAATGTTCTTGTAAATCTCATTGGAAAGCAGAAATAGAAAATGATACTTCGCTTCCTCTACCACTAGGATTTGGAACATTTAGGCGAGGCTCCGTACTAGATATTGTTCGTGCCCCTTAACCCATTTGTCAAGTTTGATACGCCCAACGCTTAAGGGTAAATCTCCGGTGGTCGATTCGGAATCGAATGATTCTTGGGTGATGTTTTGGACGACAAAGAGAACTCTCTGGTCGGTGAGTTTCTCCAAGGAGAAGCCGAACCTTCTTCCTCATGGGTTATGCTCGCGATGGGTTTCGTCTCAACTATAATTTTCCTAATACTGTATGGCATATTATTTCCAGACAGCGATCTCCCAGTTATTTCTAGTGTCCTCCCGGTGTTCGATGGAGTGTTTGACTCGGGAATTTGGTTCTTTATTCTTGGAGCTATGATTGGAGTTTTTGCTATCCTAGGTACAATGCTTACCGAGGCAACAAGCGAGTGAGGTGATACGTTGAGTCTACTTTCTTCAGTACTGATATTCTGGATCGCGATGGTTGCAGTTTTCATTATGATCAATAGGGGCTTCTGGGTATTCACAGATGTTAGCAAGAGCCTGAGTATGTTCATGTTAGAAAAGGCTCTAGGCCCTCCTATAGACTTCGTAGAAGGAAAAAAAGGATCTGCAGCTACGACATGGATTTTGCATGGCGCTCTTTGGCTGATCCCTTCCTCCACAGTAACTTTCTGTGGTCTTTGGCTTGCTCATGATCCTGATGCTCTTCATAGCCTATCTTCCTGGGGATTAAACCCCTCATCGCCTTCCTTGATTGTCTCAGGCTTCCTAATCACAGTTTATGGTTCCATAGGAATGCTGCTAATTGGTGCAGCTATGCATATTGTACCAGAATTAGGTGGCACAGATCTTGCCACAGAGAAGAATGCAACATTGATGTCCCTAATCTGGACTCTTGCAGTCTTCGTAATGTTCGTTGCTACAAATAATCCTGAGATACTTGGTTTCAAGATTATGATAGTCTCTACTGTACTGATTAACCTAGCACTTCTGGCTATTATTGTGAATTTACTCATTACCGCAGCTTCCAGGAGCAAGAAGATGCCACTCCCGGGATGGATGATGATCATTGGCTTGATTTCTGCCCCTATTTCAGTTGTCTCATTAGTGGTATCAGGCTCCATAGATACCGGAATAGGACAATGGTTAGCTACCAGAATGGCCGGTACGACCTTCTTCCTAATGCTGTCCGGCGCTCTACTCTACGGAGCTTCCAGAGGAAGCGGGAACCCTCTTTGGTCCAGATCCCTCGCAGCAGTAACTCTTTCGGGGGCCATCATAACAATTAGCCCTGCAGGCTTGATCGAGGGAGATGTTGCAGCAGACTTCCTAGCATTGGATAAAGCAATTTTCGATCCTTCAAGAAATGATATTATTGCAGGATCCTTCCTATTGGCCCTTTCATTAATTCCGGCAATCGCCCTTTCAGCTAATGTTCTAGCCACCCTTAGAGGAGATGATGTTTTCATGGAGAATCCAGACTCTCCAGGAATGCCCGAGATTAATCTAGCTGCCTTCATGATTGTTCCAATCACAATTGGGGCTCTCTTCATCAGTACTGACCATCTTACCGGTACAAACGAACTTACCGGAATCCACATGTCTCTAGCATTGATGGGGATTTGGTTGGTTTCTGTACCTGCTTCCCTAGGCTCTGCATTATCGATATTTCCTGAGGTATCAGGTAGAAACGTTCTCTCAATAAATCGCTCAAGATGGGCTTTCTGGTTAATGGCTGGCGGAGCCTTCTCGGGACTCGTTTTCACAATGATGGCCGACTTCTCAGATATGACCCTCACAGAAGCAGCTATTGAAGAAGAGATTAGAACTGCTAACAGGCTTCGAGTCCTTGGATCAATCCTGTTCTATGGAACTGTTCTGGGTGCGATTTATCACTCCATGAATATGATTAGTGGCACGTTCCGAGGGTCTCTAGTTGGAGCAGAATCATCTGAATCATCTACATCAATATCAAGCCCATACAAGCTAACTAAAGAGACTACGATTAGAAAAATTCTAGCACAAAGAGAAGGCAAACTCGATACAGTTGTCATTCCAGAGACAACTACCGAGGATCAAGGAAGAGCTACAGAACTCTAACTACGTAAAATAGTCCATGTACTGAAGGCCATCTCAACGGAATGTCAAGTATGCGCATAGGTCTAGTTGGAAAACCAAATGTTGGCAAATCAACTGCCTTTTCCGCATTAACTGAGATTCCCGTAGATATTGCCAACTATCCATTCACCACTATCGATCCAAATGTCGGAGTAACTTGGTTACCCCTTCCTTCTGACTGTGTCTGCTCGATATTAAGACAAAAAAGAGAATCTACAGGAAGGCTTGATCCTATCGGTATTGAAGATACTAGGAGAGGTAGTATCTGCTTACCAAATTCAGGATCATGCATTGGATTCAGAAGAATGGTTCCAGTTACACTAGTCGATGTTGCTGGGCTAGTTCCCGGCGCGCACGAGGGCAGAGGGAGGGGGAATCAGTTCCTGTCTGATCTTTCAAGATGTGATGCTTTGATTCAGATTGTTGATGTATCGGGCTCAACAGATTTAGAAGGAAATCCCATAGGTTCTGGGGGCTCAAAACCAATTGAAGAACATAAGTTCCTCCTAAGAGAATTAGACTCTTGGATTTCCGGAATAATACATAATGGCTGGGACAGAGCATCTAGAAGGGCTCAAGCAGAAGGTGAAAGCGCGATCCGAGATCATCTGATCAGCAGACTTACTGGAATTGGGGCCAATGAATCTCACATAGCTTCAGGATTACTAGATATTAATGGTAAATTGCCTAATCCATCGGATTACAGTAATTGGGGGCCTGGGGAAATAATGACTATTTCATCTTCCATTAGAAAGTCATTGTTTCCTATTTCAGTTATAGCAAATAAGGCAGATATTATCGTTGAGGATGGAGAGGAACTTAGATCCGAAGTAGAATCAAATGGGGGGATAGTGGTTTACACTAGCGCGGAGGCAGAACTCGCCCTCCGTAGAGCTTCTTCATCAGGCTTAATAGTATATAATCCAGAAAAATCTGAGTTCAAGCTTACAGATCTTGGGCAACAAAAACTTTCCGATCAACAAAGACTTGCTTTAGACTCTATTTCAGAATCACTATCCTCTTGGGAGGGTGGCGGATTGGTTGGTCTAATCACGGAAGTTGTCTTCAGTCAGCTTTCTAGGATTGTTGCATACCCAGTCCAAGACGATACAAGATGGGTTGATGGAGATGGAAAAACTCTCCCAGATGCAGTTCTTGTTCCCAAGGGAACTACAGCTAAGGGTTTGGCATTCATTGTCCACTCAGATCTAGGAGAAGGTTTTGTTAGAGCTATAGATGGCAAATCAGGAATGGTAATAGGTGCAGACCATGAACTAAAAGACGGAGATATTGTTAGTATTCAGGCAAAGTCATAGTTATGTTTGATCGCTTATCAAAATGGTGAAAAAAACTGCCGTCCATGTTATTTCGAACTCCTCATCGTTGTCAATAAGCCCTCCAGCAATTGGTGCAGTATCGATAATTGCAGTAATTTCTAGTATCCACGAACCTCTTCCCTTCCCTCCATCATCCCACCTCTCTCTAATTTCACTCTCACTCATTTCTTCTTCGGTATATTCGGAACCAGTATAATTGTCTATTAGATCCCATCTAATACTGAACCCACCTCCTCCTCCGCCCGCACAATCTCCCTCAGCATTCTTATCCTCTACTCCTTCTACTCCGCTAAGGTCACTCTGACCTTCAGCACTGTCAGTAAATCCCGGGCCAGGATCGTCATTATCGACGCAGCTAACTTCTATCTCAACATAACCTAAATTAACCTCGTCCTCAAGAATTAGATCGAAAAACGAATCATACGTTTCTCCGTCTGAAAGTACAACACTTTCGCTCAGGGTGTTCTCACTTTCTTCGAAAATCACCTGTAGCGATCCACTTTGACCAGAGCTCCCCCCGATCGAAACTTCGTCATCAATCAAAGAAGGTAGGGCTTGGAAATATATTGGGAATGCAACAAGGAAAATAACCGTCCCAGCTAGAGTCTTTACTTTCTGAGGGGTGTCAACTAGATCTTGGAAGTCCATGGGTTTCTCGCTCTTCGATTTCCGACCCACCTATCAAATAAACTCACTTAATAGTCTGAGTTAGCTATAATCAACTATCTATTGTGCTTTCCCAATTTGATATTTCAACTCCCTCTCTTGCGAAGGAAACTCTAGATTTTTTGAATTCTGGTAGCAGATATCCGATCACTGATCTTTCCCAAAATGACCATCTCCAAGGACACCTGGGTTGATAGCTAGCCCATTCTTTCAAGAATGAAGCCCATTTTTCTCCCTCAAACCATTCAGGAATCCTAAATGATACGAAAGAAATTCTTCCCGCTGAACCCGGAACATAACTCCATGAACGAATTGAAAGGCCTTCCGCCTCGCCATCTTCAACCTTTAATCCAAGAACTCTGGCTCTTTTAGCTAGAGGTACAATAATTGCCCATCTTTGAACAAAAGTGGTCTCTTCGAACCTACTCATCCTCCATCCCTTTTTTTCACCTATTACTCTCAACGATCTGATTGCTTCAGTAGGCACTATACTCACTGGAATCTCAAGCATCCGCTCCATCAGTATCACCCCATCCTCGAGGCCCTCGCCCATAGCGGCTTCGCGTCATTCATTTCATTTGTTGATTCAGCCGAACAGAGATCCTAGACCTTCGAAGCCACCCGCTTCTTCTTCGGGTTCCTCTGCAACCTCTTCCTCCACTGGGGCAGCCTCACTGGAAGCTCCTCCGGAAGATGCAGAAGGAGCAGCCGATGCCACTGGGGCAGCAACTGCGGTCGCCATGGCCTCATCGATGTCTACAGAGCCTAGAGAGGCAACTAGGGACTTCACTCGAGCCCCGTCAGCCTCGACTCCAGCAGCCTTCAGCACTGAGCTGACGGCCTTGTCATCGATGTCCTGTCCTGCGGAATGCAACAACATTGCAGCATACACATATTCCATTTCATTCACCTTTTTTATCCGAAGAGATCGCCGAGTCCACCGAACCCTGCGTCCTCATCCTCTTCCTCGTTCTCAGGCTCCTCCTCGGAACCTTCTGTTTCCGTCACCTCGGATGGGGCGACTTCATTACTCTCTGCAACTGCTCCTAAAGCAGTAATTAGCTCTTCATCGAGAGCTGAGGAATCTAATTGTCCAGCAATGGACATTGCTTGCATACTAGCCTTGGAAAGAATAATTTGTGCTGTAACGTCATTGAATATTCCGGCCTCAACTGCCACAGATAATGCCTCTCCTGATGCCTTTGAAATTAATCTAGGAGTCGTTACATCCGAGAACCACCCCATATTACAAGCCAGGTTAAACGCTCCAGATGTGGCGGAAATAATATCACTTCTCAATCCATCAATGTCTAGATTCAAATCCGATGAGTCGAAGATATGCCCTTCTTCGATTGCACCGGTTAGAATTAGACCGATTTCAATTGGATTTATTCCAAGCTTAGCAAGCATTATTCCCAGATCTGCAGATATCTCATCTCCCTTTGAGAACGTAGTTGCTCTCTGAATGGCTACCTTGCCCTTGTCTATTTTTGCTGGAATTCCGACCGCATTGAACTCCCCAACAATTGGACCCGGACCGAACTCTGTTGGACCGGCAGGAATTGTGACATCTTCTGGAAAGGTCTCCCCGGCCTTTGCTGCTCGCCCTTGCCTTGTCTTCTCCAACTCACCAAAGATCTCGAATGCATTCATTGAATTGCTGTGAACTACACAAGGTTGGTTGGCTCCCTGAAGTAATGTATCTAATTCCTCTGACGGCCTTCCAGCCTCTGACCAAGCAATTCTCATCAACGATTTCTTCGCCATAGTGATGGACATCCTTTCTCTGAGACTATTCCTCATGTCAATCATATTGCTTGCAGGTACTCCGGAAACATCCACGATAGCAACCACTCCGTCGCTATTGAAGACCTCAGTCAGTTCGGATACCCTTTCTTTCTTCCATCC
Source organism: Methanobacteriota archaeon (assembly GCA_002713185.1). Classification (GTDB taxonomy): domain Archaea; phylum Thermoplasmatota; class Poseidoniia; order Poseidoniales; family Thalassarchaeaceae; genus UBA36. The sequence goes on along the minus strand of PAVV01000037.1, from coordinate 26,577 downwards.
AGCAACCTTTGGGATCAAAGAATCACCTCAACTCTAATCGAAGGTCCCATTGATGTTTTGACATAGCAAGAGCGAATATTACCCGCCCCTCTCTCCAACTTACCAGTTACCCTTTCCCATATTGCGATTGCGTTGGAAGCCAGATCGTCAATTCCCTGTTCCCTAGATCCTAATGCAGTATGAAATGTCACTTTGTCTCTTGATCTAACTATTGCCGTATCTTTTAGGCCAGAAGCCAGAGTAGAAGGATCCAGCGTTGGAGGAACCGGTCGAGGCATCTTTCCTCTAGGCCCTAAAACTCCTCCAAGGAATCTTCCCACCGTACCCATATGTGGTATCTCAGATAAGAAGAAATCATACTGCTTAGCGACTTTTCTTGCCTTCTGTTTGTTTCCACCGAGATCTTCAATAGTTGATGGGTCAATCACATCTAGCCCTCCAGCCTTTGCCTTTGCTGCCATTTCTCCTCCAGCAAACATGGCGATCTTGACTGGTTTGCCCCTTCCCGAGGGGAGCCTAACTTCTTCCTGAATCCTATTTGTCGGTATCTTTAGATCTACATCTTTAATCGTGAAAGAAATCTCAATAGATTCGACAAAGCTCCTATCTGGAGCTTCTTCGATAGCTTGTTGAATCGCTGTCTGTAAATTTTCTTTCATTTTTCTCACCTCTGCGGTCAACGAGGCTTACCTCTCCCGCAATTCGTGAAGCTCTAACTGAAATGCTCGTTAAACGCTCCCTCACTCATATCCTTTAGAGCGACTTTTGGCTCTCTGCCTTCTACTCTTACTCTCATAGCCACGCATGTACCCATAACCTCTCTGCAACGGGCATACAGAGTTTTCCCAGTAAGACGGTCTTTTTGATCCTCTGCAATACTCTTTACCTGATCCATTGATAGATTCTCAGTAGACTCTTCCCATGATCCATTGCACTTATTCTTCCCCAGGGTTTGTATTACCTTGTGAGGGGTTTCATTACGTGCAGACATGGGGGTTATCACCTTTCGCGGAACCGGCCGACTTACTCTCCCTATATGAATAATGATGCAACCAAAAAAACAGCCTTTGTTGAATCACTCTACTCTCTGCGTAACTCTAACCTGATCCGCTCTCACCGTCAAAGCTACTGGTACAGCTGCTTCGAAGAGCTCCACTGTGACCTCTTCTTTGGATTCGGCTACCACTGTTACTCTGGCGGCTTGTCCTCTGAACGCGCCTCCAGAAATTTCTACGATACAACCTTCTTCTATGCCAGTTGTAGCTGCCTTAGGCTCAAGATATGGCAGAACATCTTCAAGAGGAGCCTCGCCATCCAGAACTTTGCTACAATTTTTGAGGGGGGTAACTCCTACTCCTACTCTCCCAATCAATTTCTGGACATGATGCATAGCACTAGCCTCAACGAAAATAAATCCCTTCATATAATGAGGACTCAAAACTCCGAAAATCTTGTCTTGTATGTCCTTCAGTGAACCTGTTCCAGACAGTCTAGCTCTAATCTCTGCTGCTACGTTCTGCTCCTGTCCGATTGAGGTTTTCAGGATGTAAAGATACGATGCCACGTCTCCATACATCTCTTTTAGTTGGGGTGTCGAGTAGTCTTTTGTCTGTATTGCCCCCGGATCAACCCACTCGTAACTCTTGTATATTGCACCCGGGCTAACTTCCACCTCCTCGGTAATGAAGAGAATTGGCGTAACATCGTTGAGACGATTTCCATAGGCCAAACCCCTTGCCATGTCTGTACGAACAATCTGCAATTTTTCAGAAATAATTCCAGTACACTCTGTTATTCTAGCCACAAGAGATTCATAGTCACCAGGATCTCCTACACCGTAAATCCCATCCCAAGCTCCAGGAAAATCTGCTACCTCATCTGCACGCTGCATCAGGAGAACTCTTTCCCCGCTTCGAATGTATATTGTAAATGCCTCAGACAAGATTTCACCCTACCCTACTAGCCAACTGAAGAAAGGAGGAAAAACGTTGACCATAAGAGCCAGAATAACGAAACCAATCGCACCAAGAACGAACATCCCAATCCCACAAACAATTACAGTCTGCCGAAACTCCTGCTTTGAGGGCTTTTTTGCCATCTTTAGAATCCTCGCATAGGAACCCGTCTGAAGGCCCTTGACTCTGCCTTCAATTTCATCCTGCCAGGACTGCGCTATCTCTTCAATTGGACCAACCTTCGAGTTCTCAACAGCCATACTAACACCTAAGAGCACCTCGGCGACCTACAGATTCCATTTAAGGACGACGGGAAGTGAGCTGAAGAGAAAACTAATAAAAAATCAAAACTAACTTACGAATTCTACGGTTCTATTCCTTAGATTCCTCATTTGAGTATGGAGAGAGGCCCCATGAATCTGCTCGCTCTTCACACCGGTTAGTACCAGGAGAACTCTGATGTCATTACCCATGGAATCATCTGTCGTTACGCCCCAAATCATTCTTGCATATGGATTAATACTCTCTCGAATAATTTTCGCACACTGCTCAGCCTCGCCCAGAGTAAGTCCAGGCCCACCAACAACGTTTACGAGCGCACCTCTGGCATCTGAAATGTCTATATCGAGCAGTGGGGACTCTAAGGCCTCCAAAGTTGCCTTCTCGGCCCCCTCTTCGGCGGTTGCCTCACCGAGACCAATCATTGCGACCCCTCCACCATTCTCCATTACAGAACGTAGATCTTGGAAGTCCAAATTAACAACTCCTTCTTTGGCAATCATTTCGGAAACCCCCGAAATACTCCTCATCAATAGTTCATCGGCTACTCTGAAAGCAGCGTCAAGAGGCAGATCCCTAACTCCTTCTACTTCTAGAAGCCTCTCATTTGGAAGAACAATTACAGTGTCACACACTTCCCTTAGACGTTCTAAACCCCACTCGGCATTCTGCCTCCTAACTGCCCCTTCCGAAACAAAAGGATAGCTTACTACAGCAATAGTAAGAGCCTCAGAAGCTTTAGCGAGCCTAGCGACGACATGGGCGCTTCCAGTACCCGTTCCGCCGCCTAGACCCGCGGTGATGAAAGCTAGATCGCACTTCTCCACCTCATTCTTGAGCACACGTTCAGACTCGTATGCCGCTTGCTCTCCTTTCTCTGGGTCGCCCCCCGCCCCCCTGCCTCGGGCGGACCGACCAATCAGAACCTTGTTCTCCACGTTAACTCTCAACAGATGCTGAGCGTCGGTGTTCACTGCCATCCCCTTGACATACTCTCCGTCGAACAAGCCCTCATGCTCCAATCGGGCGACCGTATTCGATCCACACCCCCCGCATCCGAAAACTCTAATCTTCGGTTGCAGCGATTTCAGAAGATTTTCTAGATCAGGTGCTTTATCCAATTCAGACGGTTTAGATACCTGATCTCCCTCTTCTTTGAGTTCTAGAACTCTTTCAATAAGATGCTTCACGAGCGTAAGGCGTGTTGAATAGAGGATAACCATTGCCCCACAAAATACTTCTTAGACATCGGTTTTTGAGCTTTTTTTTGATTGCCATCAGGACAATAGTCCATTTCTTGTTTTCACGAATCTGACTAGAAACGTATATGCTCCACCCCATGCAGAAATAGCTAATGCTGCAGTCATCCCGTTCAAGTGACTGTTTCCAAGAAGTATCCATTCCCCTATCTCATTGGTCTGAATACTAGTAAGTCCGGCATGGGCCTGCCATGAAACTGAAATTAGTGCGACCAAAGTGAGGACCATTCTATCCGCTCTTGAAAAACCTCCATAGATTCTATTGAGTCCTACTGATTGGGCTTGTGTCCCCATGTAGGAACCGAATAGTGTCAGTAGTCCAGCCAAATATCCAGAGCTTGGAGAATCCACGAAGCTAGTATTCAGTCCTATTGCTACAAGAATACCAACATCTACCACCCTATCGATTGTGTGGTCAAGAAAATCTCCATATGGCCCATCTGTGCCTTGATGTCTTGCTAGAGCCCCGTCTAACCCATCCAATACTCCCGCTATCAAGATAAGAATTACTCCAACTATTATCCCCAATGCCCCGGCACTATCATCCCCCGCATTCATTAACAGGTAGAAAGCAACCAGAGAAACCACCAAACTAGTCCATGTAAGAAAACTAGGATCAACACCCTCCATTCTTAATACAAGTGGATTGATTATTTTGGTCCACTTGTCCCGCATTTTCTCGAACACGTTATTCCTCCCCCTTGCTTATCCAATCGATTGGATCGAGCGGTCTATTAGGCTTGCATCCATCTTCAATCCAATTCAGGATAGACTTCGCTATCGACACAGTCGACTGACTTGTACTATCAAATTCAATCATGGGAATNGNGTCATTAACCTCATTCCATGCACCTCCGATAATCTCCCAATCGACGTTTTCCAANATCTTACCNTCAGAATATCCTCTGGCAGATAGTCTTTCTTTGAGAATTTCAGGNGCACATCTCAGAACAACTAGACAGTCCACTGGAAGAAAGTGGGATAGATGACCATCAATAACTAATTTCGCTTTGGGCGCATCANTCCATTCTGAATCAAGATGTGAAACAAGCCCTTCCACATCGATTGCTCTGGCTCCATCANAGGGGTCAACATCACCAATACATCCGTATTTCTCCGCAATCATTTCCACAGATTCAACNGAGAAACCGTACTCGACAAGAAGAGATGAGATCGTTGTCTTGCCCACACCGGGTGATCCGGTCAAGCCTACTCTCATACNCCNATTCATGAGGCTNCCAGACCTAATGTTGACAAGAATTCTCCGTGAAATTGCGTAACATTGACCTAGAACACGGGTTTCGGTAAGTACAATGAGCGAAAATATTAGTTGGATAAGNGCAATGCATCCTCGAGACAGTACTTTGAATNTTTTACTAATTGCAGTCCCATTTACACTATATTTCAGATATGTNGATGAAAACTCAACTTTGGCATTCTTCTCTTCTTTGGTAGCCATTATGCCTCTAGCATTTCTNATGGGACGGGCAACCGAGGAAATTGCCCTTAGAACCTCAGAATCACTGGGGGGTCTGTTGAATGCGACTTTTGGTAATGCTGCAGAAATGATAATTGCTATCCTACTGATTTTCAAAGCGTACCAGGAGACCGATCCTGAGATTGAGATGTTCTANATTCATCTGGTCCAAGCGAGCTTGATAGGTAGTATCCTGGGTAACCTATTACTCGTAATGGGACTGGCATTTGTTTGGGGGGGCATTCATCATGCTGAGCAGAGATACTCAGAAACCCAAGTCAGCTCAAACGGCTCACTCCTNCTCCTTTCAATGATCGTGTTGGTAATACCCACAGTGTTTCACTCAACCGTTGGTGGAGAGGATGGAGATATTGGAGTTAAGCATTTGAGCCATATTGCAGCCATAATACTCCTATTGATTTACGGGCTTTTCTTACTCTTCCAATTTAGAACACATGTTCATCTTTTTGCAACTGAGGGAAGCCATCATGAGAATCCGGAGATGACTCAAAGGGATGCAGGAATCCTCCTTTTAGTCGCAACCATTTTGGTCTCATGGATGGCTGAGATTTTGGTACACTCAGTTGAGTCAGCAGCTGAAGATGTTGGTCTACCACACTTATTCATTGGCATTATCCTATTGCCTCTGTTTGGAAACGCCGCAGAACACTTCACTGCGGTTACAGTAGCTGGAAAAAATAAGATGGATCTCTCCTTCGCGATATCTATGGGGTCATCTACCCAGATCGCGGTTTTCGTCGCACCTATTATGGTCATTTTTTCTTGGATGCTCGACGTACCCCTGACATTTGAATTCGGGATGTTAGAAACTGTCTCCGCCTTTCTAGCCGTACTAATTGTAAACTCGATCGCTTCTGATGGTAAGTCTAATTGGCTAGAAGGGGCGATGCTCCTAGCGTCATACTCAGTTCTNGGAGCTGCGTTCCTCTTTTACCCATAGATCGAGTCACTTTGACTACTTTCTAGATTTCTTCATAGTATCTTAGAACAGCGTCTTCAAGATCATTTGACACTATTTCTTCGTCCATAGTAAGAGTAACCCCATCCCTGCGAATAGCCTCTCCGTCAACAAACATATCTAGTACTTTAGATCCAGAGTAAATTAGGTTAGCCAGCACTCTTCTTCCACCCCTTCCTAGGGGTCTCATTCTGATATCGGTTAAATCCCAAGTAATCCAATCTCGTGAATCCTTTGTGGCAAGACTCCATGTTTCCTTAGGACCTAGAATTCTAGCATCCCAGTGATCGTGCCTTTGGACAATACTTGCGGCTTTAGCCTCACTTCTCATATCCAGAGAATTATTACTGGCTGCACCATCTGTGCCAAGCCTCACATCAACGCCGGCATCTTTCATCGCAGGATAGGACATAGTTCCTCCGCAGGCTAACTTTTGATTACTTGTTGGACAGTGTACCGCATGTGCTCCACGTTCAGCCAGAATCCTCATTTCTTTCTTGGTCACCCAACCACAATGAGCACAAACAGTCCCTTCAGTGAAATAATCGATACTGTCGAGGTATTCTATTGGATACATCCCATGCTCTTTATGGCAATCAGCGACTTCCTTTCTGGTCTCAGAAGTATGAATACTTAGGGTGCATCCGGTGTTTCTTGAGAGCTCTGAAGCTTTCATTAGTGTCTCTTCTGAACACGTGTAAACCGAATGAGTTCCAATTCCATATTCTACCCTTTTCGTCCTTCGTGAATCTTCTGATAGCAGTTTCTCAATCCTCTTTAGTGCCTGTCCNGCNCCCTTNGGNTATGATGGAGTTGGAAAATCTGTAATNGGNCCNCATACCTTGGCCCTAATNCCNCTTTCTTCNATTACNTTNCCNACANTNTCAGGATGATAGTACATATCACANGCAAANGTTGTTCCNGTAGCNATCATTTCTGCAGCTGCAGCNCTNGTNCCAATNTCCACGAACTCTTCTGTCANNCCNTTCTCNACNGGGAANATTGAGGTATTCAGCCATTCCATNAGNGGAAGNCCTTCTCCCATNGACTTGTTNAGAATCATTGCCATATGNGTATGCCAGTTCTGTAGAGACCTAGTAATTACTCGTGAAGAACCATCGATAACTTCAACCACGTCCTCATCACCCCTACTTTCTGAGAAAGAACCATCAGAATGTAAGATGAAATCTCCAGATTGAATCATTCCTGAGCCATCAATTAATCTCGACTTCTCGATTCTTCTGTCTCCGATTGACATAACTCATTTCGCCCCGACTATTTGCAAAGTGCCCTAAGTCTGCTAATCCTTGCTCCGTCCAGATTATGCATCCATGCTTCTACTATATCTCCAGGACTCATTGGACTGACCCCCTTTGGTGTACCCGTCCAAACAAGATCGCCCGGTTCAAGATCATACCAATTCTTGAGATGTTTCAGAAGATCTTCCACAGTGTGCACCATTTGTCCAGTTGACGCTTCCTGTTTTATTTGACCATTTATCGAAAGACCAATCTTGACCGGTCTTTCGTCCCATTTTGCCCATGTGCCAAGAACTCCGGATCCTCTGAAACCTTTGCCCTCCAACCAAGGCCAACCTTCCCTTTTTGCCATAGTCTGACGGGTCCTATTTGTCGTATCAATCCCCACGCACATCTCTAAAGGTGTAAGATCCTCTCCCAATCTGAACACCATCTCTACTTCGTGGTCTATGTGCTCATCCGGCTCAAGAAGAGTCACAACATTCTCTCCAGCATCGGTTGCCTCTACCATCGCTGAAGGGGGCATAAGGAAGAACCTCGGATAGTCCGTCACTTCCCCTAGTATCTCCTTCGCATGTCCAGCATAGTTCCTGAAAACAGCCCAGCCAACTCCCATGGACGACCTAGTCAGGTATCAATCATTAGAACATCGGTCCGTACTCCTCACTCATCAGGTTGAAGGATGATGCCTCCCGGACACCTAATGTGACGGAGGACCCATACAGTACACTCGATGTGTCCAAGGATGCTTCTGATGCAGAGATAAAGAGGTCATATAGGAAATTAGCTAGACAGTATCACCCTGATCGAAATCCAGGAGATGAGGCTGCAGAAGAGAGGTTCAAGTCCATTCAGTCTGCATATGAAAAGATCGGGACCTCGGAAGGAAGAACCGAGTATGACCAGCAGAAGAGAATGGAAGAGATGTTCCAAGGGGGGAGAAGGCGAGCTCCATTCGGAGGAGGTGTGGATATCGGTGATATTTTTTCTCAGTTCATGGGAGGTAGGGGAGCCCAACAGCCCAGCCCAGGATTCAGGTTCGATAACTCGAATCATAGTCCTAGGGAATCAAAGAAGACTAGTAAGGGAGCAGATATCGAGGCTGGTTTGGACATTTCACTGGAGCAGGCATTGAGTGGGACTGAGGTTAAATTCAGCCATAGGAGGATGAGAAGGTGCTCAGATTGCGATGGTTCCAGCTTCGGTACTTCTAGGAGATGCTCATTGTGTGGCGGATCAGGAGTTCAGACAAAAGGAAGCACCATTACAGTCAGGGTTCCGAAGGGCGCTGAACAGGGACATCTTCTCCGCCTGAGGGGAATGGGACACGAGCATCCGGAGGGAGAGTCCGGAGATCTCCTGATTACAGTACGCTTGGATGCTGAGGAGGGTCGAAGGTGGGAGGATGGACGCTTGATTCAAGAAGTGAGTATTCCATACTCTATGCTGTCGTTGGGGGGAAAAGTCAGGATAACCACGCCTTCCGGGCAAAGGCTCCAGATCGAGATTCCCAAGGGAACCAGGATAGGCGACAGGAGGCGTTTGCAGGGGCATGGCCATGCTGGTGGAGCACTCGATGTCGAATTCACTCTCTCTGAGCCAGAGGAGATGTCAGAAGCTCAGTTCGAGGTACTCAAAAGTCTCAGAGATGTCGGCCTGTAGCTATACAATCAGTCAAATAATGAGATTCTCAGGGCGATCTGTGAGAAGTTTCGAAGGCATGGCGGACTTTCTTATCCCCCGAAGGAAAAAGGTACACTTCCTAGTTTTTGTAGTCTCAGTACTAATGATCCCTGGTATCATTGCCTCCTTCGAACCAATAGACATAGAGTCCTACGAAATGGAATCTCCTGAGTTGGATGCGAATCAGGTTCTCCGTGACGAGTTCTCTGCCGCTGGAAATATCTGGGGTTTTGGGATCTTTGTCAGGGACCCTTCTTACGTCGGTGATCCGGACTCGGATGTCGATATGATCGCCGAGTATCCGGGACTTGGAGGGGGCATCACAGATCCTGAGGGCGGTATCCTGAATCTCTCTGTACTGAGGGAAATTGACACTGACGCAGACACCCTTAGGTCTAGCGAGATCTCCAAGTTCTACCTGCCCTTGGCCTCGGAGATTTCAGGTGATCCTGTCTTCGGAATCCTAGACTTAGCAACAGAATTCAGGACATTCATGGCAAATGAGTCCTCCCTTACTAAACCTAGGATAGACCCATATAAGCTATCTACGACTCTGGACATCGAAGCATCTACTGATCCAGCACCGACTAATTGGAGCGATTGCGGCGAGTTGGAGTGCCTGACCTTTGACGATCCAAACCTAACTCAAGATCACATCGACTTGGCAGCACACAGAATGGCCAACAACAGCAACGGAGCATTTCTGCGATTTCTATCTAATGACAGAGCTTTCCTTCCAGATGAGAATGGATTGGTGATTGGGCCAGTGGGCCACAGTATTTCCGAGAACGGCTCGCTGATTTCTGACACCTGGGAGAGGGGGAGATGGTCGGCATCGGCCGCATGGCTGATAGTGAACTTCGATCGCGACGAGATGCAGAGAAACGGCTGGACCTTTACTTGGAAGAATGCAACCTCGCAGTTCGGCTATGAGAGGAACGGACTCGAGCTCGAGACTAACCCCGTCAGGAACTCGGTGGACTTCTGTAGGGAGAGGGAGGCGCAAGGTCAGAAGCTATGCTCTGTAGAGTGGCTATACCTCTCTCTCGAGGAGGACCTCCGTGAGTCCGACGAATCAATCGTATCCCTGATGTTCGCGGAGGCCATCAATGTTGAGATAAATCGAGAGCTCCTCTCCAGCGCTCACCTACTCCTTTTGATGGGACTATCGATTATGGTCTTGCTATGGGCTAGCCTACGTAGAGTGTCTGATGTTGCAATCGTGAGCACCAGCTTGGCTATGTCATTGGTATGGATGTATGGACTAATAGGATGGTGCATAGTTCTAGGTAAAGCCACTGGCAATGAGTTCATCTTCAGGTCGCAGTTCTCCAATCTTCTCCCGATTCTCATCCTAGCTTTGGAAATCGACGACAGCCTCCACAGCCTGCACAGATACAAGGAAGAGCGTAGGTTAGGGGCGTCATCGGAACAGGCAGTGCACAAGGCAATCAGCAAAGTTGGACTAGCAATCATGCTCACTTCCGTCACTACTATCGTAGCATTCATGGCTAACATGACCTCCAGCATAGCCGCCCTCAGGTCATTTGGTATAGAGGCCGGAATCGGAGTATTCTGCGCCTTTTTCCTGACGGGACTCTGGGTCCCTCTGACTAGACTCGACATCGACAACTGGCTAGAGTCTAGAGGGAGGCTAGATGAAGAGCCACTGGATATAGTTCACATGATACCGAGCTCCTGGCTATCCTCCTTAGCATCCCAGTCGGCTAGACACGCACCAGTGGTCCTTCTTGTCTCGCTGATACTAACTGCGTTAGCTGCTCCGATAATGCTATCTTTGGAGGGTGACTTCCAAGTGGAGGACTTTGTGGAGGAGGACTCCGACTTGGCAGTAGGGGTCGGCATGATCAATGATCGCTTCAGTGATGAGGGAGAGCCTGCTTACGTCCTTGTGGAGGGTAACATCACCAATCCTCTTGTGATTCAGGCGATAGAGGATGTTCGCAGAAACATGAACTCTCATGGACCAGGAGACCCCGACCAGATATCTAGAATGCCGAACGGAGACGTGGAGCTGTTGGGAATAGACCTACTGCTTTGGTATACTAGAGCAGCCATGGCTTGGAACCAGACCCAGTTCGAGGACGCGGGTTGGGATTTCAGTTCCCCCAACGGAGGCATCGATTGTGAGACAGTCAACATCCCCAACAGGGATATGGAATTCATCTACGTCCCGATTGTAGAGGACAGTAGGTGTCTTTCCTTCCTATACGGATTCATGTTAACGAGGGGCGTTCCAGCAAGCGGAGGATATCCCTCCCTCTCGCCTAGTATAGTTGGAGAGTTTCTACAGGTAGAAGGAAATCTGGATTTTGGTAGCCCATGGATGACAGAATCTGGAGAAGTTCCTAGATACCCACGGACTGCAATGAGGTATGGAATCTCCAGCCCAGAGCAGTTCTCATTGGTGGAGCCCGCACTTGAGCAGTTGGAGGCAGATCTCTCTCCCCTCCAAAACCTCTCGAAGACTCACAATCGAGTGAGGGGGGACTTGGATACGGCTTTCCTTAACGCAGACTATCCGGTGACATGGGCCATCCCAACAGGAGAGCCAGTGATTCGCTTCGTAGCTGCGGACTCGATGCAAGATGACCTTCAGGACACCTTGCTGCTTGGACTAGTCTTCTGCATAATGGCACTCTGGTGGGGCTTTCGAGAGGAGTCCCCATTCTCCGAGAGAATGCGTGAGCTTTCCCAGAAGACGGTTCCTACCTCATTTAAAATCGTGATAAACTCCGTGTTGATGGCATCAATCACTTACGTCCTCGCAGGGCCTAACTACGCCATAACGTTCGGGCTCATTGCAGTAGCTTGCTCGTTGGTTTGGGGGACAAAGCCCCTCCTACTAGCCACCATCACCTCCGCACCGATTTTTCTGATGATTGTTTGGCTATATGCTATAGTGGGCATGACCGGCTATGGGCTCAATATGGTTACCGTTTCAATAGCCGCAATCTCCCTAGGTGTGGGTATTGACTACGTAATCCACGTCATTGAGCGATTCCGAGAGGAGATGGAGAAGGGCGTTGGGACGATGAAGTCGATCGAAGCGGTTGGGGGAGCGTCCGGAATCGCTCTGTTCGGATCGGCAGTTTCGGATACAACCGGTTTCGTGATAATCAACCAGTCAGAGATGGGCTTCTTCTCCACATTCGGACTATTCTGTGCAGTTATGATCGGCTTGTCTCTGATTGCCAGCCTGATCCTCGCACCAGCAGCACTCAGGCTCGCTTACCCAGAAGATCCAGCCAGTACATAAGGTCTGGGCACGACCTTCTATTCCGAGTATAAGTCAGTCAAAGCTGACAAGTATTCAATATCCTCGACTCTCTAGTACAACCATGACCTACAGGGCCTGTGGTAGTTGCTTCAGTATGGATGTCTATCCCTACTTGGGTTTCGAGACAGGTCGGAAGTACCAGTGCAAGACCTGCGGTATGATATCTCCTTTCGTTGTTGAATTCGAAACATTAGAGGCACTAAAGGCATTCAAGGAGGCCTCGAAATAGCTCCTAGGCCCGTATTAGTTTGCTAGTCTCCTAGCGCATTCTTCTAGACCCTCGCCTTCATTTCTTAGGCTCCTAATGTAGTTGGGAATTGATGATTTGGAAAATTCCAGATCTCGCAAATCCCCTATCCACTCCAATTCTGTCTCAGACTTCTCGGAGTCTTCTTGGAATTCATGCACACTCCAAACCGAGCATCCTGACCCATCATCACTCTGAACCTGCTTGAACCATGGGATTAGTTCAGGGTCCCTCGTCAGGCCGTGTCTTTGGACAAATCTCACGATACAGTCATTCTTGACGTAGTTCCATCCTGCATCATCGAGCCAGCTTTCAGCGATAGCGTCTTCAGAACCGTGTTGGAACCAAATTAGTGTGGGGGAGTCATGATTAGTTATTAGGAGCCTTTTGACAGCCTCACGCGCTCTTGCTGGTGCTAGGAATAGAACTACAATCTCTGTGAGAACTCCGTCTTCGATTTTCGGTCTTATTGGATATCCTCCGATGCTGGCACCTGCATCTCTCGGATGGATGGGAATCGGGTTCCAACCTCTCTCCGATAGATCTGAAACCGCCGAATTAGCTGGTTTTTCGGGATTCACTCCCGCTCCAAGGATATGCACAAATTTAGTTTGTAAAACTAAGTCTTCCAGTCGCTTAGAATCACTCATTATCATAACTAAAAACCAGCCCTCTGAATCACCAGAGACCTAAGGTATCCTGCAGTGCTGACTCTAAATCTGGATGAAGGAACTCGTACCCCTCATCTAACAACCTGTTTGGGAGCACTTTCTGACTTTCCAGCGTCAGCTTCACTCCCATCTCTCCGAATAGGATTTTGATTACAAAACCGGGTAATGGGGCGAATGCAGGCCTTCTGAGAACTCTTCCCAGCGTCTTAGCGAAGCTCTTCTGTCTCACGGGATTGGGTGCGGTCAAGTTGTAAACTCCTTTGGAGCCGGTTTCCATCAGAAGATGATGGATGGCGTATATCTCATCATCAAGAGATATCCATGACATCCACTGTTTTCCATTACCCATTGGCCCTCCCGCTCCCATTTTGAAGGGCATCAGCATCTTCCCCAGAGCGCCACCTGTCCCCGAGAGGACTATGCCCGACCTGAGGTAAACATGCCTGACCTCATCTGGGAGATCTGCAGACGCACCCTCCCAATCTGAACAGACCTCTGGAAGGAACCCCTCACCAACCGCGCTATCCTCGGTCAGCTCCTCATCGCCACGGTCCCCATACCAACCGATTGCACTCGCTACGATGAACACCTCAGGCTTCTTTTCCATCTTTGCTATGGCTTCGGAAAGTAGGCTTGTGCTATCCACCCTAGAGTCCCTGATAGCGCTCTTCCTTTTCTTGTTCCATCGCTTGTCTCCGATACCCTCTCCTCCGAGATGGATGATAGAGTCGAAGCCCTCCAGAATTCCATCATCCAATTTTCCCGAGTCCGGATCCCAGAAGAGCTCTTTCTTTCCTTCCTTGGGGCTCCTTCTTACTAGCCTCCACACCTCATGTCCCCCAGTATCCAGAAAGGCAACCAATTGAGTACCTATCATTCCAGAGGAACCGGCGACCAGGATCCTCCTCCTGGGCAAATCGCCGAACTTCGAATGATGAGTCATGTCTCTCTTTAGCCGCAGTTCTCTTGCTGTAAACATCTGGGAGAGGCGCCTTCTGACTAATCTTCCACCCAGAACCCTGTCGGCTAGGTTTCCTAGTGGGCCGAAGGGGACTTGGTAGCTGACTTCGTCTATGACTTTGGTCTTCCCGTCCTCTTCGATTAGGTGATGATCGTGATTCCATGACCAGAATGGGCCCTTGACCATGGTGTCGGAGAAGAAATGGGGCGGCCTGTATCCAGTATGCTCTGCAACCCAAGTCATTTTGATTGGCCCCATGGGGAATCTGAAAACTCTCTGGGAACCAACTTCCAATGAGTCATCTGCCCTGATCTCTTCGGCAACTTCCCACGGAGGCATGAGTCTCCGGAAGGACCCTTCATGTTCGAACCAAGCGAATGTCGACTTCGCATCGGAATCTACTTCTGTTTCATGCTTGTACTGATACATGTTAAAAAAACCCAAAATCGTTTATATTTCATATGTTGTTTGAAATCGGCCCTTCCTGTACTAACCTAGGCTTGATTTCCATTTCCCCAGCGAGGCTTCCTCAAAGTCCTCCGATGTTAGTCTGTATCCCCAGTGTTGTAGAGACTGCCTGACAACAGGACTAATCGTCTCATCGCCATAGTCCCCACCCTTTGCTATTATCCTGTTAATGAGATGGTTCCTGAACCTGCCCTTTGGGCCTGCGAATGCCTTCCATCTCTTGATCTGTCGCAGGTCATCTTCCGATTTTCTGCCCTTGTAGAATCTACAATACCATTGTACCCATCCGTATGGGTCCTGCTCTACTATCCATCCTTTCTCTTCCCACATTTCCAAAGTGGTCCCGCACTTCACCTTGTACCGATTTCTGCTCTTGTCATACTTCTCGCTGATGAGTAGGCTCTCGTCAATTCCATCCCACCAGTCATCGAATTCTAAGTGCTCATCCCTCAGATTCATTGAGATTACGGACGAATAAATCGGCCTCCAGTAAAAACCACCAAAGCTACCCTCCGAAAAGATCTCTCTGGGAGTCATATTCGGCTGGAATTCTGGCCAGTCTGCGAATGAAATTACATCCCCAACCTCTCTACTCATAATTCTCCCAACCAACAACAAGCTCAAATTTATTGTCCTATGGTGATGATAAAATGATATGATTGGTACCATTGGATGAACAATTAGGGCGGGCAAAATGTCAAGCGACATACTGACTGTATTGGAGAGGGGTGATGAAGATTGTATAATGCGTTTCGCAGATGGAGCCTCATTCAGACTTAATTACCTGACAATCCGATCAAATTGTCAATGTGCAAATTGTAAACCTCGACAAGTCAATGAACAGAGGAGAATTGAGTTCGAAGAAGAGATAATGAGGCTGAGAATTGAGAAACCCAAGGTCACACNAGTGGGGAAATATGGAATTCAACTGGAATGGCCGACTGGATGCTCTAGTGGCATCCATTCTTTCNCTCATCTGAGAAACGTTTGCGAATCTAATGGGGCCAAATTGGAATAACTGTTTTTACGAAGGAGTCAAATCTCCGACTACCACCCGGCGAGACATCGAAGTAACGGGTATCCCCTTTGCTACGGTGGCGATATTATGGTAAAAGAAGGATCAAAGGATGTTTCAAGACCTGTAGATGAGGAAGATGAGTGGCAACTCTATGCTTCTGCGGGCTATGCATCTTCCGAAGTTATTTCCGAAGATGAATTGGTGGAAGAAAGTGTCACGGAGGAAATATGGTTCGATGGCGATGATTTTGATTTTGAAGGAAATACAGTGAATTGGGACTCTCCTCCTTGCCCAGCACCTCTAGGAATCGCGCATATTATNAAAATCGGGGCCTGTGATTTTTGCCTAGATAGAATCTCTGGAAAAAGATTCCAAGACACACACTCTTCACCGGGTTCGGTTATCAGACAGGAAGCCTTTGAGAGAGATGAAAAACTCGAATCAAGCATTGTCCAAGATTATTGTCCTCTTTGCGAGGAACTCTTTGAGGACATAGACAACATCGTAGAAAGAGTTTTTCGGACTCTTTCGGAAACCCAATTCTCTACGATGCAATTCGGAATCCATCTTCCTAAGGACCTCATTCAAGAAGAAGACAGAATTAGAAGTAAGTTCGGAGCCCAAGGATCATACCCATTGAAAGGCGCAATTGTTGAGGCAATTCACAAAAGGATTAGAGAACTAGATCAGCAAATTGTCTTCGTAAAGGAGAAACCGGATATCATGGTTCTGGTAGATGGGCTAACTCTTAGGGTNGATGTTGATGTGAGGCCGGTTTTTCTTTATGGTAGATATAGAAAGATTTCCAGAGGAATACCCCAGACTCGATGGCCATGCAGAGCATGTCGAGGCCGATCCTTGGGTTGCGAGTCCTGTGAAGGGACTGGTCTCCAATACCCGAACTCTGTTCAGGATTTGATTGGTGAACCAGTTCGAGAAGCACTTGATGCAGAAGACACCTCGTTTCATGGTATGGGCAGAGAAGATATTGACGTAAGGTGCCTTGGCTCCGGAAGACCATTCGTATTGGAAATCAAAAGACCAACTAAGAGAGACTTTGACCTCAAAGAACTTATTTCGATGATTAATAATAACGCAGAAGNGAATGTCGAGATTGAAAATCTGGAATGGTGCTCAAAAAAGAAAATCAATGAAGTTAAACAGTCAAGATCGGAGAAGACTTACACTATCAGGTTTAGGCCTCAGAGTATTGATAATTTGGATGAAATAGAAGAATCCTTACTTTCCCTTTCGGGGAAGATAATCGATCAAGAAACTCCCAAGAGAGTATCCCATAGAAGAGCTGCGAAGATTAGGAAAAGGAAGATAATTTCAATCAGTAAGGTTTCAGTGGATGGAGATGAGGTAGAATTGACCTTGAGATGTGAAGCAGGAACCTATGTGAAGGAATTAGTCCATTCTGATGAAGGAAGAACAAAACCTTCCGTTCAAGATATTCTTGGAGTAGAATGCGAGGTCATCTGGCTCGATGTGGAGGAAATTCATGATTAATGAGATTTTTTTTACATCCGAGTCCTTAAGAATGCTGCACAGGTCGCCCGAATTCGCGAAATGGGGGCATGATACGTTGGTCACAAGAACAAAGGGCACTCGACAGGGCACTCGAAGCATCCTGAGAAAGGGTAAAAGAGAGCGTAGGAGGCTATTTATCGGTAGATCAATGCATTCCTACGAGGAAGGAGACAAGGTAGCTATTGTCCTCGATGGAGCCCAGCAGAAAGGAATGCCACATAGAAGGTTTCAAGGGCGAACAGGAGTAATAGAGAGTTCCCAAGGAAGAGCATATGTGGTTAAAGTGGCCGATGGAAATATGATGAAGACTGTCATCGCACGACCTGAGCATCTGAAACCAATAGATTAGGTGATATGATTATGGCAAAAAAAGACTTTGTTGACTTCGCTACGGTGAGGGATAGATTGCTTGAGGCAATAGAGAGGAGAGGCGAGATATCTTACGAACAGACAATGGCTCTCCAGCATGCAGAATGGAAGGCAAGTGCAAGTGGACACCCTACTGGAGACATTAAGACCGATCCAGCAGTATATGGGGCATTACTCAAAGCTCTAATGGAGAATGAAAAGCTTGAGCAACACCCAGAGGTTTGTTCTAAAATAGCAGAACTATCTCCACTTACAGTAGCCGATCTGAGGGTAATTATTGCAAGTAAGAGAATTGCTATGGATACCTCCGAGATAGAGGAAATCATAACCGTAATCAGGCAAAACGTACTCTAAGGAGATAGTTGAACTTTCACAAACAACTCAATTCATGATGGAGAGCATATCTGAAAGGATGATACTATGCCTTCGGACGACACTCGAGATTCCGACAGTGACATGTTAGATCGATTTGGAACAGAGTCCAGGATCAGGNTCCTAGACGTCAAGGAAAGGAGGCCTATTGGCCATGAGATACAGTGTATCAGCGAACCGTCTCTGTTCCTCCTCCGGTCAAGGTTGGCAAGCCCTGATGAAATCTCAGTTGGAGAGATTATCGAGCTTCCTTCAGAAATCTTAGGGTCATTCTCTGAACTTAGGCTTAAGGATCTTAGCGGTTCCTCTCAGCAGGAGTTGGTTTCAGCCATTTCCGACTCAATAATGTCAGATCCAGAACGACATCTCTCATTTTATAACAGTGCGGGACCAATGTCCTTGAAGTTCCATGCCTTCCAACTATTGCCTGGAATTGGTAATTCAAAGGCTATTCAAATGGTCCAGAAGAGAGGCCAAATTGGATGGANCACCTTCGAGGAGGTTGACGATGCATGTGGAATAGAATCAGTGAAGCTTCTTTCAGAGAGATATCTTAAGGAGATGGAAGATGTAGCCCAAACTCCCCGCTTACTTGATTTGCTAGTCCGTAAAGAGAAGTGACATGGATAATCTATCTGATCTTGATACTCGCCTCTTGGTCGACCTGCTTCGGGACAAAGCAAAGCCAAACAAGTCCCTAGGTCAGAATTTTCTGATTGATGACGATGTAATATCACGCTCAGTAGAGATTCCTGAGGAGTTCGACTTCCCACTTTCTGAGGCATCACATGTCTTAGAGATTGGACCTGGTTCCGGTTCTCTTACCCTTTCTCTTCTCAGAAAGGGAGCAAGAGTCTCTGCGATAGAGATAGATAATAATTCAATCGAACATCTTGAAAGGGTATTTGGCGATAGAGGATGCAACCTATCAATCATAGAATCTGATGCGGTGTCCGTGGATTGGCCATCGGGAATCACTCATGTCATATCCAATCTTCCATATCAGGCTTCAAGTCCAATAATTGATAGAATAATGCGATATCACTCTAGTTCCTCAATATCACTCTCTGTCCTACTTGTTCAAGAGGAGTTCGCACACAGAATGGCTATGACATCCGCACCCTATGACTTGGGTCCTTTGGGGCTTAATCTTTGGCTAGACTTCGAGATTTATGTTGATAGGAAGGTGCATTCTAACTCATTCAGCCCTTCTCCAAAGGTGAAATCTAGAATGGTAGTGTTGAAGCCAATCTCAAGGCCTGAAGTACTGGGAATTAACAAGAGACTTTTCAGGATTATTACAAAACATTGCTTTTCCAACAGAAGGAAAAAAATGAGAACCCTCTTGTCCGTACCGCCAAATAGGATTTCCAGAGTTTCAGGATGGCATAGGGATAGATGGTCATCTTCAGTATCCAGACTGATTGAATCAGGCTCTACAAATATTAAGCAAGACTGGCTAAATCTTAGACCTGAAAATTTTGAGCCTTCAGATTGGCTTTCAATAACTAGGGAAATAGAAAGAGAATAGCTATTCAATGGAGTTTTGACATCGACTTGATAGAGGCCAACCCCTTCCGAGGGGTCAAGCCGGGGCGCTGTGAGACCTCGGACACAGGGAGGGATGTTATGGCAAAGAAGGACACTTATCTCGCTCTACTAAGGAGAGGGATTGATGAGACTACAGCTCAGATTCTAGCCGATGGTGGAATCAAGATTGGAGATCTCAAGAAGTTAGATTCTGATACTCTCATCAATAATTATGGCATAAAGAAAGAAGTTGCAAAATCCGTTTTAGACGCTGTAAAGTCAGGTCCAAGGTCATCCAGTAGACAGAGGTTCCTAGCCGATGTACTATCCGACGATAAGAAGAAGGTAGACAAAATCGAGGAGACTAGGTTCAAGAGGGAGCAGAAGGACATTCACGCGGAATTACAAGAGAAGAAAGAGCAACTCAGACTTGCAAGAGTGGAGTCATTTAGAAACAAGAAATTAGTCATGAATCGCCTTGGAAAGACANTTGAGTTGATTGTCAAACTGGAAAATAATTTAGATGACGAATCTAAGGACGAACAGCGATCGAAGATTAGGGACCAACTAGAGACAAGAGGACTAGAAGCTGCGAGAGACCATGAAATGTTAGAATTGTCAGGAACGCCCCAAGACATTGTAGATTTCAGGAGGAAGATAGCACCTGTACTGTGTCTTCATGGTTGCCCGCACTGCGGTGAAGAGATGGATCCTAGAGGTAGTAATATTATGGATAATACCTCAGATTTCTCATTCATCTGTTGGGATTGTGAAGAAGAGTTTCATGCCCCAATGGCCCAAGCAGTGATAAAAAAGCTAGAAAACGGTTCCAGGATAAAAATTGACCCGAAGAAGAAGCCCATGCTTCCAGTANTAAAACCACCATTGAAAGAAAAGTTAGGATCAATCACAGACTTGATGATGAGGGATCTTGAAACTGCCGGAGCCTCTGCGGAGGAATTGGAGGCAGCTCTCGAATCAAGCTCCCTATCNGGAGTACTAATGAGTATAGACGAGTGGATTGATCAGACAATAGCAGCCAAAGGCTACATACAGGCACAAGAAGATCGTGAAGAATTCATTATTGCAACTGGCGCCGGCGCTACCAAGTTCAACAAGTGGATGAAGAAGGCAGGTTTGAGNTTCAACAAGCAGACTGGACGTTGGACAAGGTGGGAGGACCGGTGAATTCCGGATGTCTGACTTCCTTATCTCATTGTCAGTTTCTATAATTGGAATTTCAGTTATGACATGGTGGCTTTTCACAAGAATTTCTGAGAAGNTACGTGAAGTGGAAGAAAGGAAAAAGTAGATTACAAAACAGGATTAACTGNCAAGCTCANTCATTTACGGCAGCAGTCCATCTTTCCGACTGCGGTACTCCTACAACTTCGATATGACATGCCAGCACTCCCTTCAATCTATTCACCTCGGATCTGAGGCTAATCAANTCGTCTAAGCAACACGGACAATGAGGATGAATCGGACTGATCCACAGCTCGACAATTCCTGAATCATCGATTTCAACACCTTTGAGGATAGTTGAATCAACAAGTCGCTTTCCATGAGGGGTNAACCTCTTTCTTAGCAGCCTCGCAAGNCCCCTTTGTGTCACTGAGACGCTTGCCATTCAATCACCATTCGGTCAAAATAGGAAGCTCATCCCCTGCTGTTAGGCATTCCATACCATCTGATGTTCTAACCCATGTATCCTCTACCCCAACAGAGCCATCTGAGTAAATTACCTTAGGCTCAATAGCCATAGTTACACCACGATTTAGTGGTCGGGCAAATCCTTTGGCCACAACAGGGGTTTCATCTAATTCTAGCCCTACCGAATGTCCAAGGAATCTTGCTTGATCATCTCCCATTCCCATTAGATTGTCCCTGTATCCCATCTCCAAAGAAGACTCAATACCNATATCCCAAGCTTTGGAGCAATCCTCNCCCCTGCCAAGGCTACTTCTGACAATCCCGCCAATCTCTACCATATCTTCCAGCCTATCTACCCATTTTTTTGGTAAACTACCCGAGCAAAACATCCTAGTGCAATCAGAAACATACCCTCTATGGACATGGACAATATCAACGAGTACTGGNTCATTTTCCTTTATTTTTGAGAATCCAGCTCCCAATGCTGAGATTGGGCTCCCTCCTGTTCCTCCAAGTGCTGCATCAAAATAAGACGGAACTCCTCCAGATCTTCCAGATGCAATAACCACTCTGTCACAATCCATGGGCCATTTCCTCATTCTTATTCTTCCGCCAAAACCNGCAGATCTACTGGCTTCTTCTGCGATTCCTGCAAGCTCTAATTCACTTTTACCTGNTCCGCCTTCATCACAAATTAGCTGGAACATATTTCGATTAATCCTNCCGCTCTCTCGAATCATTTCCAGCTCCCAATCTGATTTTTCCTCCCTTGCCATGTAGAGAATTTCAGTACAGTCAGAAGACACTCCATCTAGGCAATCGCTCATTTTATTTTGTATAAACCTCCATCGAGATGTTGGAATCTTGCCTTCCTGCATTGATGGAACTATACTGCATCCTGCTTTAGCTAGACTAGAACTCANATCCGCCATTCTAGGATGACTTTCGGTGTGATGGGGACANTCACTTCCTCCTGATTCAAANATGGCCCTTCTAACCGACCTTCTAACCCAATGCCTNGTTTCGACCCCAGATCCTTNNGATCCAAGAATTAGTGCTGAATTCTGACGCCCTCCTGTCAACCANTACAACTCCACTGGATCTTCTATGAAAATTGACTCAATTCCCTCTTTAGCAAGAATTCCAGATACTCTCTTCTGCCTCTCTTCAATTTCTGAGACCGGGACTCTCCAATCCTGATTATCAGGACCCACTAGCGTATTCGGATCCCATTCCATGTATTGGCTTAGGTTGCCATAACAGAAAGCAGTTTTGGATAACACAATCTCCCGAAATTATCCACAACGGCCAAAACCATACCCTTAGTGGAGCGTATGTGGAAGGGGTACTATCCCTCGACGACTTAGAACTCGATGGACGAACAGTTTTGTTTAGAGTGGATGTAAATTCTCCTATTGAGCCATCTACCGGATTGCTTCTAGATGATGGGAGGCTGAAAGCCATTATTCCTTCTTTGAAACGTCTTTCTTCATCTAGGGTAGTTCTATTGGCTCATCAGTCCCGACCAGGAAAGTCTGATTTTACGAGTATGAAGATTCACTGTGTTAGACTGTCAGAGATTCTGGGTAGGGAAATCAAATTCGTTCCAGATGTATACGGAAAAGAAGCATTAAACGAAATAGAGAGAATGTCAGATGGGGACATTATCTTTCTTGACAATGTCAGAGGCTTAGATGAAGAATATGGTGTGAAATATGAGAACAACGAACAAACTGAATCTTCAAAGATTGTAACCATATTGTCATCTGTTATAGACGCCTACGTAACGGATGCATTTGCTGCCGCTCATCGAAGGTCACCTTCACTAACTGGCTTCACAAATCTCGTTCCTTGTATAGCAGGGACTCTCATGGAAAAAGAAATTATCAGTCTTAGAATCGCATTGAATAATCCACCNAGGCCCTATTTGGCTATTCTGGGAGGGGCAAAATGTGANGATTCATTGGTCGTNGCGAAGAATCTTCTAACCAAGGGTCAAGTAGATATGATAGCGTTTGTGGGATTNACTGGAAACCTGATGCTCTGGATATCTGGNCNAGAAATCGGAGAGAGGAATAAAAAATTCATTAAATCCACATTGGGAGTAGACTTCGAAAAGGCATGGGATCTAGGAATTGACATTTCCAACTATTCCTCAGAAAAAATCTTCCTTCCTAAGGATTTAGCCGTAGAAGATAATGGCAACAGGACTCCTATATCATTGAGTGATTTACCCACTGAAAATCCCATCTATGACGTTGGAATAGAGACCCTGAGGGAGTTGAAGCCATTGATCCAGGAATCAAATTGTATTCTCTGGAACGGCCCAGCTTCTTACTTTGAAATTCCAGAATTCGCGTTTGGAACAATAGAGATCCTGAATATGTGTACAGAGGCTGAAGCTATTACCATCATAGGCGGAGGCCACACTAGTGCATTGGTAAATAGCAGAGGAGCCTCTAGTAAAGTAACTCACAATAGTACTGGAGGAGGATCTACCATGTGCTTTCTCTCCGGAGAACCAATGCCAGTAATTGCATCTCTCAAGGAGTCTTTCAGCAGATTTCATGACAAACTGGGCGATATGGGATATGCCAACTAGTGGAGCCACTGGGGAGATTCGAACTCCCGGCCTTCTGATTACGAATCAGACGCTCTACCAGGCTAAGCTACAGTGGCAGCAATGCCTCCACCCTCAATTCCTGAATAAGAGAATCGGTAATCTTTCAAAAGTCACATAATGGCTTAGATCAACTTCTCCATATCTGCCAAATGGCCAATCCTTAACTTAACATCAGAGATTACAGATTCCAAAGAAACCTGATCCTTTCCTTCAGCTCTCATAACTAATATCGGTTCTGTATTACTTGGCCTACAAAGAAACCATCCACCTTGGTATCGAACTCTGATTCCGTCAACATCAGAATAATCCATATCCGAGAAGGCCTTCATCACAGCTGACATCACTTCTTCTCGCTTCCCAACTAATGGTATCTTTCCTTCATTGGTAGAAGGATATTCGGGCATAAAATTGAATCTATCCGAGAACTTTGGTCCTCCTTGTTCAGGAGATGGATCACTTCCCACGATTTTCATAAGTCTTGCAGCATTGTATATTGCATCATCGAATCCATCCCAGTGATCATTCATGAAGAAGTGGCCCGACATCTCTCCAGCCATAGGGGATTGCGGAGAATTCCGTAATTCCAATTTCATGAAAGTGTGTCCGGTCCTCACCATCTTGGGGATTCCTCCAAAATCGACTATCGCATCTTCTAGAGCCATGCTACACTTGACATCATAGAAAATTGTCCTACTCTCTTCTGAGGCATCTTCTGGAAGATTTTCCAGAACATCTTTCACAAAAATCCCCATCAGCCTGTCTGGATGAATGAAACTACCCTTTTCATCAACAACTCCTAATCTATCTCCATCCCCATCCATTCCAATTCCGAATTCTGCCCCGTGTTTGACAACTGCTTCGCCTAAATCAACCATGTTCTTCGGCCTTGTTGGGTCTGGGGGATGATTTGGGAATGAATTGTCCCAATCGCAATATAATGGAATGACATCTATTCCCAACTCTTCGAGAGTCTTTACAGCTAGAGGGCCTGGAACTGCATTTCCGCAGTCAAGAACAATCCTAATATCCCTATCTGGTTTACCGACAGTATCCAATATGGAATCTACATATTCTTTTTCATAATCTTCTCTTTTGTTGTAGACCCCTTCACCTTCTCTAAACTCTCCCGATTCAAAAGTCACCCTGATATCTTGAAGATCCTCTCCACCTAAAGGCAACTTACCCTTACAGATCTTGAAACCATTGTATTCGGGAGGGTTATGGCTTGCTGTGATTGCCACAGCAACATCGACTGGCAAGTCTACTGTAGACCTATACAAGACACCTGTGGAAGAAATACCTAGATCGAGAACATTTGCCCCAGCAGCAATTAATCCCCTTACAAAGGCTTCATGATAACTAGGACTGGAGTCCCTAATATCCCTCACTACAGACACACATTCCGCATCAAGATGCGTTGCAATCGCTTTCCCGAGCCTTTCACTGAATTCATCATTTAATTCATCACCTGCGATTCCTCGAATATCATAAGCTTTGAAGACGCTCATAACACTAACCCCACATAATTAGCTAATCATTTTTGGCAATTTGTCAATGGCGATAATGCACAAGAAAAATTATACCAACGCCTCTTCTAATTCCGGTGGCAAATCGGTTCTGTAGTCCCCAGAATTTCTGAATGCTTCGCATATTATCTCAATCCTCGCACCCAGTGGTAGTTTACAGACTTGGTAAGCTGCCCTGGCAGGTGGCATTGAGTCTCCAAGCCAATCTCCATAGATTTCATTTACAGTCGAGTAGTCATTAATATCAGTCATTAGAATTGTTACTTTTACCAGATCTTCTCTTGAGCTATTCGAAGCTGCTAGCAAATCGTCAATCTTCGCTAATGTTCCAATAGTCTGGGACTCAATATCGTCTCCGGATTCAACATCAACTTGTCCAGACAGCCAAATATGATTTTCTACAGTTATTCCTGGGCTGTAGGGACCGAACTTTACGTCCCCTGTATCAATCTTTAATTTTCTACTCATGTCCCCCCCAAGGGGTGGCATGTATAGGATTACTTGCGAAGTTGCTCAATTATCTCGAAGTGATCCCCAGAAATATCATCTGCTACTAATTTCTCAATATTGATCCATTCTGCTTCAGCCGCGTCATCTCCAGCTACAGGAACAGCCTCTTCGTCGACCTCAACCAGATAGAATATGGAGACAATATGCTTCCTTGGATCTCTTTTCGGACTCCCCTTCACGGCATAAAACTCCGGATTAGAGCCCACCACTCCAGCCTCCTCCACAAGCTCCCTGAGTACAGCGTCTACAGGGTCCTCATCGTAATCAACAAAACCTCCCGGGAAAGCAAATTTTCCTTGCCACGGGGGATACTTCCTCCTGATTAGAAGAACCTCAGTCACCACTCCAATATCTCTCAAAACAACTGCATCTACTGCTAAGGACGGACTTCTGTACCTTTCACCTTCCATATCGTCGCCTCCTCATCTGGAACGTCTCTATCGCATCATAAAGATCTGCCTTGGAAAAAGAAGGCCAATGAACATCAGTGAAGTAGAGCTCTGAATATGCGATTTGCCATAGAAGGAAATTGGACACTCGCTCCTCTCCACTTGTTCTTATTACTAGATCCGGATCTGGAATGTCTGCGTCGTAAAGGCGCTTTGAAATTTCCTTAGTATCTATATTTTCTAGCGCCAACTCTCCGGAGGCATAGTCAGATGCTACTGCTTTAACTGCATCTACAATCTCCTCCCTGCCACCGTAAGCAAGACAGACGGTGAACGTGAAATTTGAGTATTGCCTAGTTTTTTGTTCTGCATTTTCTATAGCACCCCTAACTCTCTCGGGCAACTTTTCTATTCTCCCAGCCGCCCTTACCTTTACTTCCTTTGAGTGAATTCTCGGATCTTCAGAAATCTCATTTAGTCCAGTTACGTAGAGATCGTATAGAGAATCGAGCTCC
>PAVV01000036.1 GCA_002713185.1 Methanobacteriota archaeon | reverse complement strand
GGCGTCAGTTTCGTAATTTATTTACTAAGCTAAATTTTCTGACACCCATGTAAATTGGGGTCTAGCAGGATTACTTGAGCCCTAAACTCTGAGCTTACAATTATTTACTCTTTTAGGGATCCCCCAGAGGTATCGAATGGTAAACGAACGCGAGACAGTCATTCTCTGGTTTAAACGGGATCTAAGGACAAATGACCACGGTCCCCTTGCTTCTTTAGCAAATTTTCCAGGAACAGTTATCCCCCTATATGTCGTTGAACCTGAATACTGGAAGCAAAATGACTGTTCATCAATGCAGTGGCACTTCCTTCGGGATTCGCTTCGTGAACTCAATAATGAATTAATCGAATACGGACTACCACTGGTTTATCGGTTTGGTAAGGCAACTGAAGTTTTTGAGGACATTGCGAACAGGTGTAATTTAAAATCAGTTATTGCTCATGAGGAAACGGGGAATGAATGGACTTACAAACGAGATATAGAAGTAAAAAAATGGGCGGAAAATAGAAATGTAATTTTTAAAGAGCACCCAACTAATGGTGTTTTTAGAAAATTGAATTCAAGAGATGGCTGGAAGGCAAAACGAGCCCGACGAATGTCAAAAGGCCTTCATGAAAAACCCACAAAATTCGGATACCGATCAAATCTTGAACCTGGTGAAATACCCATTACTCCAATTAAGTTTAAAAATCAGAATTTCACTGGAAATCTTAAAGGGGGTTCGGTCGCGGCTCATGAAGTTCTTAAATCATTCATTGCGGACCGACACAAAGGTTACTCTAAAAGTATTTCCAGTCCTCTAACTGCCGAAGTGCATTCATCAAGGCTTTCTGCTCACCTGACATGGGGTACAATTTCATCCCGTGAAATAGTTCACCGCATCAAAGCGGTACGTGACCACGCACACGAAAACCCGAAGTTGGTAAATAAAGGTGATCTCGCTGCCTTTTGCTCGAGGCTGGCTTGGAGATGTCATTTTATCCAAAAACTCGAGGATCAACCTTCAATTGAGCACGCTTGTATGCACGGCGCCTTTGAAGAAGTACGACCCAAACATGGCAACCAAAACATGCTCAAAGCTTGGAGTGTGGGTTCAACTGGATTTCCCATGGTTGATGCGTGTATGCGTTTTCTCAAACAAAATGGATGGATCAATTTTAGAATGCGGGCTATGCTGACAAGTTTTGCAAGTTACAATTTGTGGTTAGACTGGAGGGAATTCGGTCCTCACCTCGCAAGATCTTTTATTGATTACGAACCGGGCATTCACTTTAGCCAATTACAAATGCAATCAGGAGTAACCGGAATAAATACCTGGAGAATTTATAATCCCGTTAAACAGTCGGTGGACAACGATCCCGAGGGTATCTTCATTCGTAGATGGGTCCCCGAGTTAAAGAACGTTCAATTAAATCACATTCACGAACCTTGGAAAATGGATGTATGCACGCAAAAAAATAATAAATGTATAATCGGCGAGGATTATCCTGAACCTATTATAGATCATCAAACTTCAGGTCGCGAGGCACGTTTGAAATTAGGCCAAGTTGCAAAGTCAGATGGATACGCAGAAACAAAGAAAAAAGTGCTTACAAAACATGGAAGCCGTAGCTCGAGGCGCCGAAGCGGAAAACGAAATGAACCAAGTAAACAATTAGATTTACTTAAGATGGATCAAATCAAAAATATTTCTAAAAAACACTAATCATTCATGCCTGACTTAATTTTGTAAGCGGTGTTAATCATGGTAAATTTAAAGGTGGACATAATTCTTTTAAACAATCCTTTTACTGTCAGAAATACAGTAACTGAAGAGCGAAGAAACCAGAGGAAACTGAAGCATCAGGCAAAGCGAAAAGGTAAGATTGATCCCAGAACCGGACGTCGAGGAAAAAGGAAATAGTCATCAAGCTTAGTTTGGACACGGAATATNCCAGCGAACTNNTAGAATTGGTTAATTAATAGGCGGGAGCAAGCCTCACCTCGCTTAGCCTTCTTGANCAACAAAATCACCTGCTTTTATGATTTCCAAATTTTTGACATCAAATGTTTTCAGTGCGAATTATAGATCTTGAATTACAATCATCTCATAGTCGGTTCGTTCCTTGGTGCTATTTCAGTCGCTTTCGGTGCGTATTCAGAGCATTCACTTAAGCCTGTAATCACTGAAGAACAATTCCGTTTTCTCATAACAGCAATCAGGTATAATCAAATTCACGCAATAATCATAATTATCACGGCAATTGTTCACACAAACAANAGCGAGCAATCTCGAAAAATTATGAAATGGGTAGGCCNCACATTTATTGCTGGGACAATTTGTTTTTCCTTCAGTATTTATCTTTCAGTTCTCACCGGGATTAATGAAATAACTTATTTAACGCCCGTTGGGGGTCTAACATTAATATTCGCTTGGATACTTCTTGGGATTGCTGGAATTCAATTAAAAAAAGTAAATTCAGCAGAGTCTAAGTGAGATTCTGGATTAGATAATTCCAACAAGTAATACAGCCGAATTAACTTCGGGCTATATTTCAAAATTTGTTTGTGAATTTCCAATTTGTTTCCTGTCCATTAAATATACCACTAATGTATGAGGAAGTGTTAGNATTGAAATATAGATCATTACTTTGCTTAACCAGCTGAAATCTAGTTTTCCATTCAAAACTTGCGGAGTAAGCAGCGCTATCATTAGAGCAAACGCTGCGATGGTCATGAAGCCCGTTAACCTTAACCATCTTTTGTTAAGGCTTAAAATAGAAAGAGGATTCAACCTGCGGCGTCCTATTCGATCAATCCAAATCAACCGTAATGAGTGTCTCAAGCTATGCCAAAATATAAAATAGGCACCTAATGCCCAAAGNGTTGGGATAAATAAAAACCATAAGACCAAAAAAACGTCTTCTGCCGTTTCNTTAAATCTGGGTTCATTTTTCTCTAATGAATGGCTAAATGTTATAANGCTNGATATTAATACGAGAGTAATTGGAATTACTAAAAACCATATTCGAAAATTTATTAACCAATTTACGTCATATTGCGTATTGGCCCCGCTGTTAATTACATTCGATACGAAGCGGATATAGACATCAATACCTGAGTAACCACTTAAAATAATTGGCAAACTACCACGTTTAAGAATATGCAAAACTGATAGCAAATTAGATTTTAACAAGTAGGAACATCCGTGTAATTTAATGCTTATATATCTATCTCCTTGGCCCCAGTGAAATATTGTAATTGATAAAAATACAATTAGGGAATAGACGGGGAAAAATTGCCAAACGGTAAAATACACCAAAGCGACCGCAAGGTATAACGCAATGGCTGCCATCCGGATTTTTGTGCTTTGTCGCCTATTCAGCCCCCAGAGCACCAAATGATCTGCTGCACCATGCGGGATGCCTAGAAAAAAAAGGCTTAGAAAAATTAATAAAAACTGCCAATTGCCGGTAAGATTTAGAAAACCTAATACCCCCAAAATTAGAAAAACTAGCAGTGTGCCTAACGAAAGATACCGACTCATAGCAACTGGCAGGTTTTCTTTTGAATTGCGATCAATGACCAACTCATCCCAGCAAAAAATTGAACTAGAATTCAAAACGACACTTTCTCCATAGCAAGAGGCCTTGCATAACAAATAAATTTGTGAGAGCAAAAAATAACGCCTCCTCAACCGGAAGATTACCCAAGTCAAAGCCGGATCTTGTCTCATCAGTTATGGACCAAATCCCAGCATCAATTGCAAAAGAGTCCGACAGGCAGAGATAAACTGTCAATAGAGCCCACGGTATCAACCATTGCCTGATGTGTTTAACCAACACCTTAGAACCTAGGGACCACTGAATAGCCAAAGGAGGAAACGCCCACATAAGAATTAATCCTCCGTAAACACTCTGTTTAGTATAATACAAATACCCTCCGTAAATCAGGAATAAAAAAGAGCAGCCGAGTCCTTTTGCTGACCATGTCATTTTTTCTTCTCTGGAATTGCGCATGAAAATTAAAAGGAAAAGCCCCGCGAGAACTGTTTGGAGGACCATAAACGCATATTCTTCGATCGGTACATACCCAATCTTGCCCCAGACCACATTGTTTGAGTAGGTCCATACCCCTTTGTAAACCAGATAGTTATCCCAAGGAGAGGTATAGATAAGTGCAATTGAGCAGAAGAAGATGATCCCGAGAAAGTACCGCCGGTTGTTCCTAAACTCCTTGAGAGATTTTAGCGTTACCAAGGCTAAAGGTAGGATAATAAACCAACCAAGAAATTCCGCATAGTTCATTTTGGTGTGGAATATGTTTTTCCGCTTAGTACTCCAAAAAATAAACTTAGTTTTTTCCAGGTAGGAACTATGGCTCGTGATGTTCGGTAATTAATTGGATTCTTCTCTATTTTTGATCCTATTTCACCGTACATGCTCGCTGCCCACTTAATAATTATCCTTGCACGTAGCGGAATAAATTTCATTCCCTCTTGTGCCCTCTCATAATAACTAGCGGCTAAACCGAGTAACCTCAGTTTGGCGGCATCTATTTCTTCCACTCTATCGGGATTTGAACCAACTAAATCATCCACTGAAATAGGAGTTTTAAAAAAGTTTTGTGGGATATAAATTCGCCCTCTCTTTGCATCTTCATGCACGTCTCGGCATATGTTTGTCAGCTGCATGGCGATACCAAGATTCTCAGCGTATGTAAGGGCAGACTTATCTTTTACCCCAATAATCGGGCAAGTCATGATTCCAACCGTGCCAGCAACCCCTCTGCAATACTCAATTAATTCAGACTCCGATTTCAGGCAAACGCCGTTTAGTTCTGAAACCATTGTGGAAAGCATTTCGGTCATCGGGTCTTCTGCTAATCCCCACTTGGCCTGTAGATCGCGATACAGGTCAAGTACTGGGTGGGGTATATGGTTTAGCCAGGAGTCTCTGGCGGAAATCAAATCCTCTTCAAATCCATTATCTGCCCAGTCATCTAATTGTCGGCATACGTAGTAAAGTTGTGAGATCGCAGTGGCGGATTCCCTCGGAAAAAGCAATGAAGCCAAAGAAAATGTTTTGCTATGCGCTTTGAAAGATTTGTGAATTTCAGCTAAATTAAATTCCCGGGCCGGGGGAACAAGTTTTTCCATCACCTTCGCTGAGGAAACTACTCCCGGAACCCCTGCCCCGGGATGAGTTCCTGCCCCGCAGAAAAAAAGATTTTTTACGTCTTCTGATTTGTTATGAAACCGGAACCATGCAGATTGCTGGAAAAGTGGAGCGATCGAGAAACCTGAACCCCAAGAAGTGTGGAACTTACGCTCAAATGTATCGGGTGTGACAAAAAAGGATTCGTCCAACGAATCTGATAATCCAGGCATAATGGTCGTTTCGAGTTGATACATGACCCTTTGCTTGAGTTTCTCCCCTTCATCCTCCCAATTTATGCCCGATTGCTTGTTGGGTACAGGTGCGAGAACATAAAATGCATCACCATCTGGTGGAGCCATGCTTTCATCGGTGGCAGACGGCCGGTGTAGGTACAAACTCAGGTCATCTGAAAGAATCTGCCGATCGAAAATGTCCTCCAACAATTTTTTATATTCTTCGCCGAATAAAATGGTGTGGTGTTTGATGGATGGGAACTTCTTTTTGGTGCTGAAATACCAGACAAAAAGCCCCATTGAGTACGATAGGGATTTTAACTTTTTATCGGTCCACTTCCGTCGTTTTTCAGAGGGTATCAATTTCTCATAAACCATAGGCGGATCAGCATCACAAACTACAATGTCTGACTCCATTTTTTCACCTGAGGCTAAGATCACACCTTTTGCCTCACCGTCTTGAACCAGGATTTGTTTTACAGTTCTGTTATAATTAAATTTTATGCCAACTTCTTTTGATAATTTTTCAATCGCCTGTACCAATGCTCCGGTTCCTCCTTTCGGAAACCAAACTCCCCATTTTCGCTCCAAATAGTGGATTAAACAATAGATAGAAGTCGTTTGAAAAGGGTTACCCCCAACTAGCAGAGGATGGATAGAGAATGCTCGCCTGAGACGTTCATCTTTTATGTACTGGCTGACGAAATCATAAACTGAAAGGTAGCTTTTGAGGCTAAGTAATACAGGAACCTGACGAAGCATCGTGCTAAATTTGTTGAATGGTTTATCTGAAAGATCCTCGAAACCCACCTCGAAAATTTTTTTCGAATACTCAACCAGACCGCGGTAGTTTTCTTCAGGATTTTCTGAGAGCCGTTCAATTTCACTCTCAGTATCTTCTACCTTGCCCCCGTAATCCATGTATGTTTTATCTTTAAAATGAAAACGATACCAGGGTTCGACAGGTAAAAATTCTATGTAATCGCTTCTATTACGACCGAATAAATTGAATAACTCATCGAATAAAAAAGGAGCCGTTATCACTGTGGGGCCGGCATCAAAGTTAATCCCCCCGCTTTTATATACCTGTGCTCTACCACCGGCCATCGGATTGTTATCTAAAACTTGCACTTCATACCCTAGCCTTCTCAATCTGAGCGCAGCAGATAACCCCCCGAACCCAGCCCCAATTACGGTGGCTTTTTTACGGCTTTGCGAATTTGTACTCTGGTTCATTAATCGAATGGGTGGTAGTTATTTTATATGGGTAAGAGGATTTCAAATTCGCCTTGGGGGGTTTACTCATGGCTACAAAAGGCAAAATTATTTTGTCCAAAAATGAGGAAATTTTTGGGTTCACTTTTAACAACTCAGACCGAGCTTTGAAAACTAGCCCTGCGTGAACATCATAAATTTCTGAATAATTATTTGATGTCTCACTAATTGAATCCTGAGTTAAATAAAAAATGTTTGGTCGGTCGTTAAGCAGGTCTGATGATTTATTTCTACCTTTTTTATAACCCAAAAAATCGGCTTCATCGTCTTTAATCTGATAAGCGATAGCAAATTTTGAAAACGCACAGGCAATTTGTTCCTTCTTGAGAGGATTAATTTGAGCTGCATCACATATACAATTAACCGGCAAACTAAAAAGAGAGCCTGTCTTTAGCTCGGCCATTTTCAAATACCGGTAAAAGTTTGAATCACTGGTGTCATAGTTGAGTTCTCTCATGGCCCCATTCACCGCAGCGTTTGTTGCCAAAGAAATGTTTTGGACCCATGATAGTCTGACCCCTTTTTTTTCATTTGCCTCACTGGCAATTTTGAAAGATTTTGCGATGAGTAAATCGCCTATCAGTATAGCTCTTGGAATCCCCACTTCCTTCCAAATTGCCGGGACTCCGCGACGTTGACCGTCTTCGTCTATGATATCATCATGGATTAAACTGGCGTTGTGCAACAATTCGGTGAACACCGCGATGTCGATGATTGTTTCGTACTTCAGTCCAAAAAGCCTACCCAAATTAACGCATACTTTACTTCGCATCTGACCACCGCCCCAAAAATACTCATCGCTTAAGAATGGCTTTAGGGTGGGATCATCCCGAAAAATAGCCTTGAGCCGTGCTTCCACACGACTCAAGGCATCAAGATCAGTTTTCATCCTGTTGGGTTTTATTAGGATTATTCTGAATCAGAGGTTGCTGCAACCCAGATAGCAACACCGAATGCAGCTTTGTTCACTAAGTCAGCAAGGTTGTAAATGACGTTGAGGGCGTTACTATCGTTGCTGCCACCTCCGAGGTAAGCTACATAGTAACCGATCGGATAAATTGCCCATCCAAATGTCACAATGGCTCTGATTGTTGCGAAAGCTTTCTGGCTTGCCGCATTTCCGCTGTTAGCGTTTGCCTTTGAGGCTTCGCCAGCGAAAATTTCCCAAATTATGTAACCCCAACCGGCTAGTCCGATTGCGAATGCAGGTGCCGGGGACATATATCCAGCTTCACCCAGATAGCCGCCAATTAGCATCACAAGTGAGGCTCCGAGTAGGCGCCAAAAGAGGGACCCGCTTACGACAGTTACTGCAGCAAGGATCACATAGAATTCAATAATTTGCAGCGGAACAGTGATGAACCAATCTACATACCTATAGACAGTGGGACTTGAGCCGGTTTCAACCCAAACCTCTCTCATATAAAGGTAATGCCAAAAAGCTGTCCCTGTCACTAGACCGGCTATGGTAAGGGAAGTCTTCCATTTTCCTTTGGCTCTGTCTCGTTCAACAAAGAAGAAGACAGACGCGGCTAGCATCATTGCGGTTGCCAGCCAAAAGCTAATACCGACCGGATCATCCTTTTCCAGAATTTTGGTGGCTGCCCCTACGGCGTGTTCGTGATTCGCTTCTCCGCTTTTGCCCTCATGATTGTCAGCATAGAGGAATCCAGTCGACAGAGTCAGCAGTGCGGTCGCTAATATTGTTTGTATAGTTTTCATTGTTTTATAAACTTCTACATAAGTTACACAAAGTACGTAAAATGCCAAATGAACAGGTATTTTTTGTAAAAAAAGCTAATTTATTGGCTATTTTAGGCGAAAAATAGGTGATAAAATTTTTCACTTACTTAGCTTCTTGGTTATCCAGTGAATGAATACGCAAAAAAACTGACCTTTAAACTCCTTGGGCGCGTTGACGAGCCTTCGAGAGGAATGGGCGATTCTTTCGTTGATAAGGTTGATTAAGAGTTCGGTAATTTGAATATATTTCTACCCTCGTAACGAAACAGTCTTGGTTGAATTTGTAACTGCAATGGCGTTTCCGAGGCTGCAAAACGATCCCGAGCAAGGGTCACCCACTAAGATTTTTTACAAAAGAAGAAGCCCCTCAACGAGGAGGGGCTTTTTACGGCTGCTAGANGGGGTTCGGTGGAACTCAGCAACCTNTCACATTGCAACCTTCCACATGTCCTACCTTTTTTCAATAGGTCGAAGCCGTTTCTTATGCACTCCCAATAATAAAGACGAAGCCCTCCAAGAGTCGGCGGACTTAGGAGAGCTTCTATGCAACGCTGTGTCGTAAGACCCTTGAGCGTCACTAACAATATNTTAATGACTCAGGACCAGATGTCAAAAGACACGCCCAAACGAGAAACAGGCGGCGGGAATTGAAGCCGAGCAAGTNACGTAGGCAATTCTCTTCTTTGCGTTTTACTGTGCTTTAATGCATGCCNTNCNNAATGGGTAACGNACCAAGGCGCACCAATCCGCGCTACAACTGTGCAAATCTGTGCAAACTTTAGCCCACCANGGGCGGNNGGGGGATCCAACCTNAAGCTCCCCTACTCTTTTATATGGGTTAGGAGCCGTACAAAATTTTCTGTAAAACGGCCACCGCCCTCAAACGTCCAGTCCTTTTGTAGGCTCACAATTCACTTTACAAAAGTATCTCTGCAATCTCTTGCGCCCACCTCGATTATCTTTAGTTTACTTTTTTAACGCCGATAAAAATCTACCCAGTTGAGACCCACTTCTTTGTTGCCTCTGAGAGCATCGGACGGGACCAGTACTTCGTAATAACCCCGGCGATTTTGAAGGTGCTTACCCTCCAATGTTTTACCTTTAGGGTCACATAGACGAATACGCAGGGTATCTCGGCTGAATACTTTTTTACCGATAGTCATTCGCATCCCCTCAAGGCCCTTAAGGCGAAGTCGAAATTGAATTTTTTGCGGCCAATCACCNCTTAGCCGCCGCAATGTTCCACTGCCAATACCAAATTGATCANTGATTTCTATGCNAATACCCCCATCGTTAAGGCGAAAGAATTGCATGCTCCGANTTTGTCCCTGATTCCCTTCGGNTTGGTAGTTCAGTTCCAGCGTCTTNACACCGCTCTCATCAAGTAAAAATCGTTTTGGTTCCTGCAATTTGGATGCAGGCAGGAGCTTGTCAGCCGANCTGATAGNATAGACAAAAAGTAAAGCAACATACATCCAACGCATTCAGNATCATTTCCTAGCCTGGTTGGTTCGTCAAAGAATNATGGTTTGTCCTTAAGCAAGTACTTTCNTGGGANCTTTACAATATGTGTAAGGACCCCN
Organism: Methanobacteriota archaeon; assembly: GCA_002713185.1. Taxonomy (GTDB): domain Archaea; phylum Thermoplasmatota; class Poseidoniia; order Poseidoniales; family Thalassarchaeaceae; genus UBA36. The sequence continues at coordinate 2,554 of PAVV01000036.1, read as the reverse complement.
GTGCCCTCGNCCGTATCGTCGAAGCCTTTGCCAGCCCTTATGGAGGCTCGCTGACGTGTTCAAGGAGTTTTGCGGGGNGGATTAAGGGCCGTANATTCTGCAATTCGGCAACGCCTTNTTTAATTCATCTAATCCNGCTNTGGTTGCCTTGGTGTGGAACAAATGAATCACTTCGAGCTTCCACAACTTGGCTAGCTCCTTCAAGCCAGTGTCGGTAATTTGGGTGAAAGACAAGTGTAAATTTCTGAGATTCTGCAACTTGGCCACCTCCTTGAGGCCAGTGTCGGTAATTTGAGTATTAGCCAAAACAAGCTTTTCAAGCTTCTGCAACTTGGCTACCTCCTTGAGGCCCTCGTCGGTAATTTTGGTGATTCCCAAATTAAGGTCGTTGAGCTCCTGTAACTTAGCCACTTCNTTAAGAACTTCGTCGGTGGTTTGAGTGTCGGTTAACCAAAGCCTTTTGAGTTTCTGGAACTTAACCACTTCCTCGAAACCTTCGCNGGTGATTTTGATGCGGAATAAGTTAAGGCCAGTGACTTTCCTCAAATCCGACTCGGTAAGTTTACCTTCGGGCTTCTTGAGTGATTCGCGAACCGCCTTCTCAATAATGGCGTCAGCAATGAGTTTCTCATCCGCTGGAGAAATAGGCTCTGGCGTTAGCTTGGGAACTACTTGATCTTCTGCGGTTTGGGAGGTTTCAGGCGTGTCCTTCTCACACCCCATCAGCATCACCACCGCCATCATCACGAGAATCTGCTTCATGCCCATCAGTCTACGCCACTGCCTGAAATCTGCCTACTGCAAATCAGATTAGATTTTATAATCGCCCTCAAGCGTCCNGCTCATTGTGTATANTTTGGTTGATTATTTTATTTAGTAGAGTCTCGACTTAGACGNGATTTTAAACTATGCANACAAAATGAAAGTGAAATTCTGCGGGGCAACGCGAACCACTACCGGCTCCATGTTTTTACTAAAGGTCAATGACCAGAAAATACTCTTAGAGTGTGGCCTTTATCAGGGAAAACGATCTGAATCTAATGATAGAAACAAGAACTTCCCCTTTGATCCAAAACAGGTGGACCTAGCTATATTGAGCCATTCGCACATAGATCATTGCGGGAATTTTCCAAATCTTGTGAAGCAGGGATTTAAAGGGAATATTTTTTGCACTCATGCCACAAGAGATTTGGCGGGAATCATGCTCGAAGATTCCGCGCGAATTCAGCAACATGATGCAGANTATGTCTCAAAGAAACGCGCCAAAAAAGGGGAGCCCCCCGTGGAGCCGCTCTATTCGATAGAGGACGCTGCTCAAGCGGTCAGGCAGTTTGTTTCCCTTAATTATGACCGCCCCATGAACATTGCTGATGGCGTAAAGCTAACATTCAGTGATGCAGGCCATATTCTTGGCTCGGCACAGGTGATCCTTGATATTAAGGAGGGAGATAAAGAGATCCGATATCTCTTCACGGGTGATATAGGTCGTGGTGGNCACGCTATTCTGAGAGATCCTGAGCCGGTTGAAGGCGTGGATGTGCTCCATATTGAAAGCACCTATGGGAACCGTCTACATGGAGATCGGGATATGTCCATTGTCGAAATAGCTAAGGGGATAATTGAGACAGCACATCGCGGCGGTAAAATTATCATTCCAGCATTTTCGGTCGGGAGAACCCAGCTAGTGGTTTATACATTGCATCAATTNCAGGAAAGCGGTGATTTGCCGGACATCCCCATCTTTGTCGACAGTCCACTCAGCGTGAATGCGACTGAAGTATTCCGTTTGCATCCGGAGTGTTTTAACGAAGAGATTTATACTTTCCTTCGTGAGAAGGATAATCCTTTCGGGATGGAAAACCTTCAGTACATCCGGCAGGTTTCTAGATCGATNAAGCTAAACCAGCTAAANGGTCCGGCAATCATNATTAGCTCATCCGGAATGTGTGAAGGTGGGCGAATTAGGCATCATNTGAAGAACAATATCGAAGACCCCAAAAACCTTATTTTGTTTGTCGGTTATTGTGCTCAGCACACCTTGGGCTCCCGAATCGTTAATGGGGATTCGCCCGTAAACATTTTTGGAGAACCTTATGAGGTAAAAGCTCAGGTTGCCCGTCACGATGCCTTTTCAGGGCATGCGGACCGGGATGAACTTGTTTCACATGTGGAAGCATCCAGTGGCAAGATGAAAGACATCTACGTAGTACACGGAGAGGAAGGAAGCGCCCTCGCTTTTGGGGATACGCTTCAATCAATTAGTCCGAAATCAAGGGTAACGGTGCCAATTTTAAATCAAGAACTTGATGTGCTGTATTGAATTTAAAAAGTTTCTGCCGGCTACTCTGGTGAAACACTACTCCACACCCTATGATCGCTACATAGTTCCGCGGTAATGGTCATTGGGCGACGGCAACCGGGAACAGGACATTGGTTGGGGTAGCTTTTCAAAAAAACCCCGCTTGTTCATGTTAAGCGGGGTTAAAGAAATGGTGGAGGCGGCGGGAATTGACCCCGACCAAACGTAACACCAAATAACAGAAAACCCGCTACT
>PAVV01000035.1 GCA_002713185.1 Methanobacteriota archaeon | reverse complement strand
GATCATGGATAAAGAAATTAGGCCTGTGGTCTTCGTGAAGAGGAATCGCCAGAATTTTAGCGTAATGCTGCTAAATTCACTTTTCAACATTATAAGAAAAAGTATTTTTATTTTTATATTGTTGGGGATTTTGATAATGTTTGGTCCACTGATATTATGATTTTCAATCTCTCCTATTCTCGACCTTTTTCTGATATTCTGCGTCTGAGTCGGCGGCCGTCCAGCCATCTAGATATAGGCCCCCTGTTTTGTGTACCCCGCCCCTAGTGTTGCCTTTTCTTGGTTTTCTGTAAAGATCCCTAGTCCCCTTATGCCTGCTGAATGCCTTTGCCATCCCGTCTTTGCCTCTCTCGGTCCCAGCTAGTGAGTAGGCCCTCCATTCAGCACCCCCATCACCTCTAATTTCTAAGGGCCTATCTTCTTCCTTCAGCAGAGCTCCTAACAAGAGTCCTATACCCAGTAATACCCAAGAACCACAGAAAAATGTCCTTCCAGAAGCCAAGCCTGAGATGAGCCAATCAATAACTCCCTGTCGACCAGTATCTTGGTCAGGACTTTCTGGCAAGAGTCGTACCAACTCACTCGATTCAAAGCTGTAGTTTCCGACGGTACATTGAGGCGAAGTTAAGTTAGCCGGATTGTAGCATAAATGCCCGATATAGATCATATTCTCAACATTTGATCTTTCGAAGCCTTCCTCACAAAATGGAAAATAGAAGTTTGTTTCTATATCTTCAAAATCTGACGGAGATTCATTTGTTAGAGTTATAGAAATAGACTCACAATCATCCCAGAATCCATTTTGATCGTCATCCAAATATTCACCAAACGCGTAAACTGACCATCCAGAGTATGTTGAAGAGTTGTTGAGTGAAAGGTTGCCACTACTTCCAGTTAATTCGAATTCTAATTCTTTCTCTTCTTCTGTAGGGAAGAACGGAATAGGCGTACCAGAAACCATGAAAGCTGAGCTTACAAAAAGAATTGTTCCTGAAATAGCAAAGGTTGCGATAGTCAATGGATGCATCAGTTCTCAGGTGTCGCACGACTATGTCACTCAACATAGTTTTGTCTAGATAATTCAGAAAATTGAGTATGCGGTGACAAAAACGGCTAGAAGCCAAAGTCTGGCAATTCTCCTTCTGCGTTTTAGGGATTTTCTGGAGATCGCGACTCTGAAAAGGCACCAGAAAGAAAGTAAGGAAAAAAGAGCTGTAACTACTAATGCCCATTCGCTAAGGACCCAAGTGGATGAGTTTGAAATATCCCTATTGTTTGAAATATCGAATCCAGAGTAAATCATTGCTAATGACACTAGGCTTGTAATCTGACCAATCAATAGTCTTGGAGCTGATGAGTCGGATGAAGAGGATCGCCAATGATGTTGCTTGGAACTATCGAAACTATTGTTTTCCTTTTTTGTTCCGTAAGAAGATTCGTCTCTATTGGACCACCGCGATCTTGGAGAGATACTCACGATTAACGATAAGCGTACAGTATATTGCGTTATTGATTAGGAGAAAATACTCAAGTTGGCTCGTCTTCGGTCAAACATGGACATCCTGGAGATTATCGAAACTTCATCATTCTTCCTTTGTAGCATATCGATTTTCCTCTGGATGTCAATAGGCTCACTCTCTAGGACTACTAGGAGTGAGGTTTTCGCACAGAGAATTATTGCTTTGATGTGCCTTACGTCTGCTTTGCTTCTATTCTCGCTTCATTACCTTGGCGGAGAGATTTGGGGGTCAGATAATATTGCCAGGCCTCTTGCAATAATTGCAGTGATTGTTGCTCTTTCTTCCGTAATGAACATAAAGGGAAAAGATATCCAAAAAGAAGCTAATCCTCACACGATTATGAAGGCCAGAAGAGATGAGAAGTGATCTATTCTGAGTCTAGCTTGTCGTCTATGAAAGATCTCATGTATGCTGGAAGCTCACCGTTAACAAACACCACGTCCTCCACTACATCCAACTTCATCAGTGAATAATAGATTTGCATTGCTGTCATTGGAGTTGCGCTGCACCCAGTACACCCCCCTTCCAATGAAATCATAATCACCCCATCTGTAGTATCTACAACATTTACCACACCATCATGAGCATCCAGAACGGCCTGAACTGGCCCTACAGAATCGAGTATGAGTTGTTTGTCGACCATCCGCCTCAGTGGCATGCACGGCGAGGGGTCTTTCAAAGAATTGCCCCCTCGGAGTCTCGTGAGCAGGGTTCTTCGAGTGATTATTATGGATCTTTTAGTCGAAAGATCAGAATTTGGACATGGCGGAAATCAAGAAGTGATTGCTCCAATGGCAGAATCTGGAGAAGTAGAGGTGCTACTAGTTACTCCCCAAATGCAATCTGAAGAGGTTGGGAATAAGGCCCGGGAAGAGGGCTTGATAACTTTGACACGAGATGATGTGCCTCACTGGAACGATGAGTTCCCTTTCTGGGAAAGGTGCGAAATGGAAATCTTCGGAAATATGGTGACATTTAGGAGGGTGGCGATGCCTGCTAAAGGAGATGATGAGCTAATGGGGGCATGGCTCGATGGAATATTCCCGGATGCTGTTATTTGCAGTGGATCTAAGAGAAATGTGTCAATTTGGGAAGATTGGATGGAGAGTGGTTCTAGTATGCTTAGGTGCTCAACAAAATTGGGAATTCCGACTCTAGGGATTTGCTTTGGTCATCAACTTCTTTGTCATTCGCTTGGTTCCAAAGTTGAGAGGGCGGATACTTTCTCTAGTGGGGTCTGGGAGCTAAATCTAACTGAAAACGGCATGGATGACATTCTTTTTTCTTCTAGAATGAGTGGAAAGGATGGTTCTCCCGTTGTTCTCTACTCTCATCAGGATCACGTCACTTCTGTTCCGGATTCTTGTATCTTACTTGCTACGGCCGAACACAATAGAGTTACGGCAATCAGAGCAATCGGCGAGGATGGAGGGAGACTACTGACTTGGGGGGTCCAATTTCATCCTGAAGCTGCGAAAGCAAGGGTAGAGAGGGCTTTCGAATGGGGCCACATTAGCAAAGAAGAAATGGATTCCTTTCAACGTGAACATGACGGAGCGGGGATTCTGAGTTCTTTCGCCTCGGTAGTTATCGATAATGCTCTTTAATTGTACAAGGTAGTTTTTGAATTGGATTTGGATTAAATAGAGCACTCTATTCGGCTGGCCGAACTGATGGTGAAACTATGAACGGAGAAGAGCTAGGTATGATAGGTGTTTTAGCGGGTCTTTTTGGACTTGCTGTGGCATATTTCCTATACAATAAGGTGAATTCAATTAAGATCGAAAACGAGACTGTCGCCAAGATAACAGGGCGTATCCAGGACGGAGCAATGGCATTCCTTTGGGCAGAGTATAGGTTGCTAACAGGATTCATCTTAATTGTAGCGATAGCCATACTACTCGGAGGTGAAGAAAATGGCCTTGGAATGGAGACCATGGTTGCATTCATCATTGGAGCGCTATGCAGTGTCGCTGCAGGTTTCTCTGGAATGCGTTCAGCAACTAGTGCAAACGGTCGAACGGCGCAAGCAGCAGCAGATGGAGGGCAGTCGGCTGCTCTTACTACATCGTACAACGGTGGAGCCGTGATGGGCCTAGCAGTGGGAGGTCTTGGATTAGCTGGTATTTCTCTGATGTACTATCTTACCCAAACCGAGACTTTGGGATTAGCTCTGAAAGTAGACAATATTGCTGGGTTCGGAATGGGAGCATCTTCGATAGCCCTTTTCGCGCGAGTAGGTGGTGGAATTTACACTAAGGCAGCTGATGTTGGGGCAGACTTGGTTGGCAAGGTTGAGGCAGGCATCCCCGAGGATGATCCAAGGAACCCTGGTGTGATTGCTGACAACGTCGGGGATAACGTCGGAGACGTTGCAGGTATGGGGGCCGATATCTTCGAGTCATTCGTGGGCAGCATTATTGCAGCGATGGTGATTGCAGCAGCAAGCGATAGTTTGGGGTCAGATTACGTAATGATTCCAATCGTACTAGCAGTAGTTGGCTACATTGCATCTATTATTGGCGTATTCTCGATAACAGCAATGCAGAACATGGATCCGGGAGCAGCCCTAAGAAATACAACATTCATCGGTGCGGGACTTTTCATTGCTGGTGGCTTCTTGGCCCTAGACTACCTAGATCTAGATACCACGGTAATCCAAGCTGTCGCTATTGGCGCCTTGGTTGGGATTCTAATTGGACTAGTTACAGAATACTACACAGGAATAGAAGATGTATTCTTCTTCAAGGTCAAAGCGATACCGTATATCGGAGAGGCCAGCAAGACTGGAAGTGCCACAAATGCAATCGCTGGATTGGCAGTGGGAATGCAGTCTGTATTCATACCCGTTCTTCTAATAGCCGGTGGAATCTTTGGAGCAAACCATGTAATGGGAGACGGAGATATTGGCCTTTACGGGATTGCGATGGCAGCAATGGGGATGCTTGGAACTGTCGGGGTAACAATGACGGTGGATGCGTATGGTCCCGTTGCAGACAATGCTGGCGGAATAGCAGAAATGTCTGCTCTCGGAGATGATGTTAGAGAAATCACCGATGGTCTTGACTCTATTGGAAATACTACTGCAGCAATTGGAAAGGGTTTCGCCATTGGTAGTGCTGCTTTAACTGCTCTAGCTCTATTCGCTGCATTCAAAACCAGTGCTGATCTTACAGCTGCTGATCTTAGCCTGACTGAGCCAATGGTTGTGATAGGGCTACTAATCGGTGCCGCACTCCCATTCCTAGTTGCTGCGATGACGATGAAGTCAGTCGGTCGCGCAGCAGAAGACATGATTACAGAAATTAGAAGACAGTTCAAAGAAATCGAAGGACTACTTGAAGGTCGCGAGGGTGTAGAGCCAGACAGCGCCACATGCGTAGAAATCTCTACCAAGGCGGCTCTGCGAGAGATGGTGATGCCCGGAGTCGTCGCTGTTGCGAGTCCAGTTGTCATCGGATACTTCCTAGGAAGCGCAGCACTAGGTGGAACTCTAGCCGGTGCGACCGCAAGTGGAGTCCTTATGGCCCTATTCATGGCTAATGCAGGAGGGGCATGGGACAATGCCAAGAAGGCAATTGAGCAGGGCCATATAGAAGGAGCAGCAAAGGGAGATGAGGCCCATAGTGCCTCAGTAGTGGGTGATACGATTGGTGACCCATTCAAGGACACAAGTGGACCATCCCTAAATATCCTGATCAAGTTAATGAGCATCGTGAGCCTTGTGATAGCAGGACTGCTAACTGAGACAGGAAAGCTTGGAGCACTTTGAGCGCGAACAATGCAGCGTCAGACTCTTGGTAGCCCCCCCTGTCGTAGGGGCATGAACAAGATATGCGTGTATGCGATGTCTGCAATTATTCTGTCTTCATATCTTGTAGGATGTACTAGCGAATCAAACGAAGGTAGCAGCACATCATCTGATTCTATCGAGCTTCCTATATGGGAGATGGGGAATTGGTGGCTATACACCTTCTCGACGCCAGATTATAGTGATGATACGGCGAAACTAGTAGTAGCTAGTACTACTGAAGAAGATGGTACTGCGTACATGCTAGCAATTTCTAGTCTTACCGAGGCCAGAAGGCACGCAGTTCTGAATCATAACCCATTTTTGGGCAGAATTACCCATTCGGAACTAGGAGCTTTTGAAAATGGAGCCCCACAACCAGTTCTAAAATTCCCAATAATTGAAGATGATTCTTGGGCATTTTCGCTTTTCTCTGCTGATTGGAGTGCCTTTGTTTCTGATGTTTCGGGAGATTCTGCTTTCATAATTGCTAGTTCATCTGATGGCTCAAGGCTGGATTATGTATTCGATCGAAACCTTGGATACTTTTCCTCATTCATATGGACTGATAGTTCTGGAGTTGAACAATTAAGGATGAAGATTGCAGATTTTGGCTCGGATCATTCGGGAGATGTGTACTTCGTCAGAGGAGGGGACCTGTTCAGTGATACGTGGGAAGACCCGGGTACTGATTTTGAATTCCGAGACTCGTTTCTGGTTAGTGACCACCCCAATGATGGAGAGTGGGATGAAATGATCTACTTTATTGATGCAGACTGTGGATCTGGGTCATCGATAACCCTGACTCTAAGAGATCATTTGTCCGTGTCTGCGCTAGAAAGGGTGTGGGGACCGGGAGCAAGTGAGTTCGGTACGCTCGGTACGATTCCATATCCTTCCGAGGAGTACACACTAACTGCTTCCTTCACGGGAGATTCTACTTACCTAAGAGTGAGAGTAGCGGGTGGCATTACTCAATCTTGGAGCCTTTAGAGGTATTCTTGGAGATGGTCTGATCCACCTACAAATTCCGGACTATCTCCACGCATGTCAAAAACCACCGGAACAGTCCTATGGCCGGTTTCTGTAACTACTTCTTCTCTGAGACCGACAAAGTTGTCCAGATTTACCTCCATGTATGTGAGATCCTTTGAATCTAGTGTTCTGAATGCTCTAGTGCAGTAGGGGCATACAGTCTGGGTGAAGACTAGGAAATCTTCTTCCACGCCTGCAATGATTTCACGAAGCTGAGGCAGAGTCCTCACCCCCTTCCCACCAAATGTTTCCAATATCGTCATCCATGATTACCGCATCCATGGCTCCGTCATCTTCAGATTTGTTCTCCAGTACCCTGTTGCATTCCTCTGGATCAATGAATATCAAGAAGAAGACGGCGATCAATGTCAAGGCAGCACCTGCATAGATCGCGGGAATGACGTCATTGTCGAAAAATTCCAACACCTGGCCTGTCTTAGATAGGGCGATTACACCGCCCAGATTAAACAAAGACATGTATGCAGTGAACTGTGTTCCACCCACTTTACTCCATGTCATTTTCATGCAAACTGAGACTACAGCAATGAACGCTACCCCAGTAACGAATCCCTTGACCAACACATAAGACACCATAATAGGAGTATTTGTCCAAACCGGTTCAAGTAAGGCTAGCATTCCATTACATATTGCTAGGCAGGTAAATCCTACCATCCCCATCCTTCTAACGCCGAATTTCTCGCCCAGAAAACCGCCAGCGATTTGTCCGAACATAGTTGCTAGGATTCCGCCACCGCCTACGATCAGGCTATACTTTGCATCCCCCCATCCAGACTGTACGACCAGAATGTCAATGATAATGGGGTCAAGAAAGTAGTACATCTCAGTAAGGAGACAGCAGAAAATCAGAAGGAAGGATGACTTAAGATGGAAAGCCTTGGTTAGGTTAAAACTAGTCTGGGCAAGAGTTCTTCTTGAAGACTGTGATAATCCTATACTAAATGGATTCGGCACCCTGGGGAGTAGTCTACCATCTTCCTTTGAACCGGAACCAAGTCTATCAACAAGTACTGCAAATACTGCAAGTATGAAGAATATGAGTGCGACCCTCTTCGCGTTTGTGTAGAATGGAACTTCAAGATCTACTGAAATAATGGCAAATACTAATCCTGAGACGAATATGAAGATTCCAATTATGGTCATAAAGGATGGAATGGAGATTTTCTCTTCGAATGTGGCCTTGCCTACAGTAACAGCTGCCCACCACCTTGACTCGTCCGGATCATCCCAGTACAGTTTCTCATCGGCTTCGACAGTATCGATCATGGATGCTTGATTCTCATCCCCTGTAGACTCGGAAGTTTTAGTGGACCATGGGAACAGCCTAGTGCCTGGCTTCTCGTATAGGAACATGGGCAAAATCATGATCAGTAGGAGTATCGGTAGCTGGATGGCGAGCATGTTCCTTATTCCTATTGTATTCACCAAACCTCCAAGAATGGCTCCTCCAACTATCATTCCAGCTCTCTTTGAAGCAAACATGTATCCATTTACTCTGGAGACCTCGTCGTCTTGTAGTACATCGACCGCAAGTGCATCTGTACTGACATCTTGGAGGGAAGCGAAGATATTGTGAACAAACATGAGCTTGATTACAATATCGATCTGCTCTATCAGATCGGGAACAAAAAGTATGGTTCCAATTGTCACTGCCATTCCAAATTGTGAGAATAGGACCCAGAGTCTTCTTTTACCGTACAACGGAATGTTGAGTGTATCGATTACCGGTCCCCAAATCCATTTGAATGTCCATGGTAGTGCTACTGTTGCCAAGATAGCCCCTGTTTCTGCTGCTTCGAAGCCGGAGTCTGCTAGGTATGCTACGAAGGCTACAACGGCGAACCCCCAGGGAAGCCCTTGAGCGAAATAAAGAACACATAGGGAAAGCGTTCTTCTTAGACGGTTGTCTGTAAGTGCCTCACCATCGAACCAGTCTTCGATTAGTCGTTTTCTATGTAATATGACATATCCTGCTAGCAGAGAAAACATCAGAGATACAGCTATGATCAGAATTTTTGAAGAGTCCAAATCACCGGAAGAGTCGATGCTTGAAGCAGGCAAATCAAGAAGTATTACCCGTCGGGCATCTACTGGTGAAATATGTTCTTCATCTACAACTAATCTAGCATAAATTGTTGAGTTACCGGACTCAAAATGTGTCTCAAGCTTTATGCTCCAAATTGACCAGTCACCCAATGGAGAGTTGTCCGTAGCTTCCCTCCATTCTCCGCCCCCAACTCTAACTTCTACCTTGGTCTGACTTTCCGCTCCCGACGACCCTGGTTGAGCACCAGAAGATATGCCTTGAATAGAGCTTTCATTCAGAACTTCTTCCATTGTGGAGACGTCCATTGAGACATTTAAAGAGCGGTCAATGCTACCTGCCGCCTCAACGAAGGCAGTTGGATCTGCCTGACCATATCCAAATTCATTGTCTGGTCTGGATTCTAGAATACTACAGTCGTTGAATCCTGGATCATCGAATAGTTGGATATCTCGCTCTATCGAGTGAGCAGAAATTATAGCCTTGAACTCGGAAGGAGTTAGATCTGGATTCGCCTGAACCATAAGGGCGGCGATTCCTGCCATTAGTGGAGTCGCCATACTAGTTCCGGACTTGCTAGTGTAACCGTCTTGTGTCGCTGCATCTGGTGCCATGATATCAGATCCAATGGTGGCAACGTCCGGTTTTACTCGGAAATCTGATGTGTATCCCCTGCTACTGTATATTGCAAGTCCCAGATCCTTGTCGAGACTGGCAACAGTAACTGGCAGAGCTGCGTCACCGGGACTGTCGATGGTATTACACCCGGCTAGAGTAGCGCCTCCGAACTCATTTCCCGCAGAAAGCGTAGTAATTATTCCGGCTTCTACGACCATGTCCATCTGCCTACTCCAGGCTGAGCTTCCGTCATTGTCAACATGGACCTCGAATTGTTGCTCTCCTAGAGAAGAAGTGACGATGTCTATACCATACTTTTCCTTATTGTCTATGGCCCACTGAGCTCCTTGCATAACATCCTCGATGTCTCCATCGCAGCATCCCAAGATGTTGATGAGATAGGCACCCGGAGCGGCCCCTACATACCTCAATCCTGAGCCGGGATCGGTTTGACCTCCCCCTGAACCGGCAGCTATGCCAGCAACGTGAGTTCCGTGGGTTCCTGAATCATAAGATGTCGACGGGTCCTGCTCTTCATCGGTGAAAACCGCATCAAAGAATGCTATTATTTTGGGATCACAGTCAGACGGGACTGGTGTTGGTTCCGGATCCAGAGGATTTGGGTCGGGAGGGTCATCAATACACGTAAACGGGTCGTCATCCATATCATTAAGCCCCTCATGATCTCCTCTAACACCCGTATCCAAGACTGCAATCACCGAGCCAGTACCATCTAGGCCGAAGTTTTCCCAGACGGTATTTACTCCCATGTTTGGAACGGCCTGATGCATGTGAGTCTCGGCTAAACCCAAGTCCTCGATCATTACAACTCCAGGAAGTGAAAGTATGCCCTCTTGGGAAATTGAGTCTAATGGTGCAGTGGCGGAAACAGTATCTAGATAACCGAATCTGAATGTAACGTCTATGCCCATGGCCTCTAACTCTTCTATGTCTGAGTCTGTTGGGTGATGATCGTAGTCAATGAAAATCCTGGCACTTCCTTCGGGAGCCCTTCTCCACCAGTCTCTCTGAATTTCATCGGATTGTTGTATCAACCATTCCAGCCTATCGTCAATAGAGTTCGAATCCTTGTCCCTGCTCCATTCAGACCACCAATTCCAGTGGATCTCGGATTCTACACTTAAAATCCAATCTCCGTCTGCATCGAAGCCACCCCTACTAGATTCATCCAATGAGATAGAAGATGTAGATAGAGGCAGTAGTAAAGTCAACATAACAAGTATTGCCAATGTTGCCCGGCGCCCTGCCATAGACGTCGGGCACAACAGTCATGTTTGAGTATTAGGACTAAAGTATTCATGATTCCAGACGAACGCCTTCGTATTCAAAATCCCAGTCAATAATACTCCAGTCTGCTTTCTTCAGAGCAAAAATTGTGGATTCTATTCCGGATGGGGTGCACAAAATACCCGCGCAACCTCCTCCCCCTGCGCCCATTGCCTTCCATGCAGCAATTGATCCATTGTCTAGAAGAGGCTCTACCACATGCTTGAATGGTTCATGGATTGATGGGTCAAGCATATCCACTCCAATACAGACGGTTCTGAGGGAATTAACCACCAAATCTCTGCGATCATGCTGTAATCCACTCGCCATTTCTCTAGCTGCACTCCTAATCATATGAAGTCCATTTTTGACATTGGATTCATTTTCGGCATATCTTTTCCAGACTGGAGCTTGCATTTTTCCAGAAATTCTACTGATTCCTGTATTTGCTAAGATGAAGTGTTTTTTCAGCCAATTCTTTGAAGATCTCATCGGCTCGAATGGGAGTTGCTCTACAGAATCACCGATAAAAAGAAGATGATTGAAACCTCCCAGAGAAGAGGCCCATTGATCTTGTCTTCCACAAAAATTCCCTCCTTCAGACTCTGAGAAGAATGCCTTCTCTGCTAAAAGATGGGGTTTTTTGATTTCCCCCGGATTTGAAAGAGCCTCCAGTGCTACTTGGAGAGCTGAACTTGTGCCTAAACCAGAGCCCCTTTCAACCGGAAAGCCTACTTCGATATCTGATGATGAATTTAACTCGGCGGTAACCCTGAGGTTTATTGCGAAGTTTACCACTTCACCTCCAAAATCATATGGATATGGGCCTACATCCGTCCAACCTCCGGCTAAATCTAATCGAATAGGGGCTGATGCGGCGGCAGGGCGGTCCATGAGTAATGGGAGGTGATCGGAGACATCATTTTTTTCTAAGCGGAAAATATGTGTTGTAGTGACCCCTCCGCGGAGCATGGATGCGCAGATCTTAGAGGCAATATCGGCGTTTAGATCGGGCAAACCAGTGATGGTTTTCGACTCGGACTACAGAGAAAGGGAAACGGATCTTCTTTGGCCGGCAATCTCCGCAACGCCTGAAATAATTAGGAAACTCAGGAAAGACTGTGGTGGACTTCTGTTTCTTGCAATAGGAAACGAGGTGGGNGAGTTGTTNGGGCTACCCTGGCTACAAGATATTCATTCCAACCCCAATCTTGTAGAGGAAAATCCAGTNCTGGAACACCTGGTTACTAATGACCTGCAATATGANTCTAGATCAGCTTTCACTCTATCTCTAAACCATAGAGAAACTTTCACTGGAATTACAGANAAAGATAGAGCTCTAACAACTCGAAGGTTTGGAAAGCTAGTAGAAGAGTTGCTTGAGNCTGAGGTTACGGGGAGAGAAGCCATGATTGCATTGGGTTCTGAGTTCCGGACTCCGGGCCATATCCCTGTCTGTAGGGAATCTCCTGGAGGTTTGTCCTCAAGACAGGGGCATACTGAATTAGCAGTTTCGATAGCCAGATTAGCAGGTGTAGTTCCCTGTACGATTGGAGCAGAGATGTTGGATCCCAGTGGAGATGGAGCTTTGTCTCTGAAAGACGCTAGGAATTATGCTTCAGTGAATGATATCCCGATCATTACAGGTGAACATATTTCTTCTGCTTTTGATGAAAAGGATTAGGCGGGATTGCTAACGGGACTGAACTAAATGGTCCGAGTCATGGCTGTTGGGATTTTCGATCTGCTTCATGCGGGACACTTGCACTATGTTGAACAGGCCAAATCCCTAGGAGATGAGTTGGTAGTTGTGATCGCTCATGATGAAACCGTAAGGATGCAGAAGCATGAGCCGGTCACGGGACAAGAGCTCAGAAGAAGAATGGTTGAAGGGCTTAAGCCAGTGGATATGGCGATGGTAGGAAATCCTCCCGGAATACCAATTTTCGAAATATTAGAGGAGGTTTCTCCTGACTTGATAGCATTGGGCTACGACCAAAAGCATTCTATCGATTCAATTAGAAAAGGACTGGATGATCATGGATATGGGCATGTGGAGGTTACCAGAGTAGAAGGATTGTCTGATGATCTAGACGGAACTAGAAAAATCATTGCTAGAATTTTGGATCTTTGGCCTGGATCTAAAGGTGGACCATACGAGGAGGACTAGTATGTTCACTGGAATTGTATTGGGAAAGGCGCCAATAATAGATATTACAGATAAAGGGGATGTTACAGCATTCACAGTTGACCTAAGCGGGTTCGATGAGGGTTTGGAAATTGGAGCTAGTGTTTCTCTAGATGGAGTATGTATGACTGTGGTTGAGAGACAGTCTGGAAAAGTAGTATTTGATGCTATAGAAGAGACCCTGGAGAGAACCACTCTATCAGAAAAGAAGATCGGGGGCTTCCTAAACGTAGAAAGATCTCTACGAGTGGGTGATGAGTTGGGCGGACATGTCCTATCAGGACACGTAATCTCTAAGGCTGAGATTGTCGAAAAGAAGGACTTAGGCGAAGGAATGGATGTAAGGATCTCAATACCTGAGCAAATCCGTCCATTCATACTGGAAAAGGGCTACATCGGTATCGATGGGATGTCCCTGACTGTTGGTATCTGTGATGGCGAGGGTTTTAGTTTGCATCTTATTCCAGAAACTTTGAGGATTACCACCATTGGGAGTAAAGAAGTGGGTGAAACCGTGAATATCGAGATTGACTCTAGGACCCAAGCAATAGTGGAGACCATGCTGAGAATGGGGGAAAAAGCATGAACCTAGGTGTTGTTTGTGGATCTTTTCATCGTGAAGAGGTGGAAAAGATGCTACAATTCGCTACAGAAGAGGCGAATTCTAAGAATTGGAAAATTACAGAGGTTGCTTGGGTACCTGGATCAATGGAAGCCCCTCTGGCTCTGGATAGGATGCTGAGCAGGGAGGAAATACAAGGGGCAGTTGTTCTGGGCATTATAGAGCGCGGCGAAACCGATCATGGCTTGGTCATGGGACAATCCGTGACAAGTTCGGTTATTGATTTACAGATTAAGCACAACAAGCCTGTAGGACTCGGAATAATTGGCCCTGGTGCTGCTCCCGAGCACATAGACCCTAGGCTAGAGCCGCATGCGAGAGCAGCTGTAGGGGCAGTCGTAGCAATGTCCGAATGATTTTATCATTGGCCTGGTAATCTCATAGATGGGAGATCTGTGGAGGTTGCATTCTCCATATCGTCAACTGTAATGAGAGGGGTCAGCTTTCCATTGAAGACGCCAGAGGCTCCAATATGGAGTGAAAATTTCACAGCCATTGATTCTGGAATGTCGACAATCATGAAGAAATCCATCTCACCATAGGACCAGTAATAGGCCTCAAGAGACCCACCCATTGCCTCCATAATTCTCTCTGCTTCTTCCTTTCTTGCCTTGCCGCCTTCTTGTAGTAGGCCCGAGGCACCTTCTCTAGTGTAGTTTCCAGAATACATGTATTTTGGCATGATTCCGGCCCGAGGAATGA
>PAVV01000034.1 GCA_002713185.1 Methanobacteriota archaeon | reverse complement strand
CGCTGGGAACTGGGTCACCGATCACGGCCAGATATGGGAGGAGATTGTCTGGGAGAATGGGGTCCCAGAGCCAGATAGGGGCTTCCAGGCGATCGAGGAGCTGGCCCCGACGCACACTATCGGATACTACCTCCCCTCTGGCCCCTACTGGATCGAAGACCCAGTGGGAACACTAGGCTATGACATGGCCGACTGCTGGGCATCCTGCATGATACCGTTCGATTGGGGGCTCCAATACGACCCAAGGGGCTTCGTGTGGATATCCGAGATGGTCAGCGGAGTCTACTCAGTGCAGTTCGACGAGGACTACGATCCCAGATACGACTACCCTCCCCTGTGGTCAATAGAGGCGAGCGACGACTAATGATGGATATGATGTCTAGATTGGTGCTTCCGATACTGCTTCTTTCACTAGTGGCGCCAATGGCTGCGGGACACGGCGCCAACGACTTCGCGATAATTCTACGGGGGTCAAGCATGCAGCCCGGAGAGGCGGAGGTTCTGCAGAACGACTCCTTGACCTTCTACAACGTGGCTGACGAGAACAGGACCATCAGAGTTGATCTGGATTCGGATGGTACATATGACCAGAGATGCGAGACCGAATCCTACAACTCCTCCTCGGTCAAGGACGAGTGCTCTTTCATCATCGATGCCAGCACCTGGTCAGCGGGATTCTACTTCCTCGATGTATTCTCCAACGGCACCCTTTGGAAGACCCTCAACCTCACAGTTGCGAATGACGTACACGAGGAGGCCGGGCCGCCGGAGGGTTACAGCTTCAACACAGAAAACGAGTCTTCGGACGATGAGGATGATGAGAGGCGAGTTTCGAGCGAGGGCCTTGGAAACATTGCGATAGTTATTTTCCTGTCCTCGGGGGCGGTTTGGCTAGCGAGGAGGAATTGAATGAGAGGGAGATTCGGGGTCCTCATGGTCATAGCGATGTTCTCTTTCTCCGGATGCCTCTCCAGTGGTGCGGCAGATGTCTTCTATGGGGATGACATCGACCCACCTAGGGCAGTGGACCAGTTTGTGCTGATCGATGAGAATGGCGAGTACTTCTCCATGTCCGAGTTCGACGGGAAGGTAGTGGTCGTCACCTTCCTGTTCACAAGGTGCCCTGACATCTGTCCCGTCGTCAGTGCCAATCTAGCGTTCGTATCTCAGGAGCTGGGCGAGTTGTATGGTTCCGAGGTCGAGATCCTTACCATCACGGTAGACCCATGGACCGACAACTCTAGCGTCCTGGACAACTACTCCTCGGTGAGGCAGCTGTCATGGCCCCACCTCACCGGCAGCGTTGACGAGCTGGAGCCGGTGTGGGAGAACTTCGATGTCGGTCTGGCCACCTACGACACGGATACTGACAACGACGGAGTCGCGGATGGCTTCGACAATTGCCCCGAAACCCCTGAGGGGGAAGAGGTCGATAACTACGGCTGCGGAGTGGATACCCAGCAACCCGATGGGGACGTCGTTACCAATCATCACCCCCTCGACTACTGGGTCGACCACACAACAGGGACTATCATCGTGGACAAGGAGATGAGGCAGAGAGTCTGGTGGGCGGACACGGACTGGAATCCCGAGCTAGTTATAGAGGACATAATGCACTTGATTGAAGAAGAGTGAAATGCCCCATTCAGTACGTCTGCTCGTGAGAGGAGCCCTGCCTCTGGTTGTCGCTGTGCTTTTCGTGTCAGCGGGATGCCTGGGTTCAGAGGGCATAGACCTCAAAGGAACAGAATACAGGGACCCTCCCGATGCCCCCGACTTCAACCTGACCAACCAGCATGGCGAGTCGGTCTCNATGGNCGACTTCGAAGGGGATGTTGTAGTGGTCGCTTTCATNTACACCTCTTGCCCNGATATCTGCCTCATCATCTCCTCAAANCTTGACTATGTCNNCAAGAACCTGGGAGAGTACTCCGAGGNGGTGGANATAATATCGATCACCATCGACCCTGCTCGTGACACCGTCTCCCATCTCAGTGAATGGACCGAGGCCCGTGGTTATGCTTGGGACCACCTGACCAGCGATACGTCATCGGTGATGGAACAAGTCTGGGACGAGTGGAAGGTAGTCGTTGACTCGGAGCACATAGAGAACTCGCTTCGCCCGGAAAATGGATCTATGCGCTTCGCAGTCCTTTACCCTGACAACTCCACACTGGTGGCTGACAACGAGTGCCCGTACGGCAATTGCTTCGAGGGGAGCGGGGACGAGTATGCGGAGCTNGTGCTCAGGGAAGNGNCAGGAGTCNNCTACGACATCGAAAACGGCACCATAGGCAACTGGAGCGCGAACGAGACGTGGTCATGGACCCTCTACACGTGGGGGNGTGAGAACGAGACTTGGTACCAATCATCCAAGAATCTGGAGGAAATCGAGGATGTGAACGACCCTCTNGCNTGGGTTGCAAGCAATGCGAACATCAGCAGCCTGCCACCAGGGGTGGACTGCAATGGCCATGGTTGGGTCATGGGGAGCGGGCAGAATGCGCACTGCATGTGCGACGATGGGTGGGAGAGGCCCGATGACGACTGGTTGTCATGCGTTCCGGAGGGTTCAGCATCCTTAGGAGGGGGTTTGGACCCTCACGATCAGACNCTGGGGGAGTACGAGGTAGGGCACTCCACCGTCACCTTCATCATCGACAAGGACCAGAGGAAGAGGGTTTCATACTCAGGGATAATGTGGGATGTCGANGACTTCCTGCATGACGTCATGACCCTGGCGGACGAATGAGTGGAAGGAAATTTCAGCCATCAAAGCAAGGGCATCTTCCTCAGCCTCTCGAGATCCGGCTGGTAGAGTTGCCTAATGTCATCCAGCCCCAGGATCAGCATCGCCAGCCTCTCAAGACCCATGCCCCAAGCGCATACCGGCCAATCCGTACCGAGTGGCTCCGTGACCTCTGGCCTGAAAATGCCGGAGCCGCCCAACTCTAGCCACTCTCCCTTCCACATTATGTCGACCTCCGCGCTTGGCTCCGTGTATGGGAAGTATGCCGGTCGGACCCTGACGTCCGGATACCCCATCTTGGAGTAGAACGTCTTGAGGGTGGATATCAGCATCGGGAGGCTGGCATCTGGCTCGTGAATAATCCCCTCTATCTGATGGAACTCGGGCATATGGGTCCTGTCTATGGTTTCCTGACGGAAGACCCTGCCTATTCCGAAGACCCTGCTAGGGGTATCGCTATTCTCAGCGATGTGCTTCACGGTGTTGACAGTGGTGTGAGTNCGGAGCAGTGCCTTCCTGGACTCCTCCTTGTCGAAGGAACCCCCCCAGCCACGGCTACCGGTGTCATGCCCGCTCTCATGGACCTTGGACCAGAGATCCAGGTAGTGCTTATCGATGTCCAGCTTGCTTGGCTCATCCAGGTAGAAGGTATCCTGCATGGTCCTAGCAGGGTGGGACTGCGGTATGTACAGNGCATCCATGTTCCACCCTGCGGACTGAACGAAGTCCCCCTCTATCTCGGAGAAACCCATCTCCAGGAATACCGAGCGGATCCGCTCGATCAGAGCCTGCATGGGGTGCCTCCTCCCTCCGAATGGAGTGGGGGCCGGGGCCTTCACATCGAAGGGCTTGAACTGACCATCCTTCCATGACTCGGTCTGAAGCATCTCAGGGGTTATCTCGCCAATCATCTGAATCTCCGAAAGGCTGGAGTCATCGATTGAGGATNCCTCCTTGGTCAGCCTCCATGTCCTTGTAACCGAATCCTCGAACTCCAGCAATCCCCCTCTGGATGAGAAGTGCTTGANCATGTTTTCATCCAACGAGGATACNTCTGCTGGTTGGCTTGATAGNGATGACAGGAAGTCCGACCTTCTAGAAATCTCGTCAGATATGCCCCNCTCGTCGCTGAAAACGAGCTTGCCTGAGTCGATATCGACNCCAAGGCCCTTCAGAAGACCGATGCCGGGCCCTGTCTCGCTCTTCTTGAAGCCTGCTGAATTGAGTTCNTTGATCGTCCGTCCTGAGTCCTCCTGACTCATGACCCAGTCCCAAATCCTAGACTCCAAAAGTCCATCCTCGACGGCCCTNGATCCNTCTGGGCCGAGGATCACGGTTCTGGTTCGAGTCTCNTCCAACTCCACCAATCCCTCTGACTCGAGAGACTTGCCCGACCCAGCGATGTGGACTTGATCCTGCCATCCAGTCTCCGAAAGCAGCTGATCAAGGTTCCAAGTCCTCCCGGGGTCACTCAACATAGCCTTCAGCATGCGGCGATCGTTGTTGTTTAGCTGCATGCGTACCCTCATGCGTTGGAAAGCCCTCTCACACTTGACGGTTGCTAACTGGNATGGAGCATGTCACTCTTCTTCCGTAGACCACAACTCATGACCGCAAGAAGGGCATGAATATGACCTAGGNTTACCCCCTTCNACGACTTCAAGATTCGCGCATCTNCCGCAAAGTATGGATGTTTTTATNGGGTCCTGCAAGGTGGTGTCCACCCTGAACATGGGCCTACCCGCATCGGGCATNAGNGTNGCATCCGGAACCCATGAGGAGACCTCCTCGGTCCTGAGCCCCCCACTCATCGATAGNCCCATGATAAGGAGCCCCAGGCCTGCCAGGGAAATGGGAGCTGCCACTGAAATGACCAAAGCAGATCCGTCTGACAGAATTGCACCGGCTCCGATCAGAATGCACAGCCAACCAGAAATGACCAAATTTAGCTTGTGGCTTGGATCGGAGCTACTCCCTCTCATGTGGCTCGAGATGCAATGAGACTAACAGTCGTATGGGTTGATCGCCTTGGATTGCTAAATAGATGTGAAGGGTTCAAGTGATTAGTTGTCTGGCCCGAGCCATGCCTCAGTAGCTCAGCTCGGTAGAGCATCTGATTTGTAATCAGACGGCCGGGGGTTCGAATCCCTCCTGGGGCTCCAAAAAAGCAAGTAGTCATTTTTTTGTGTATTATCCTAGAAACAGTAGTTTATAAGCAGGGATATCCAAATAAAAATGTGAAATTTCAATGCAACATTGGCGCTAAGGGCAAGTTCATACGTCTTGTTTCGGGATCATTAGGAGTACTTGTCGGCATTGTGTTGTCCTCATTCTTGTTCTTCAGTGGTGCAGAACTTAGCACCTTGTGGATTGCTCCAGCCTCCCTGATAGGAGGGGGGGCCTTTGCAATGTTCGAAGGTTGGTCGGGTTGGTGTGTTGCAAGGGCCTTGGGTTTCTGGACACCAATATGAGCCAATTGTCAAATGCCAAATTGCTTACGCCTAGGCATGGGTGCCAAGGTTGTTGACGGTAGGATAATTAGTTTAGCCGTACAGGAAGAGGTCAGTCTAGGAGTTTCGAAACTTGTTGAAAGGGGTTTGGAGCCCCACTTGGCAGTTGTTATTGCAGGAGAGGATCCAGCTAGTCACATTTATGTTAGAAATAAAGAGAAGGCATGCAAGAATTGTGGAATATTGAGTACAAGGATTGATCTGCCTTCAACTTCGTCTCTGAAAGATATATTAGCTACGGTTGAGAAGCTAAATAGTGACCCCAAGATACATGGAATACTGGTCCAGAGTCCGGCACCTCAAGGAGTAGATGAGAGAATAATCGCCTCATCAATTGATCCGAGAAAAGACGTAGATGGCTTTCATCCTTCGAATCTAGGGCGATTGGTCCAGGGGGATTCGAGCGGTCTGCTACCCTGCACTCCATCAGGAATAATTAGGATATTAAGGGAAAGCAAGGTCCAAATGAGGGGATCTAGAGCCGTTGTTTTGGGTCGTTCTAGAATTGTTGGAATGCCAATGGCGCTTCTTCTCGCGCAGCAGGGGGTCGACTCCACAGTTACTATCGCGCATTCAAGGACAGAGGGGCTTCAGGAGTTGTGCAGGGAGGCTGACATCCTAGTTGCTGCAGTTGGAGTGCCCCATGTGGTGAAATCAGATTGGGTCAAACCTGGTTCTTTCGTAGTTGACGTCGGCATATCACGAGTTGAGGGTGGTTTGGCAGGGGACGTCTCGCCAAAAGCTTCCCAAGTAGCTGGATGGATAACCCCAGTTCCCGGGGGAGTGGGGCCGATGACGATAGCGATGCTGATGTCTAACACCCTCAGGGCGGCACAAGAGCAGTGACCTAGTCGAAAATTCCCATCTCAAACTTGGCGTCTTCGGATGCATGAACCCTTGGATCCCATGGTGGAGAGAATGTAAGGTTCACATGAGCGCTTTCTATTCCTTCTGTAGAAAGCGCGGAACGATGTACTGCAGCCATTATCTCAGGTGCAACTGGGCAACCTGGACTAGTTAGGGTCATGTCAATCTCGGCGTGTTTTTCCTTGACCTCGACGGAGTATATTAGTCCAAGCTCCGTAACCGCCAGTTTCATTTCTGGGTCTTCCACCCCCGATAGGGATTCCATTACCTCTGACTCGGAAACCATATCTATGCCCCGGATAGAATTGAGGCCTCTTCTTTAACCCTCTTGAACATATTCAGGAAACCATTGGCTCTACTAGGAGTCAGGGAAGACTTGAGNCCCATTGCCTCNACGAAATCCGAAGAAAGAGNAGCAACATCGGAAGGTTCCTCNCCNTTNACTGCGATAGCTGTTATTGCCATCAGGCCCTGAACGATCTGAGCATCCGCACCNCCTCTNAGGATGAANCGNCCTTNTTCATCTANTGCGCANATAATGTGGGCCCGGGACTGACAGCCGTGNACCTGATTACTATCCACCCATTCNTCTTGTGGAAGCGGNGATGGATGGCTCTTTGCATATTGAAAAAGGAGCTCGTACCTCTCCATAGANTCNAAGCANTCGGAGAACTCCTCCACAATTGGGTCGAGGCTTTCCGGCCATAGTCCATGCTCGCTCATTGAAATCGCGCATCCTATTCTTAGTCATAAATCGAACGTCATCTTATGAAAATCTGGCTACCACGCTCTCAAGATGTCTTACGAAAGACTGAGCCTCTTCCATGGTGTTGTATATCCAAAATGACGCTCTATTAGTAGACGGGACCCCGAGGGCATCCATCAGAGGCTGTGCGCAGTGGTGGCCAGTCCGTACTGCAAAACCGCCCTCATCCAACAACAATGCAAGGTCCTGCGACTGAATCGTATCATGCAAGAACGAGACTGCCCCACTGCTGTCATTCCGACTAGGGTCCCCATAAACCGTAATCCCATCTATCTGAGATATTTTTTCGGCGGTCCATGATGCGATATCATGAATATGGGAATGTACCTCTTGCATGTCAAAACAATCTAGCCATCTAACGGCAGCACCCCATCCTATTGCTTCGGCTATCCTAGGGGTTCCTGTCTCGAACATGGCATGCCCATCCTGAAATGTTGAACCATCTGTTGTTACTGTCTTGATCATCGAACCGCCTGTCATGAAAGGACCCATTTGATCCATCGCATCTCTCTTTACTAGCAGACAACCTATGCCAGTGGGCCCACCCATCTTGTGTGCGGAGATTGCTACGAAATCTACGCCGGATGAATCAAAGTTGATTCTCTCGTGAGGGGCCCCCTGGGCACAATCAAGGAGGACCCTTGCACCAGAAGAGTGAGCTATTTCCACGATACGCTCTATGGGGTTGCGAATCCCGAGAACATTACTGGTATGGACTACGCAAACCAAAGATGCTCCTTGGGAGGCGATCTCGAAGGCCTGCATATCGAGAGTAAAGGATTCGGTATCTATTGGGACATATCGCACCTCTATTCCTTTCTCCTTAGACAATTGCTGCCACGGCACTATATCGGCATGGTGCTCCATCTCGGTGAGTACCACTACATCGTCCTTGGATAGATTCTCCCTGGCCCAACCATATGAGACCAGATTGATTGCTTCGGTAGCCCCACTGGTGTAAATCATCTGATCTGGGGATGTCCCGAAGTAAGTGGCAATAGCAGAACGGGCCTCTTCTAGAGCCGTAGTTGCTTCATCGGCTAGGGTGTGATTAGCCCTGTGCGCGTTTGAGTTGTACTCGCGATAGTAGTCGGACATAGCGTCGATGACACATTGCGGCTTCTGAGATGTCGCAGCATTGTCGAAGTATACAAGCTGCTTCCCGTTGGGTAGCCTCCTGTCCAAGATTGGAAAGTCCGATCGGATAGCTTCGATGTCCAACACTGTACCGCCTACAAAACCACCCGGATAGTGATAAGATTTCAAGTCGTGTATGGATTCTTTTGGATTAAGCGAGCTTTTATTGGTGCTCGTGCCGGGATTTGAACCCGGGTCGCCGCCTCGAAAGGGCGGCATGATGGACCGAACTACACCACACGAGCGACGTATTTCCGAGTAGAGTTCATCTCATAACCAGTTCTATCTCGGATGCTGCTCGTTTGAAACATCGAGACCCCTCCACCATGAATTCAGGGGGACGAAGACTAGGATGGTCAGAATTCCAACTAACAACCAGAATAAGGGATCCTCGAGCATCTGAATGAACTCCTCCCCCCAGAAGCCTAGAATCGCCACTTCCAATCCGAATCTTATGCTTCTTCCGAAGACCCCAGCTAGAAGAAAGGTTCTGATATTCATCTTCCCTGCCCCGGCTGTCCACGCTAGAACCTTGTAAGGTATCGGAGAAACAGCTGCGAGGAAAACTCCGGCTTCGCCATATCTGGATATCAATTCCTGGAGTTTGGCCGTAGTTGTAGGCTTGGCCCACTTTTCAATTAGTGGCAAGCCCCCATAGAGGCCGATTGCATACCCGATCAGCGAACCAAGTACGCTGAACAGAGTGACGGTGACGAATATCGCGAACAATCTGAATGATGATTCGGCTTCTAGGGCCATGGGGAGTACCAATAGGTCAGGAGGGACTGGTTGAAGAGCCGCCTCTGTTGCAGAGACTATGGCTAGGCCAATCAGTCCGAACCCGTCCGCCCACCTAACTACCGAGTCGCTAATCTGCTCAAGCACATTTTATCGTCCAAAGACTTCAAGATAATCGTTGCTTTGAATAATTTGTATGGAATACGGGTAAAACAACTCTAATCCAAGAGTCGTCTCGGACCCATATGGGCATTCGGGAAGTACTCGACACCTCTGCATTGATTTCCTGGCCAATCGAATCTCTCGAGGGTGGTTTAATCGTAGAGGGGCAACTGAAAGAATTGGGTAGAGTGGCTCCTGAGAGGCTCATTATTATGGACACAGCTGGATTGGTGTGCGTTCAACCTATGGAAAGATACATGCAAAATGCTTCTGAGATATCAAGGAAGACGGGTGACATCGTAGGCCTATCAGAAACTGATCTGGCCCTCTTTGCCGTTACTATGCAATACGAGGGGCACTTACACACTGATGACTACAGACTTCAGAATCTCTGCTCTGAGGCAGGTCTTCATTGGTCACCAGTGATGACAAAGGGAATTTCGGAGTCTTGGATGTGGGAGGTTCGATGTCCGGTTTGTGGGTTGGTGGTGGAAACTAGCAAAGGAACAAAACCCGCCTCAGAAAGCATCGGCAATTGCGTAGATTGCGGTTCAGAACTAAAGCATCGCAGGCGAATTTAGTCATTCCTGCTCGGACGCTGCTTCCTCAGTATAACCGCCCCTATCCATATCCTCGATAGCAGCAATCTCAGAAGCGTCTCTGAGGCCCTGTTGGAACTCCCCCTTTGCCTGACCCATGCTTCTCGCCAACTGTGGAATCCTATTGGCACCAAACAGAAATATCGCAATAAGCACCAAGATTCCTAATTCCAATGATCCGACTGCCATGCTATCACTCTGTTGAAGTGGGGTCATGGTTCAAATGCTTTGGTCAAACACTCCCTCACCCGCCTGAAACCGGCGGGAGGAAAGCAATTTCAGCCGAATCATGAAGAGTTGCATCATTAGAGTGTTGAATTTCACCGTCAATTGCTACTCTCAGGCCCGAAGAAAGCATTTCTGAGAGCTCAAATCTGTCAATCAGTTCTTGCAGGGATGTCCCTTCGGTAAGTGATACGGGAATCTCTCGTGACCCAATTCGCTCTGCGAGTGGGCCAAAGAATAGAATCCTGACCCTGATAGCGCCACTCTTGTCGGCCTGTCCATCCATATCTCTCGGAGTAGCGTTGAGCAAATCAAATCACCTTCCCAATTAATAGCCGTCGATCCAAACGGATGCTGTTTCTGATGATTAGGGCCGTGGCTTTCGATTGTGATGGGGTACTGACTGACAATGGTTCTTCTTGGCAGATGATACACAAACACTTCAGTACCGGAGCTGAGGATGATGAGAAGCATCAGAAAACCCTGAGAAAGTTTCTGGATGGAGAGATATCGGAAGGGGACTTTGTTGAGCACGATATCGCTATGTGGAGAAAATCGAGGTCGGAAATCCACAGAGACGATATCATGCGATGCTACAGTGGAACTGGGCTAATGGAGGGGGCCAGAGAAGTTGTCCAATCGCTAAAAGAAAGGGGAGTTTTCGTGGCGATCGTCTCATCTGGAGTTGATCTTTTCGTCGGAGCAATTGCGAGTATGTTGAAAGTAGATGATTGGGTAGCCAATGGTTTCGAATGGGATGATGATGGAGCACTAGTTCGTGGACTTCCCACAAGGGTCTATACTCACGATAAGGGGAAAATGGTGGAGAAGTTAGTCAGGATAAACGGATTAGACCCTGCAGAAGTGGTTTCCGTGGGAGACTCCGGAACTGATCTTTCCATGAAGATTGAGGGATCAAAATTCATAGGATTCAACCCTACTAGGGAGAGGTCAATAGAAGAGTTTGAGGAGGCGGGCGTGCCTGTGGTGAGGGGAAAGGACTTGCGTATGATTTGGAACCATATTTTCCCCGAAGAGGATTTCTTTCCTAATTGAAACTGATTGACTCAGTAGCATAAGTATGTAAATTGACCACAGTAAGTATGCATGGCTTAGGTTGGAATCCCAGCATCCTCTGGAAATCGGTCTGATCCTGCCATGTTGAGCTATGAATCATCAAGGTCCCCTTGTGATCTCCGACATAATGTCCATGGACATGCCCTGTAACGAATATATCTGGGACTTCGGGAATCACCAACCGATCCTCGGGCTCGGGAGAAAGAGGAGTCTTTCCACCCCATGATGGAGCTAGATGCCGTCTTTCTAACATCGCCCTCATAGCCATCTCAGGCTTTGAGTAAGTTACTGAACGAAGAGTGGCAACAAAGTCGTCAATACTCTTTCCATGGTAGGATAGGACCCTCACGCCGTGGAGGCTGAAGTCGCAAGGATTTCCAACGAATACAGTGTTTGAGTAGTCCTGCTGCACCTCAGGATCAAGGGCAGGTTGGGGTTCTGCCGGCCTCACTGCATCATGATTGCCTGGTAGCATTACAACATCTACCCAATCCGGCACCTCCTCGAGTAGCCTAGCTAATTCTCCGTACTGGTTGAATAGATCAGTGATGCTTAGATGCCTTTCTTGACCNGGATATATCCCTACNCCATCNACTCCATCGCCACTCAGGACGAAGTACTTCACNGTCCTTGCGAGGGNGTCATTNTTGAACCAGTGAATCATCTTCTCCCANTGCGGGGCTAGGAATGTCTTACTCCCGAGGTGCACGTCCGACANGAATGCGGCCGANACNGCAAAATCTGGTTCTGCCTGNGATTTCGAGTGATTTCCNAAAGGAGGCTTGTGAATATCTCTGGCGAACAATATCGGCTCACCTTCGCCGGTCAGGAAAAATCCGCTTACGCCTATTATTTCATCATCCATAAGTCCGTCCAGAGAAGGGTGAATCGGAGATGCATCTGAAGGAGGCTTGAGGATACATTGTATTTGCGATGTCTCATCTTCGACAACGAAACGCATGCTCCCTGTTCTAGTCCACCTTACTTCGCTTGCAAGGCCAACTAGTGTTACCTCATAATCCTTGGAATTATGTCGGTTCCTATTTCTCCAAGCTTCGGAGTTTCTTAATGGCCTTCTGGGGAGAGAGCCTTGCAACTGCATCATTTCTCTGATTTGTTTGAGTCTGCTTTTGAAGCATGACTGCATATCCAATATCTTTCCTTCTGTGGAAGAATTGCCTGTGATATCGAAATGTATCTCTATATCTGAATCGATCTCCTTGGCATCAACAGGAAAGTCTTCTGGATTGAAACCTGAGGAGTGCCTAGGTCGTGGATCTTGGTTGCTTGACCATGTTTCTATGGGGGCGATTACCCTTCCAGTGGGGTGACTCGAGCCACTGGGGGGCAAAGTGGCTTGGGAGAGAATATTTTTTTCCGACTTCCCCATATCGTGATTTACGCGGGGCGCGATGGAGAGGAGCTCCTCGACGGTTTTTGAGTTAAGGAGCCGGACTCCTGAAGAGTTAGCGGCCTCTATCAGTGGGATGACGCTGTCCAGTTCGCCTATCTTTTCGACCGCACTGGACTGAACTATTAGTCCGGCTGCGATGAGATCCCTGTGCATCTCATCCCAAGTTGCAGAGTTCATGCATCCGACGTCAACTGAGAACGCCCTTGATAGTATCGATAATTTTCTGATATGACTTTTACTGGTCGTTCCAGTCGGTCAGAGAAGCTAAATCGATCTTTTTTAGGGACTGTGACACCGTTTTCTTCTCTGATCTCCAAGCGATTGCCCCCTCCCATTCCTCTGTTCCTTGTGGTGCACCTTCGTTCCCAGAATTATCCAAATCTATTACTCCCGAGGGATCGCTACTGAGCGATGCCTCTACCTTCTTATCTCCATCTACTCTGTCCAATGCCTCTAGGGCAAGCCTGAGGGCGAATGCAGCGAAAGATTTCTTGTTATCTAACCTGTCGTTCTGACCAAAGTCCATCCTCCTAACGAGAAAGTAGTCGTCGGCAATAACTGCTACGTGGACTCGACCAACCTCCTTTTCTTCCGTGGCCCCGCCTGGACCTGCTATGCCAGTGACTGCTATGGAGACATTTGATCCAGATTTATACCTAGCACCCCTAGCCATCTGAACAGCTACTTTATGAGAAACTGCTCCCAAACCATCATCATCGAAGGCGGCCTTTTCTACTCCTAGTTCCCTCATCTTTGAGTCGTTGGAGTATACTATCCACCCCTGCTTAAACCAACTACTAGCTCCAGAGATGTCTGTAAGTAAGGATGCGATGAGGCCTCCTGTACAAGACTCTGCGGTAGAAATGGTCCATTCCTTCTTTGAGAGGCGATGCTTCAATCTTGAAGCGAGTGCAGCAGCCTCTTCGACCACAAAACTCTGTCGTGGTGCCTACTATTGACCTTTTCAGTTAATTCTGAGATGAAAAAAACGATTTTAAAAAGGATTTTTTTATGGTGGGTCCGGCAGGAATTGAACCTGCGATCTTCGCTTTGTAAGAGCGACGTCATAACCCCTAGACCACGGACCCCGGGAGGTGGGAGGAGCAATGCATTCAAATCCTCTATGGTCGTTTTGATTACAGGGGGACCTGAAATCACACCTATGTCTGACCTTCTCGAGAGGCTTAGAGCAGCTGGGGTCCCGCTTGATGATTTCACTGCTAAAGCGATGGAAAAGGTAGATCCGTCGGATTTCACAGATTTCAATTTGGATCCATTTTGGCACGATAGTCCAGTTCCCTTTCTAATAACGGAGTTTGGGGCCACAAGGACAATCTCTGCCCCCCACATGATAGTAACCCTGCTACATCATTTAGAAGTTAGAGAGGGCCAGAATGTAGTTCTGATTGGATCAAAGGGTGGTTATCTGGCTGCCATACTCGATTGGATCGTAGGCATGGATGGGTCTGTCAACATTATTGAGCCGAATGAAGCAGTCAGGATTCATACCAAGGAAAGACTAGATAATTATGCTTTCACCGAAAATATCGGAGTGATCGGTCCTGCAGAAATGGAAGGTCTGCTAGAACGAACCGATAACGTTGATCGAGTTCTGATAACTGGGTCAATACGAAGGATTCCGGAATCGATTGAAAAAATGGTAATGGATGGGGGTTTCGTATTAGGCCCATTTGGGGGCCCTGTCCATCAGAGACTCCTGAAGAAAGAAAGACAGGGCGAAGAGTGGTTTGATACTGATCTTGGAGGAGTAGTTTTTGGCCCCATGGATGTCTCAGAGGCGGAAATTAGCCCCTTTGAGCCAAGAGTTCTCGCCGATCACATCGAAGACGCGCTCGATCTTGTTTGTGGGATGATCGATATTGAGGAAAGTATCATTGTCAAGGTCAGCAATCTAATTTCTTCACTCAGAGAAATGCCAGCAGATATTCCTATTTTGGATGAAGATTCGACGGAAGACGAAATACTAGAGCATCCAGTATTCGACCTTCTTATGTCTGAGATGGATTGGCTTGGGCCTCTCTGGCCGCTATTCAACGAGTTTCTTTCAATTGACCTGGCGAGTCC
>PAVV01000033.1 GCA_002713185.1 Methanobacteriota archaeon | reverse complement strand
GACTGAATCTCTCTGGAGTAAGTGCTGGAGTAACTTCAGTTATAGCTGGATTTTTCGCTTTAATGTTGGTATCCCAATTTGTCCTTGGNGCCATTTTGGGTGCTGTCCTAGAGGGCGAGCTTACAGTGGGAGAAGTAGAATTCAGTGAAGATGGAGAGTCGCTATCGGTCAAACTCCGACAGAATACAATTTCAGATAAGAATGTGGAGGTTTCCATCAAAGTACTGTATTCAGGTGATTTGGTATTGTCAGAAAATATCGAAGTCTCGATAGACAAAAGCGACGGCTTAGGCGACTATGGGGAATTCACAATTCCAGTTTCTCAATTCTACTCTGGCAATGCCCTGCCAAATTCTCCATACAGTATAGAGATAACAGTAGATGGGCAGGTTTTCTCTCGTGATCTCGCTTCAAGTCTGGTACAGTGGCCAGGAGTCCAATGGAACGGTGCAGAAGTACTCTCTCGGGACATCACTACATTCGGGGGAGACTCCTTGGGAGTGGTGAAGAATGATCCAGATAGGTGCAGTGGNGACTCCGAAAACTGCTTAGTCGGNGTCATTATTTCCGGTTGGGCTGGCTTGGATGTGGGTTCTGATAGTCCTGCCCGAGCTCCATTTGCAAATTTCACCTTCGATGCAGTACTNATGGAAGGGAATGACATAGCAGTGAGCTATCCCTCTATCTCAGTAGTTAACTCTCAGGCTTCATGGGATTCTAATGGNGGTGAATTTGGCACTGGCAGCGGACCTTGGGGGCTTGAGGGTACTGAGTTTCCTTTGGAGGGCTCCATACTAGATCCAAATTACGGCAAGTACATCCCAAGAGATGAATTCGATTCGGCTGGAGACTATGGTTGCTACACACTAACTGTCACAATTGAGCAAATTGGNCATGCNCCCCAAACCCAATCATCATACTACGAATATTCGAGTAGTAACTCCAATGATATTTGGTCGTCGGTGTCAAGTTGCTAGTCATTAATGCTTGAGAGGAACTCCATCAACCTCTCAGTCNTAGGTTCATCAATGATCGANGAGGGGCCCTCTTCTGCAACTAGNCCCTCATCCATGTAAATTACACGCTTTGCAACATCTCTTGCGAAGCCTATCTCATGAGTAACGACCACCATAGTCATACCTTCGTCCGCCAACCCTCGAATAGTCTCCAAGACTGATCCAATTAGTTCTGGATCCAAAGCACTCGTCGGCTCATCGAAAAGCATCACNTCTGGCTTCATGGCCAATGCTCTCGCAATCGCAACTCTCTGCTTCTGACCTCCAGAGAGATTTCCCGGATATGCATCCACNCTGTCCAGCATATCCACCTTTTCCAGAACATCCCTTGCTTCTCTATTGGCTTCATCNTTGCTCATNCCCCTAACATGGATTAGTCCCAANGAGACATTATCNATCACNCGNAGATGNGAGAACAGTTCGAAAGATTGGAAGACCATTCCTATTCTCGATCTTACTTCATTAATGTCCACAGCNGGCGTATTAATCTGCTCGCCCCTGAGTTTAATTACGCCCTTNGTGGGCTCAATTAGACGATTAATGCACCTGAGGACTGTGGACTTTCCACTNCCGGATGATCCTATGATTGCTAACGATTCGCCCTTNTTCACTTCAAATGAAACTCCTCTGACNGCATGAACNCCGCCTACGTATGTTTTCTCNAANTTTTGAACATTCAGAATCTCTTCAGAAATTTCAAGCACCCCCAGAAATGCCCAGCCCGGGTATCCTAGTCTTCTCTTCCANGAATCTNANGAGAAGAGCGAGAGTCCACGTAATCAAGAAATATGAGATTAAGACCATCCCCCAGGTCCAAAATACTTGGAAGGTCGTGGCAACGATCAACTTACCTTGTCTAGTAATCTCCGCATANCCAATTATCATNGCNAGAGAGGAGTTTAGGACTAGATTTACCATTTCGTTACCCAGTGGGGGNATACAAATTCTNACGGCTTGTGGCATAATNACTAGCCTCATNGACTGCATGTAATTCAGTCCAATACTTCTTCCAGCCTCCATTTGCCCGGAAGGAATTGCAGCGATAGCACCTCTNATCGTCTCACACTGGTAGGCACCAGAATTCAGGCCCAAAGCAAAAATAGCACTGATGTACGCTCTGTCATCGAGCAAGCCACCTACGGGTAATCCATATGCAAGAGAGGTTGGGTCCGTCTCATAGACGACAAATATGTCTGTGATGAATCCCAAACTCGGGTTTTCGCTTACGAAATCAAAGCTGAACAACATAAGCCCAGGGTCCTGCATCCTTCTTCCAAGCTCAAAACCAAAATGGATGAACATGAATTGTACCAGGAGTGGAGTATTCCGAAAAATATCTGTATAGGTCGTTGCTATCGTGTTTAGGGGCTTTATTCCCCAGGGATTAATTGATACCTTTGCCGACCCAAATTGTAATTCTCTTATTGAGAAGTCACCATTACAGGAGGACAATATACCCCCCAATGCTGTAAGTCCAAATCCTACTAGTATGGTGGAGAACGCCAAGGGATCGCCTATGGGGGCGTAAATGTGTTCCCAACCGTCCAGATTAAGCGCACTTATCTCATCAAGATGGTCCAAAACACACCACATTCCGATAATAATTAGAACTATTCCAAACGATCTTATTGCAAAAATATTGAGCGGCTCATCTGTTGCGGATTTTACTGATTTTTGTTTTATTTTTGTGATAACTCCATTCAGCGGGTTATGGAACCTACTCTCTACTGGGAATCTATTAAGGATGCTTATGGGTATTTGCAATAGTAACCATAGTGGCCTCAAAGCAAAAATCATGACTTGCCACCTGTTTGTTTGAACAACATTCTTCAGGGTTATAGGCGATGTTTTCAGCATCGATAGAATTATTCCAAGGGAGAAACCCAAGATTATTCCAAAAATGACAATTTTTGCCGTAGCGACCAAACCATCCAACAACCTCTCCTTAGAATAGTCCACGAATTGACCAAAGTCACTGAAATCAGCAACTTCGAAACCCACAATTTCCTCAGATCCGGCATTTTCTGTCCTCAGAACGACTCCTTCATCACCTACTACGACCCCTCTGAAGCCATCTTCCATGGCGATAGCATTGAAATTTGTTGAATTGGAGATGGGAATCATCTGACTGCTTACGATGTTCCCCCCATCAAGGCTCAGGGCAAGGAAACCACCAGGTCCTGCGAATAGTATCTTACTCTGACTCAGAATCTCTATCGTAGTTACTTTGTTACTCAGAAACTCTCCACCTGGTTGAAAGCTGTTCTCATCTATTGATTCTTGTCCGGGAGGGTAAACCCTTTCTATCTCTACAAGATTCCAGACAACTCCTGCTTGAATGCTACCTTCTCTGGAAGATTTCAGGATATGTCCTTCCTCAGAAATTGCGAACACTCTAATTGAACTAAAATACTCAATTTCTATTATCGAAGAAGATGAAACTACTGATGGGGCGTCCCTGTAGTCCCAGGTAACTCCGCCGTCCAGGGTTGCGAGCAGAGTTCCGTTTTCTCCAGATGCAACCCCATTTTCTGAATCTAAAAATGAAACACTGTGGATATGCCCTAATGAATTGTTCCAAACCCTTTGCCACGATGAACCGCTGTAGAGCCAAATCTCGCTCCCAGAAGTGGCAATCAAACTATTTTCACCAGTAAGAGAGATATCCGAAACATGACTCAAATCATTTGGAATTTCAATCCATGAATCGCCAGCTTTCTTCAAAATAGTACCCTCTTTCGCTGCAACAACAATTGTTCCGAAACCAGAGTCAGAGGTGGTCAAGTCATGTTCTGTCCCTGAAGGTGATTCTGTCCAAGAAATACCGCCATCGATACTTCTCAAAATGGAACCAGATCCGCCAAATGCCCAAATTTCAGATTCGAAGA
Source organism: Methanobacteriota archaeon (assembly GCA_002713185.1). GTDB lineage: Archaea > Thermoplasmatota > Poseidoniia > Poseidoniales > Thalassarchaeaceae > UBA36. The sequence continues at coordinate 9,286 of PAVV01000033.1, read as the reverse complement.
CCTCTGCTGCCAGCAAGTCCTTATTTGTGCCACTTTCCTCTAAAACCCAACCACTCCTGACTTCTTGGGCAGATACTTGGCCAGATTGCGATAAGGCTAGAATGGTAATTGCTACAAACAAAAAGTAACAATTATTTCGACTCTCTATTTTCCGAACTGATGCTCTCGCGACCATATTCCCCTATGTTCGTTGGGACTAGAGGATTTAGTTTAGCCTACTTCATCAATTTTCGACAGAGGGACTTTGGGCAATATTGAAGTCCGTTCTTCATTCCAGTTAGCCTATGGGAGAATTATTGTATAGTGGAAAGGTAAAGCAGGTCTGGAGCACGGATGACCCGGACATAATCGAGTTTAGATATACTGATCAGATATCTGTTTTCGATCAAATCATCCCTAGTCTGATACCAAGAAAAGGTGAATCTCTAAACAGAGCCTCATGTCACTGGTTCAATTTGATTCAGGATGAAAATATTTGCAAGACTCATATTTTAGAAATGAACGGCCCAGATAGAGTTCTGGCACGGAGATTCGATGTGATCCGAAAACCGGGCGCTATCTCAAAGGAAGCGGAGAACTTCTTCGTACCTCTTGAGGTAATCTGTAGGCATTATTTGGCTGGAACGGCCTGGCGGCGGTATCAGAGGGGCGAGGCATCTCCGCAAGACTTTGGATTTGATTCAGACGAACCTCTCCAAGAGGGTGCGAAATTGCCCAAGCCCTTCTTGGAGGTATCGACAAAATTCGAAAAATTCGATCGAAACCTCCAGCGTGAAGAGGCCTTGGAAATATCAAACATATTCCCGGAGGAATTAGATGAAATCCTATCAATAGTTTTGGAAGTCGATTCTGTAATAGAAAGAGAGACCTCGAAAAGAGGCCTAATTCATGTGGATGGGAAGAAGGAGTTTGCCCTTGGGGAGGGTAGAGCCCCAGTCCTAGTTGACTCTTTTGGGACGTTAGATGAAGATCGCTGGTGGGATGCAGAAGAATATGAAAGAGGAAATATAGTCCAACTGTCTAAAGAATCAGTCAGGAAGCATTACATAGATTCAGGACATTACAATGAGCTATACCAGGCAAGGCAAACGGGTTCTCCAGAACCCCCCATACCTCCCCTCCCAGACGAAATCATAGCAAGTACCGCTGATCTATACGCTAACATGTTTGAGCGGCTTACTGGAGCTGCCCTTTGATGGGAACACATGAGTATATCGAAGATCCACGGAATAAATCTGTACTAATATCGATAAATGGCGATTTGTTTCCAAGGGAGGAAGCAAAGATCTCCGTTTTTGATGCAGGGTTTCTGTTAGGGGACGGCGTTTGGGAATCATTCAGGCTCCATGAGGGAAATTTAGTATTCTTGGAGGAACACCTCGACCGTTTGTTCATGGGTGCGAAATCAATTTCCTTGTCAATAGGGAGAAATAGGGAGGAAATAATAAGAGAAGTTGAAAGGGTAATTGAGGCTAATGAGATGGAAGATGAGGTCCATATCCGATTAGTAATCTCAAGAGGGATAAAGCCGACCCCGTATCAAGCACCATGGGTTATTTCTTCTATTCCAACAATGGTTATTTTGCCCGAGTACAAGAAGGCGAACCCCGTGAGATTAGAAATTGGAATATCCTTAGTTTCTGTTGGAATCCGACGAGGGGGTCCGGAAATCCAAGATCCCCGAATAAACAGTCTTTCCAAGCATAACTGTATTTCTGCCTGCATAGAGGCAGATGTTAAGGGAGGAGATGAAGGACTAATGATGGATCCGCATGGTTTTGTCTCAACCTGCAACTCTACTCATTTTTTCATGGTCAAGGGGGGGGAGGTATGGACATCCACCGGTGAGTATTGTCTAGATGGCATTACGCGAAGTAAGGTCATTCAATTATGCCGCGAAAACCAAATCCCATTCAAACTGTGTAATTTTACCTTTGAAGACGTCCATTCGGCAGATGAAGCATTTGTAACAGGAACCTTTGCGGGACTTACTCCGGTAAATTCATTCGATGGGACAACTTTCGGCGACGGTAAAAGAGGGCCTATATGCGAGCGGCTCCAAAACTTGTACATCGATCTAGTAAATGGGGATTAAATTGTCTAATTATCATAGAATTGCTATGTGGTCAGGCCCCAGGAATATCTCAACTGCGTTGATGTATTCTTTTCATAATAGGTCAGACTGCTTTGTATCCGATGAGCCGCTTTATGCAAATTTCCTAGAATCTTCGGGGATTCGGCACCCAAGCTATGAAGAAATAATCGACTACTACGAAACAGAACTAGAAGTTTTGATATCCAGACTTACAGGTCCAACACCAAATGGTAAGAGAATCTGGTACCAGAAACACATGTGCCACCATGTAAGCGAAACAAGCGAACTTTCTTGGATAAAGTCGCTAAAAAATTGCTTCTTAATTCGCGATCCAGCGGAAGTAATCCATTCTCTCTCAAGAGTTACAGATTCTATCAACCTCTCTATGACGGGATTGCCCCAACAGCTAAGGATCCTGAATTACGTGGAATTGAATTGCCAAGGAAAAAACCCAATAATCGACTCTCGAGATATTCTTGATAATCCTAGGGCAATTCTTCAATCACTGTGTGAGAATATCCAAGTCCCCTTCTCAGAGNAGATGCTCTCATGGAAAATTGGCCCGAAGGATTGCGACGGGATTTGGGCAAAGCACTGGTATAGCTCCGTTTGGAGCTCTTCTGGATTCATCCCTCACAAGAAAAGAGAACTAGATCTTTCGAAAGAACATCACAAAGTATTGTCCGAGGCCATCCCAATCTATAATGAATTGAGGAGAAACAGATTGACTACCTAGGAATGTCTCCTCATCAATACCCCACACTTCCTTCTAATGGCCGCTCTTAGGATCACTAGGAGGTGTCTGAATGCATCNTGTACGCCCCCATCTAGTGGCTCTTCCGAAGAGACCGACCAAAGACCTCTTTCAATTTCTATCTTGAGTGCATTTACCTCTTCTATATCCAACCATCCGAGGAGCTCTATGCCCCCTTTGCCATGGCTAAATTCTGTACTCCCAATGGCCTCTTTACCAAGGCCTCTTGCAAGCTTGATCAATAGATCGAGCAAAGTAACGCTTCCATTATCCGGCGCAGTATATTGAATTAGGTACTCAATCGCATTTCCATCATTAGACGGGAATCTTCCCAGCCTTTCCCTTGAATGGCCTCTATCAAGAGGTACAGGTGCACTACCATCCTTCTGCCAATCCAATGAAGAAATTAACAGTAGATTCGCCGAGTCTATCTTCGGAGGATGCCCCTCCTTGAGCTCAGGAGCCGACCCAAATGATCCAATTTTTTCCAGAAGACTTTCGTGATTCCCATGGCGTGAGGAGGTTATTGACTCAAATAGTAATNTAGGACTGATTCTACATGGGTCAAATGTGTGAAATGCAGGTGGTGCCAAATGCCTACCCATGCTTATACTATGGGCTATCTATCAAGAAGCCTTCTAAGCCGCTCGTCGAACTCATCCCCCTCCTCAAATGACTCCTCTTCGGTGATTTCGACCTCCTCTTGTTCATAGTCGCCCGAAACACCTCTCCGATCNTGCGAATCTCCCTCACTCTCTTCCTCAGAGAATTTGCCTTCTTCCACTGGGATTTCTTTCTTTGCCTTCTTCTTTGCCAAAGCGGTCTCGGCAGCTTCCAGCATTTCCCTTCTCTCCCTGTTATTCCTGACAATCCACATTACTCCTAGGTACAAACCAATTACAAGAACTGCCGACAATGCTCCTGTCCCCCACTCATCTATATTCTCTTGGAGAATAATCCCTCCAGAGAGTACTAACCTCGCCTCGTTATCATTTGGATCNGAGTCAATATCCCAAGGGAAAGAACAACCGATAGTCACAACCAATTCCTCTCCATCGTCTACATCCGGTCTTTCATAGATTGGCGATGGTACGAAAGCCTGAGTCATGTCAATCAAGTGCTCAGAATAATGGCTTCCGGCCGAGAGTGTGATTATGCAGTCGGCGCCTTCTAGAAGATTTTCGTTAAATCTCTTTGTAGGGACTCTAATTTCTCCATTTACAACCTCAATTTCCCCCAAGCCGACATTCCAATCAGTTCTCCTCACATCAAATGACTTCTGGGTAGAACCGATCACGAAACCCCTTTCGTCTAAAGCTCTAATCGCAATACTCCTTTCTCCTGGATCCGGATTCCAGCTATTCCCGCTTAGATTGACAAATTCTAGAACCTCATTTTCCGATAAGGTTCCATAATCCGAATCAAGAACCAATCCATTATCCGCAATAAGTAGAATTTGATATGTAATTTCTTCACTCCCATTTCCTATCAAGCACGTGCCGCCAATATTGCCAATTTCTCCAGATATTGAGCATATTGCACTTCTTGTTAGATAATCACTGACAAACATGGAAAAATCAAGCTCTTCAATGCCTTCAACCAAAATACTACCATTNCCNATCGAGCGAGAACTAACTATCCACCCCATATTAGTCCAATCTAGTTTTTCCAAGGAACCGGAATCAACTAATTCTGATTCGGGATCAGTCCCATGGATATTGATTATTGCATCATCTCCCTCAAGTGCAAAAATATAAGGCGAACTGGCCCAGGAGAATTGCGATTTCTTGGTGCTGATGATAAGCTCTCTTTGATTGCCAGAAGGGTCCTCAGAGAGAATACGTATGGTCTTTTCTTGTCCAGACCAGTTTTNGTCAGGCACCAATTCCAAGGGTATTCCNCGCGCCTCCCCTATTCCCAAAACTATCTTTTCACTGCCTCTGATGCTCCAGTTCTGAGGTAGACTGAGAACTTGAAATGAGATTGTGGTAGGGGAATTTCCATGATTTTCTACCATTGCCATGGGGAATCCTCCATCTTGAGAAATTACCCAGGGCCCCGAACCATTCATGGAGAAATTGTAGATCGCAGAAACCCTCAGTGGAAGAGAAACTTCGACCAACCCCAAAGCGTCGCCGTCTCTTACCCTTACTCTCAACTCCACCGGAACTCCTTGAGTTGCAGATTTTGGAGGCGTTATATTCAGCAACAGGGTAGTCGAATCTCCCGGAATCACAATCGGGAGCTCTTCGAACTCTTCAATCACCCAATCCTTTTGACCTGAAACGTAAACTGAAACGAATGGTTGGCTAGGATTGTTGCCAATCTGAATTACTTCGAGACTGACTTGGGAACCCTCTGGTTCGATTTCCAGATCTGCATTTTCGGAGGAAATTGACCATCCCGGTGCCCTCATCACTTCTAATCTGAAAGAAAACTGTAAAATGACTTCATTTCTAGCCACTAGGGACACGTTTGTTTCCATAATTGATCCGTTCCACGAGTCGGAAGGTACTGAATTTGTAATCATCAAAGATACTGTCTGATTTACGCCTACCTCAAAAATCTCAGACCCATTAGAAAGCCATCCTTGAGAAACATCTTCTCCGGATCTGATAATTTCGTATACAACTTCAACCGCTAGATCATCATTTAGATTGCCAGTGTTGGTTGCGTTAATCGGGATTTCAATTATTCCTCCCGGGGATATCGGAATTGTAGAACCGCCGAGCTCTATACCTGAATAGGTCGCCTCAATATTCCAACGATGGTCCTGCATGACTTCGAAAATCACTTCTTTTTCGTCAGAAACACTTCCATTTCCATAAGAAGTCATCACGAATTTAATTGACAATGGTACTCTAGCAGGCGTACTGTCCGGCAAAGTAACGCTCAGTGGCAATGTCCTCAGACTCCCCGCGCCCAGTTCAACAGGATTACTTGAGAAAGAGACTATTACTCCTGGGTCTACAGTTATATTTTCATTCGTCATTACCTCATATGATAGGTGGTATGAATCGTCCCCATTACCTGGATTTTCTAATCGCAATACAACTACGCTTGGCTCATCCACATCTACAACATACGGCAGGAGGGTCGGAGAGTTGACTTCAAGNCCCGCCCTGTGAATTTGCAGAACTTCAACGGATAGNGAAAGCGGTGAGTTTGATCCATTCTCTCCGGTATCCTCGAAAAGGTGGAAAGAAGGTCTTGCATCTTCCGGCATGTCAAGATTAAGAATTCCACTTGCTCTTGAACCCGGGGTCCCCGCAAGGGAAACAACATCCCCAGAAACGTTCAATCCCCCATAGCCGCTCCACGACCAACCCTGCATCACCATTCCAGCTTCTGACAGTGACCAATTTACAATTTCCTCTCCCTCTCCCAGGTCCGCAAATACCTCCCATTGCAAACCATTTTCAGGGACTGTTCTAATATGACTCGGCATAATCACTGTCCTTGAAGCGATAAACTCCAACTCTACGGAACTGCACGCTTCTTCTTCTCCAGCTCCAACACACATACTCAGGGGAGTTTCTACACTGTCTCCCGGTGCAGCTCCNGCCGGAACCGGCAATCTAACAGTTACCTCAACAATTTCGCCCGGACCAAGACTAAGGGCACTAATCTCAATGCCATCCGAATCGAAGATTCTTAGATCTGAGCCCCAGCTCGTACCATCCCAGGATATGGCAATCTGTTGTTCTGCAGCATTACCTAAGTTCTCGATTAACAGCCAAGCAATGGCTTCTTCGGAGACTAGTCCTAAGCCAGTACTCTGACTAGTTCCATCTGGGCCTCTTAGTGACAAGCCCCTTGTCCTATTGGCCTCAATAGGGAGATTTGCCGAAAAAGTCTCATTTCCATTGTCATGAGTTAGAGTTAGGGAAAGAAATCCTGAGTCTGAACCCAATGCATTTTCCGGAGCGCTAATTANCAGACTAGGAAACCAAACATCGCCCACTCCTATTTCAATTCCGTTAATCCCTCCTGGCGTTTGGTCTACCCATGACCATCCTTCTGGTAGATTATCCCCATTTACNGAAAGACTCCATTCTCCAGCAAGTCTNCCAGTGGATTTAATTCCGAAAATAGCTTTTTTCGATCCTCCGGGATCTACTCTGACAGGTTCAGTTGGGATCTCGAAAGACGCATTGTATGGGGGGACTATTGTCAGAATTTTGGATTGTATATCATTGTCAAATCTAGTTTGGCTGAGATTTTGNTTTGGATCTACAACAATTTCGAATAGATGCTCACCAAGTCCGCCATTCCAAGCAACATTGAACGAAGCGAATGAACCGNCCCCACTTGGCTCAACGGGTTCCAATGAGGGAATAGAATCTCCGCCAATCTTAACTCCATTGGCTAGTATCGAGACATCTACTGACTCTTCAGTCTCAACAGTACCGGCGTTTTCTACATAAGCGGTAATAGTCACTTCTTGTCCCGGATCCGGTGAACTAGGATTGAACTCTATCCCCCTGCCATCAGTTAGTGCTCTGACATCCGACATGCCCATTGATATTGCCATACTCCCCAAAACTAGGTCTATCGTCGCATCTCCGTCAATATCCGCCAAAGATGGTGAGGACCAAGTTCTGTGATCCAGATCAATGCCATCCGACCATGCTGAATTCACCCCAGCAGGTGAACCACTTTCCCCATCGAATGCCCATAGCGTTCTGCCATATGAGACGAGTAGTTCGGGCTCATCTTCTGAATCTATATCCATCCATGTCGGGGGTGAAACAGCAATCTCGTCATTCGGAGTTCCACTGCTTTGTTCNAAATCCTGTACCCATTCTTGATTTGGATCAGAATCACTAACATCATGGCAACCAGCAGCACCTTGTCGCTCGGTGTTAGTCTGCCACCATGTATTCCAGCAAACTCTATCATGCTCTCCATCCTCATTTGTATCAATTGCTACAGGTGGTGCATCAGCGAAACCATTCGAAGCTTCAAAGCTCCACAATTGCGAACCATCCGATATTTCCAATCCTCTAAATTCAGCTCCATCTACTGCCGAAGAACCATCTGCGTCACTAGGGATGGTAATGATGATTTCAGGATCGGAATCCGAATCCAGATTAGCTATCACAGGACCCGGAAGTCTGACGTGAGGGGAGTTGGTATCGCCGTCCAGGTTATTCATATTAAGTCCATTTTGCCAGATCGAATTTCCNGTCNAAGAATCTATTTTCCAAACCCATAATCCTCCATTATTTGCTTCAATAGTAGTAAGGATCACATATCCAGTGTCATCATCCACTTGTGCGAATGATGGATCAGAGGGATGGCTACCCTTGTTCAAGGAGACCTCCCACATAGAGCTTGGAGTCCCATTTGTTTGGAGGGGCAAAGCAATCACAACCGGCTCTTCAGAAATCTCATCGATGGCAGCGATTACTAACTCTGCAGTTCCGTCCAAGTCAAGATCTGCCAACAATGGTTGGGTGGTGGGCTTGTGTCCGCCCAAGAAGCCGCTAACGTAAGGCCCCTCATCACTACTGATCATCAAACCATCGTCACTCCATGACCATAACCTCTCTCCGGAATTTCCAGAGTACGACCAACCAGTTACGGTACAAGATAGTCTAGGGGACCATGCTTCGATATTCATGGATCCCCCCGAATCGAAAACAACTATTATTTCCGGACGACCATCTTCGTCTATGTCAACAATTACTGGTGACGCCTTGATATCTTCTGTTTCTCCTAAGTCCGCCTGCCAAGCAAGCTCAGAATCCTCTCCTTCTATGAGTCTAAGAATGCTATGTGGCGAACCCGAAACATCTTCGGTCTGAACTATTACGGTGAATAGAGAANTTCCTCCACATCTTTCGCTAGCCCCGGGTCCTACTTCGATGGATTGCCGCAAATCGGCTATGGGNGTGGACAGAGCATCCGTCCCAATTGAGTANGAACCATAAATCCAGTTTACTGCAGGTTTAACAATTGATTTTAGAGAACTGGCATTTATTGGNGCCCCAAATCCAGCCCCTCCCTCAGGAGAATGCCCCGGTACGTCCCCGATTCTTGACGCAGTCCTTCCAAATTGGGGCCATGGTTGACCTCCATCTATCCATATGCCTCCCTCNTCATCTTGGGCTACTTCCTTCGCATTTGTCCCTTCCTCAAGGTGCATCGGATATCTTGTTAGTCCGGTTGCGGATATCGATGAAGTCACAAACAATGCAATTGAAATGATACAAATCGCCTTTCGCCGGAAGGACTCGGAGTAACTGACTGCCACCATCAGAACATGNNATGCGGTTCCTAATCCACTTGAACATTCGCACCAAACCCTCATTCAGACCTACGGTCTGATGATAAAACTCAGGAGCCGAACACATCTTTGAATCCGTTGCGCTTATACAGGAGGGGTCAGTCGCCAAGCTCACGGACCTCTCCTCCAGAGGCATGGCCGATGA
>PAVV01000032.1 GCA_002713185.1 Methanobacteriota archaeon | reverse complement strand
TGTTTTCAAAATTCATTCTATCCCTCCGCTGGAATTACCCAGATCAGGTTCACGGGTCGTCGCCGGGGCGACCTCTCAGCAAATTGCTCCCCGTAACTCCGTGGGGATCCCGGCAATTCAACCTTGCCGACTCTCACTCAGGCTGCATGAACGGGTATCCCCAGTCCTGTGGGATGTCCAGAGTGCGCTTCACTGAGCGCGGGCTAATCCATCGAAGAAGGTTGAGTGGGCCTCCGGCCTTGTCGTTGGTCCCGCTTGCCCTGGCTCCACCGAACGGTTGCTGGGCCACCACGGCACCGGTTGGCTTGTCGTTGATGTAGAAGTTCCCCGCAGCGAACCGAAGCGCTTCGAACGCCCTCTGGACGTCGTCCTCGTTGTTGGCGAAGATGGATCCCGTGAGGGCGTAAGGCGAGCCCTTGTCGCACATCTCAAGGGCCCCTTCGAAGTCATCGTCTCCGTAGACGTACACAGTCAGGACGGGGCCGAATATCTCCTCGCACATCGTCTCGGATACTGGGTTGGTGGTGACGATTATCGTCGGCTCGATGAACCAGCCGGTGGAGTCGTCGTAGCCCCCTCCGGCCACTACTTCGCAGGATGGGTCTTCCTCGGCCCTCTGGATGTACCCAGAAATCTTGTCGAACGCCCTCTGATCGATGACTGCGGTCATGAAGTTGGAGAAGTCCCTTGGGTCCCCCATCTTGATCTTGGCCACTTCGGAGCACAGATCGCCCCCGATTGATTCCCAAACCGAAGACGGGACGTATGCTCTGCTCGCTGCACTGCACTTCTGGCCCTGGTACTCGAAGGACCCTCGCAGAAGGGCAACGAGTAGCCCCTGGTGGTCGCAATCGGGATGGGCCACCACGAAGTCCTTGCCACCGGTCTCGCCCACTATCCGCGGGTATGATCTAAGTCCGGGGAGGGCCTTGGATATCTCCTGCCATAGCCCCTGGAATGTCGAGGTGGAGCCAGTGAAGTGAAGCCCTGCGAAGTCCGGGTTGGATAGTGCCGCGTCGGCTATGGCAGCACCCGAACCCGGCAGGAAGTTGATCACCCCTGCAGGCAGCCCCGCTTCCATCATCAGTTGCATGAGTACGTAGTTCGAGTAGTAGGAGTTCCGGCTTGGCTTCCAGACCGAAGTACAGCCCACTATGGCTGGAGCGCTGGGCAGGTTAGCGGCTATGCTTGTGAAGTTGAATGGCGTTATCGATAGGACGAAGCCCTCCACAGGCCTGATTTCCGTGGAATTCTCCACTCCCGGCGGGGATACCAGGGGCTGTAGGTCGTCATGGAAGCCCCGGGCGTAGTGGCAGTTGAATCTCCAGAAGTCGATCAGCTCGCATGCGGAGTCAATCTCTGCCTGGAACGCGGTCTTCGATTGATTGAGCATCGTGGATGCATTGACGCGCATCCTCCACTCNNCTGCAAGAAGGTCAGCGCACCTCTCGAAAATGGCACACCTCTCCTCCAGCCCGAGCTGTATCCAGGACGACTGGGCATCCGCTGCTGCCCTGCATGCTGCCTCCATTTCNNCGCTTCCTGCCAGATGTACGTTGGCGAGGACTTGNCCATGGTCGTGTGGGACTACTTGGGCGACTGTGTTTCCGGTGAAGATCAGCTCGCCNTCGATNACACAGGGTATCTCGATGACCTCGCTCAGCTGTTTATCCATCTCATCCTGNAGCGCCTCCCTCTCTGGGCTTCCGGGCGCNTATCCCATTATCGGCTCATTCAGCGGTTGACTCATGGTGCTTGGGAGGNGAATCGTCTAACATAGTTTCGCAGTCAAAATTCTGGGCTATTCCCACTCCCTNGGCTCACCCTTCTTCTCNTTCTTCCACTTCCTGTAGCAGCTCTTGCAGAGAGATATCTTCCTGACCTTCTTGGTTATTCCAGAGGAGCCCCAAACGTCGACTGCTCGATCATAGGCCATCTTCCTCCCGCCGGCCTTCTTATCGGCCCAATTCCCACAGTCTTTGATGTCGCATGGGACCTCTCCCTCGAACTCTGACTTGGGCTCCTCGCCAGTACCTCCGACGCCGCCTGAGGATTTCTTCCTCCGCTTCCGCGCCCTTGACTTGAATCCCATTGTGGTNCCGGCGATGCGTGCCGATTAGAAGGTTGCTTCGGNCATCTCGATATCGAACGGCCCGCCCGAGCTGGCGATCGAGGCGAGTCGGTCGGGGCCGACTCCTACGCTCACCACAGGCACCCCTGTGATCTCCTCTATCCGAGAAAGGTATGACCTGATAGGGGCCGGGAGGGAGTCTATNCCCCCTCCATTTCTTGATTCGCCNGCCATCTCTATCCACTTGTCGTCATCTAGTGCTGCGAATCCGGGATGGCTCTCGTAAACCGGCGTGCATCTTGCTAGATCCTCCGATGATGATGGGACATGGGTTATCTCCGCCCCATCCAGTTGGTATGNTGTGCATATCTTGATCTCGTCCAGGCCACCTAGGACGTCGAGCTTGGTGACTACGAGTCCAGTGTATCCGTTCAGCCTCTGACTCTCATTGAGTGCGACTGCATCCAGCCATCCAGTTCTCCTGGGGCGTCCTGTAGTTGTCCCGAATTCATGNCCGACTACTGACATCTGCTTNCCNGGGCCTTCATCTAGCGAGAGCTCNGTTGGGAATGGCCCATTGCCCACTCTTGTGGTGTATGCCTTCGTGATGCCGTAGCACTGGTCGATGTGGCCTGGGTGAATACCGGCACCATGGGTAGCATTCGCCCTACAAGTCACTGATGAAGTGACAAAGGGGTACGTCCCCTGGTCGATATCCAACATCGCCCCCTGCGCTCCCTCGAGAAGTACCTGTTCACCCCTCGAAAGGGCATCGTCCAGCATCGGGCCGGTTGCACGGATGGCACTGGAGAATCGCTGAGAGATCCAAGAGAGCTCGGACTTCAGTTTCTCTGGGCTTATTCTCTCTTCCACCCCTACTGAGGATAGTTGGGCATTCATTCTCGAGGACATCTCTGCAATCGCAGAGTCTCTAGACATGTTGAGTCGTATGTCTGCGAACCTTATGCCGACCCTTTCGGTTCTGTCGCGGTATGCTGGCCCNATGCCTCTGCCCGTGGTGCCGACGAGAGTGTCAGTGGAGTCGTAAATCCGGTGGAATGGAAGGATTANCGCTGCCCTCTCACTGATGAAGAGGCGCTCTCCTTCGGGNCTCTCGCCNGTAAGCTCTGACCACTCTCTTAGTTCCCTGTCTAAGACCCACGGGTCAATGACCATCCCACAACCGAGTACTAGATTGCAATCCCTAGATGTTATGCCAGAAGGGAGCAGATGCATTTTGAGGGTGGTCCCCCCAGCTACGATTGTATGGCCCGCATTGTTGCCACCTTGGAAACGGACCGCCCACTGTGAATTTGGTGCCAGTTGGTCTATGGCCTTGCCCTTGCCCTCATCCCCCCATTGGGCCCCTAGCACGACGGTGGCAGGCAACAGAGGTGGTGCATGGCGGAAGGCGTTTGAATGCTTTGGAGAAGATAATGCTCTACGAGATGCGTTGGGAAGCGGTTATGAAGGGCAGGCAGGTCGCGGGGAAACATGGCACAGAGGCACCCTGAGGCTGAGGCTCGAATGCTGATTAAGTGGGTGTGTATGAACTGCTCGGCCACTCATCGTGCTCATGGTGGGATCAAGCCTCCNAGAAACTGCAGGAAGTGCGGTTACACAGGATTGAGGAAAAAGGCTGCAGAACGCAGGAAGACATGAGCATGGGAGTCGAGTCTGCCGGACTCGAGGGTTTTGCACTCAGCTTGGGCCTGATTCTAGCAATCGGCCCCCAGAATGCATTCGTGATGAGGCAGGGGCTAAGGAGGTCCCATGTGTTCTCTGTTTGTCTTGTCTGCTCTTTGGCGGATGCAGGATTGATCGCAATCGGAATCTTGGGNGTTGGATCATTCGTATCAAATGTCGAATCGGCGAAACCAGTGATTGCTGCATGTGCATGTGCATTTCTAATTGGCTATGGAATTTTAAGGGTTAAATCATCTATTAACCCTGAGGGGATTTCCCTAGATGGGGCAGCTGAAGGCTCGCTTTCCTCGGCTATCGGAACAGCTCTCGCAATAACATTCCTGAATCCTCATGTTTACTTTGACACCCTTCTCCTGATCGGTGGTGCATCGATGGACTTCTCGGGGGATGAGAAAGTTGCTTTCGGCCTCGGGGCGACTTCGGCATCCTTCCTATTCTTCTTCACACTAGGTTATGGGGCGAAGAGGATGTCAAAAGTGCTCAACAAGCCCGAGGCTTGGAGAGTTATAGACAGGGGGATCGCATTGATCATGTTCTCAATAGCTGGCGTGATCATAAATCCCTATATCTGAAGGATCTCACTCAGGGCCGACAGAAGGGATTCTATATCCTGCAGGTCGTTATCTATGTGCGGGGAAATTCTCAGCATCCCTGATCGGCTTGTTACTAGGATTGAGAAATCGGATTGGAGCCTGTGAGCTACTTCCTCGCTACTTTTCCCTTCCGGCATCCGGAGGCTGACTATCGCGCTCCTCTCGGCCTCGGATTGGGGGGAGATGACCTCGATGCCCAATTCTTCCACCCCACTGATTAGATGTGTGGCTAGTTCCAAGTCATGCCTCCACACGTTGTCTATGCCCATTTCATTCAACTCGACTATTGCTGCCGCGAGCCCCTGTGCCGCTCCAAAATGAATTGTAGTGTACTCGAATCTGCTTGCATCTCCTGGAAGTTCGAGTCTGTCCGCCCTCAGGTCCCATATGTCCGAGTTGCTCCTGAAACCGACTAGTCCCGGGTTCAACTCTGAGATGATATTGGGGGAGAAGTACCCCACTGCAGCCCCATAAGTGCCTCTTAGCCACTTGTATCCGGAGGAGACTATTGCGTCCGCCCCGGTGGAGTATGCATCTATGGGGACCATGCCCATGGACTGGGTTGCATCAACGACGAAAATCGCCCCGACCGAGTGGGCGGCGTCTGAGAAACGTTGCAGGTCATACCTCTGGCCATTGGAGAACTCCACGTGGGATAGTGCTACTATGGAGGTGTCCTCGTCTATCATCGCGAGTACGTCATCTGGGTTGGTGTAGAGGTTCTCATCGTGATCGGCGAGCCTGACCTCCGCGCCGCTCTCTGTGGCCACTCTGGACCACGGGTATACCGTGGAGGGGAATGATGACCTGGTTGAGACGATGTTTGATCCGGATACGGGAGGGACCGCCCATGCAATTGAGCACATTAGTTCCGTGGCGCTCGATCCGACGCAGACGTCCCTGACCTCGCAGGAGAGTAGTTTTGACGAAGCTTCCCGAAGAGGCATCATCCCATTCTTCTCCGCCTCGCCGTCGAATTCCGCCGCTCCTCCTCTAGCCAGAGAATCGGCCCATTCCGAAGCTACCCTATGGGCCTCGGGGGAGGTCGTTGCGACATTCGCATAAGATAGATTGNTCCACTGGCCCATCCGAATCATTGTTCCTGACGGGTTTTTTCTATTCAACCCTAGGAGCGGCTGACTTCATTCAGCATCTCCTCCAAGGCCGCTTGGATCTGGAGGCATAATGGCCCATAGTGTCCTGGCAGGTTGGGGTCGTTGAATATCTCATCTAGTATGGATGCAGTCATCCCGAGTCTGACATCCATATCCTTGTCACCATTAAGGAGCCACTTGTCTACAGATTCTTTTGCTGCGGANCTGATGTTCCTGGGAACCTGGTTGTCGTCTAGTTGTGTGAGTACTTGGGCTATCTGTTTGATTCGCGAATCCAAATCTGACAAGCAATCATCTCCGAACCTTCCAAAGGAGAGTCGCCCTTAAGCGCATCCCAAAGGAAGCTTTTCACTTCCTAGCTATCCAAGACGCCCAGGGCATATTCTCGCTGTTTGATATTCCATGGCCGGTGCCTTCTGAAGAGAGGGCTATTATCCCCACCTCAGCCCCTTCCTCTATCGACTCATCCAGAGCTTTCATCATGGATTTCTCNATCTCCCCCCCTCTGGAGATGAGATCTGCGACCTTGAAGCTGAGGAGGCCGCGAGTGATCGCCTCACCTATTCCNGTGGCGCCNACTCCNACTCCNTCATGGACCCAGAATCCACTTCCGGGCAAAGGAACGTCCCCCACTCTTCCCGGAGGCATGTCGCTGCAACCGCCTGTNCTCGTTGCGCAGACTATTATTCCGTCCCTATCTCTAGCCANGACCCCCACGGTGTCTGTAGCTCCATCGAAATTTTTCCTACNCTGGACAGGGGATCTTTTGTGCCCCTTCTTATCGGCGTAGGANCGAGCTCCGTCACCACTTAGGCCGTTTATGTCCTCGTCCAGTAGGCTAGCTGCCACCCTTATGGGATTGGGAGTTTCCCCCATCCCGATAACAAAACCAATCCTGCCGTCTGAAGTCTGGATTGAGGCATCCAGCGATATGGAGCCGTCAGTCCTGAACACCGAGCCGGTGCCTGCGTTGAAGACTGGATCGTCCTCTAGTACGACACAGGCCTCTACCGCAGCCTCGACTGCAGACCCCCCCGTACTTAGGACTCCCGCTGCGATGGCTACCGCCCTCTCGACGTTTGCTAGTCTCTCTGGTCCGGGCCCGGCACCACCGTGGGCTACTACTGCTGGAACTGACATTCTAGAGGCTCCTNGGATCGGGCTTAACAGCCTGTAGTCCTCGTAGTCGTAGCTGGAGTAAAAGTGCTACTAAGAAGAATAGTCCGGAGACTCTGAAACAAGTATGGTAAGACCAAAGCCCTTCGCCCTCGACCGTATTTGACCAGATATATGCCGATAGTAATGGCCCTAGGATACGGGCAAGTGCCCCAAGTCCCTCCTGGGCACCCATTATCGTACCGAGTTCGTAACCCCCGTCCTTGGAGGCGAATGTTAGGAGTGAGCTTTGGGTGGGGGAGTATATTCCATTGCCAATGGCGAATGATGCGCAGAATGACCAGAAAATCAGCATTGACATGTCAGCCGAAGCATATGGGATGCTTGAGATTCCGATTCCGGTTAGCGCAGTGCCGGCTAGCATCATCCCNCTGAGGCTAAATCTACGAGTCAGGGGCCTTATCAGTCCGCCCTGGACGATGACTCCCATTAGCCCTATGAAGGCGAAAACCCAGCCATTTTCCCTCTCGCTCCAACCTAGGCCACCGCTTTCGATATCCATGGAGGTGAAGAGTATGAACGTCCCGTGCATCATGGTGAATCCGATGAGGAACAGGAAGTTCACGTTGACTAGTGANGAAATGGTGGGAATTCGTACCACGGATGTTATTGCGGAAAATGTCTCTCCCAGCTGTGATAGCGGTGACTTCTTTGATTTGGATCGCATCTCCTTTGGAAGGCTTTCAGGTAGCTTGAAGATGGCGAGAATTAGCGCTATAGTCGACATAGCGCTCGAGAATATGCAGGGTAGGAGATATGGGTAGTCGGACCAGAACTGGCTATCGAAGGGCCCTCCGAATCCTGTGGCAGGATCTGAGAGTATGCCGCCGATAAATGGCCCCACCATGAATCCGAGACCGAATGCCGCCCCAAGCATCCCCATCCTGCTNGCAACCTGATCNTCCTTGCTTATGTCGCCGATGTATGCCTTTGCGACTGCGATGTTGCCATTGCCAGCACCTGCCAAGAATCGTGCGATTAACGCCATTGCTAGGCTACCAGAAAGACCGAAGACAATGAAGAAGATCGAGTTTGCAGCCAAACCGAACATCAATACCGGCCTTCTCCCGAAGCGGTCGGATATCGCACCGAGAATCGGTGTCGAGATGAATTGGGCTAGTGAGTAGGTCGCAATTACGATGCCGACCCAGAAGTCGCGCTCCCCCCTATCCACTATCCCGCCTGCAGATGCGAGGTCCTGAACG
The DNA here is from genome assembly GCA_002713185.1 of Methanobacteriota archaeon. Taxonomy (GTDB): domain Archaea; phylum Thermoplasmatota; class Poseidoniia; order Poseidoniales; family Thalassarchaeaceae; genus UBA36. The sequence goes on along the minus strand of PAVV01000032.1, from coordinate 17,831 downwards.
AAGTATGTCAGGAAGGGTATGACTAGGGTCAGCCCCAGCATATCAACCAGGACGACGAGGAAGAGGATCCCCATGGGAGAGCGTTTGTCGATGGCCATTCTACCTAGCGTGCTGTGGCGAATAGCACTTGAAAGATTGGTAGTGGCTCATGCCGATGGTTGAGTGTCTGTNCCGGTGGATATCGTGTCGATAACTTGAGCGAGCCTCTCGACCAGNGTTANCTTCTCTTCCTTGCCGACCAGTGCGTACTCTAGCACCTCATCGAGGGANTCGACCGCTAGTATCTCNACCTGGGACTCGTACTTTTCGTCGATTAGGACGTCATTCATGTTGGACCTAGGGATGACTACTCGCTTGATTCCTGATTTGGCAGCCGCCTCTATCTTGGCTGAGACACCTCCGATGGGAAGAACTTCACCGCGGACTGTCAGCGAACCTGTCATTGCTAGGTTTTGGTCGATCGGCACTCCCTCAAACGCGCTGATGATGGCGGTTGCCATGGTTATTGAGGCGCTGTCCCCATCCACATTGTGAGTTCCGGGGAACTGGACGTGCAGGTCGAAGTCCCTGATGTCCTTGCCAGTTAGCTTCTTTACGACGGCACTGATATTCGTCACGCTTTCCTTGGCTAGGTCCGATAGCCCTCCTGTTGCGATTACCTGTCCCGACCTGCCCTGAGTGGGGGTGACCATTGCCTCTACTGGCAGTACCACTCCGGAGTANTCGGATAGCCCGGTGTCCGCCCCGAGGACCGCTAGTCCGTTGACTCTGCCCACCCTGGTACCATCNTTGACCAGCATAGAGTACTCTGATTGCCTTTCCAGGTACCTATCGGCCACTTGCTGCTCCAATGGTTTTGCGATTGCCCGCGCTCTGACCACGTGTTTTGACTGAGTGAGTTTGGACGAGTCCTCGGCTGCTAGGTCGCCGGCTATTCTGACAAGCCCGCCCAGCTCGCGAAGCCTCAGGGATAGCTTGCCCCTCCTCCCGCTCCTCCTCTGTGCTTCCTTCAGCACCAGCCCAATCGCAGACTTGTCGAAGTGCGGTATGGCCTTGCCCGTGTCCTTTTTCATCTCGTTTCTTACCTCTTGGGCGATGAAGCGAATCAGCCTGCGCCTATTCCTCTCGGTATCCTTCATATCCGTATTGACGTAGACCTCGTATCCGTAGCCCCTGATCCTGCTCCTCAGCGCTGGATGCATGTTTTGGATGCTGTCGAGGTTTCCAGCGGCGACTAGTATGAAGTCCGTTGGGACTGGTTCTGACTTGGTCAGGGCTCCGGAAGACCTCTCTGAACGCCCACTAATCGAAAGTTCGCGCTCCTGCATCGCAACAAGGAGAGCCTGTTGCTCTTCCATCCTCAGCATCCTTATCTCGTCTATGTACAGGACTCCTTTGTTTGCTCTGTGGACTGCTCCTGGCTCGACCCTCTCGTGAGCAGGTGTTGCCAAGTCCGCTCCAGATTGGAATGGATCGTGTCTGACGTCTCCGAGCAATGCCCCGGCCAGGCTTCCCGTCGCGTCTACGAACGGTGGCTCGTCGCTGCGCTCATGCTTGATCAGCAGTTTAGGGATATTGGACTCGTCGCCTGCGGTTAATCTCGAGCGCAGGAAAAAGTATCCGAAGACGAGAATGAAAGATCCGAAAATGAATGTTAGGATTTCTCCNGAGGATATGGTAGCTAGGAGAAGGGCAGCGCCTACAACTAANGCGATGAACAGGAGNGTCCTGTTGGTCCTCTCCCTCTGTTGGCGGACATGTGATCTTCTCTCGGCTATGAGCCTGGATCCTCTTCCGGCGGGTACTGTCCTCACTTTGGGCTCGTTCTCATCCTCATGATTTCTGTAGACCAGAACGTCTTCGAGCTGCTCTGGAGGGAGGAATTCTGTCATTGACCTAGCCAGCATTGACTTCCCGGTCCCGGGCTCGCCGACCATGATCATGTGACGGCGTTGTTCCGAGGCCTTTCTGACTACGATTGAAGCGGCCTCTTGCCCTATTACCTGGTCGACCAGTTTTTCTGGGATAGGCACTTGCTCGGTTGATTCTATGTCTATCCCCGTTATCCAATCCTCAACCGGAGTNTCGCACAATGGATCGCNATCATCGGATACTCCGAATGCGGAGCCTTCCTCCCATGACTCAATGGGGTCCTCTGACTCTTCATCTGAGTCTTGTTCCGGGACCTCGATTTCCGACATGGCAATTGCTCCTTGGGGCCTTTGCTGTCAGTGGCACCTTCTTGAAGGTGCGTTTAAGAAGTTAGAGAGAGAAATGGTCAATTTTGCCTCTTTAGCCANTCCTCTCCATAGTACTTCCATTGCTCTATGGTCCAACCCTCGGGTAAGCCATCCTCTGGAATTGGGGGGTGCTGTTCTTGCTGTTTTTCAGGAACAGCATTTTGTTCCTCGAAGTCAACATACTCGTCCTGATGGCCGTCTTTTTGCTCTGTGGTGCTTAAATCTTCAGGGAAACGGGGTCTAGACTTTCTCTGGGTGGCCCTACTCCCTGATAGGGAGCCGGAGAAATACAGGCCAGCCATGGTCCCTCCGCCTATGAATAAGATCAGGATCATCACGCCCACTAACATTTCTATGCCAGAAAAGCCTGACTGGTCACTACCAGAATCCTGTGTTTTCTCATTTTCTGGGNCATCTTCATCTGGGGATGGCGTTATTTCTGGTTCGGATTTGGTTGGAACNTTGATTTCAACNGGCTCAACTGTCCCCCTCTCCCATCCATCGGTGTCTACTCCCTTGACGGAAAGTGTGATGTAATCCCCCATGGACAAGCCAGAGCCGGATGTTGAGATTGCCTGAAATGGCCCAAGGCCATNATTGGAACCTGCAGAATGGCATATCCCNACAATCCCATTGCATATCGACCATCGGACATCTACATTCTCAAAATTGACATTTCCGACGTTAGATATAGTGATGGTGGGGTCATTTCCTATCTCTAGTCCTTCTANTGAAATTTGAAGATCTCCTTCGGANCTTCCATCCCATGTTATGGGTTTTGAATCTAGTACTGTTACGATGAACTCGAACATATTCCAATCCCCATGGCTGTCTATGAGAGTTAGTTTTACCGAATGCTCCCCTGGCTCTTCCCAGCTCATGTTCAAAATACTGTTAATGTAGTCGAATTGAACAGCCCCAGGGACAGGAGAGTCTGCATCTACCCAGACCTCATCACNGGGGTCNTCTATATCAGAAATNAGGGGAGCGAGCTCGATCGAGGAGACCTCTCCCGACTTTAGTGTGANCCCTTCNAGATTCGAGGTTTCCAGTGTAGGTGCATCGTTGACGTTGATGACGAAGAAGACTAAGGATGTCTGGGATGATTTTTCTCCGTCATTGGCCATTATTGCGATTTCTGCTATGCCATGGTTATCCTCATCAACTGTTGTCGCNGAAATTGTGTGTCCGATCATTGTTACGTTGACCAGCCCCTCATTGGAGTTTGAGACGATTGAAAGTTCCAGACCCGTTGCTGGGAGGGGGTTTCCTTCGTTATCGAAGTCCATTAGGTACCCGGTCAGAGTCGTACTGGCAGACCCTCCCTCGAAAACAGTCTGTGTCGGAATTGGTGACCATCTGGGTGCCCCATTCTCTATTACGTTGAATTGAAGCATGCCGTTGTTCACATCTTCTCCGTCATCTATCGAAACGTATACACCCTGTGGTATGGGGTTCCCTGATTGGTCGTCCTGGATTGACTCNAAAAGCACGGTAATTTCGGAGGTTGCTGGATTCCATCCCTTGAACTCATTAGCTTCACTGGACACTGAAAGCATCGATAGCGGAGTCTCTGCGTCCCTGACAAGTCCGAATAGGGAAACTGTTTCTAGAGTGTCGACCTTAACTGTGGGGAGGCCTGCAAAACCTGGGTCCGCATTGCCCAGAACTCTGGGCAAGGCGTTCCTAAGCTCGAATGCGTCAGAAGTAATTAGCCAATCACTCTGTTGGCCGGCAGAGTCTTCCCACATTATTCTTGTATCGTAAGATCCAGATTCTGCGTTGGGAGGGGACTGGATTGTGTGGATGTATACCGAGTTAGCACCTGAACCTACTAGCTCCGGCTCGGAGACCCAAGATGACCCCCATTGCTCCAAACCTGACTTGGAATATTCCATTACTGGGATCATAGTATTGATATCGTCGACAAGATCGTTTGGTAGTGCTGTTGTTTCGAATTGAACCTCGTCCCCTCTTTCGAATGAGGTAGCGCTTGTTGCTGCTGGTTGTGATGCTGTCGGAGGCAGGTCATGTAACGCGATACCATCGGCCATGTTGTTGGAAGAGTTCCTATCGCTCCCCATTTCGACTAATTTTGNTCTGAAGGTTGTTGCTCCAGAGACTATGAGTTCGATGTTGGATGTATCGAACTCAATATCGAATAGCATTGATCCTGCTACTCCGAGTGTGCCGATTTCNCTTCCTCCCAGATATATTTCATCTGATCCGCTGATGAGATAGACTCCAAGATTTCCCCCCTCCGAATAAGTTTCGACACCGTTATTGGTGACCAATACACTCAGATCGAGAATATCGCCTGGGATGAATCCGGTTGTCTGAAGCTGATTTTCCACATTGAAACTGGAGATCCCTACATCGATCATAGGNCCCATGTCTGGATCGATGGAAACGTAGAATTCGTTGTAAGAAGTATGTGGGCCGTCCATAAGAGATAGCACTGGCCAGAAGTTTTCCCATTGCGTATTTCCTCCTCCGGCTCTGACTAGGCTCAATGGAGAAACCCATGTNTGCTCAGACCAAACTCCCTGCACAAGACTTAGTTGCTGGAATCCTGTNCCTGCTTCGTTTAGCAGCCANCCCCTCCAGTTGTGGTGAGGCTTCACCCCGTTATCGTATGAGTCAGCACCGATTTTCTCTGTTACCGCACCGTAAACATGTACGTCAAATGATGGTTCAGAGCCAACGTACATCGCTTTCAAAACTATGGAAACATCCTCTGTGCTGCTATTCAGGCTCATGGAGAGTTCCAATTGGAAGTCATTAGCTGATGCGTTCATACACCCCCCATTTGTGAAGTCGGAATCATAGTAGTTTGTCCCAGTAGCGCCAATCTTGTAGCAGCTCCCTGACTGCCGATCGGCAAATGAGAAAGTCGGGTATCCAGACGAAGACTGCATGATGTGAGTCTGCCTTCCGATAGGGGCGTCGTTGGGCCANCCGCCACCGCTAGATTCGAAAAATGAAACATAAGTGAATTCTTCTGGGTTTGACGCCTTGAGATTGGATAGGGATGGTGATGAGCTGCTCATACACGGAGGGCACCAATGAGCCCCGACATACTCGCCGAAAACGGTATGCCCGGGACTAGTTGCGAACAATGGTACCGTCTCATTTTCGAGTTCTGACCTAAAATCAATAATCCGTTCTTCATTGTCTAAAATTGANGTGAAGGCAGTTGTTGTAATTAGAATACAAACCCATATGCTGGGCTGAAGTAGAAGTCTAGCGACCGACTTCATCGATTTTTCACATCGTGCGGCCAGTATAATCATTCTGCAAAAATAAACGTTGGAACGAACATGTGCAGTTAGAATGACTTGAAACGTCCGAATATCCCCGAAAGAATGGGGCGATGACATAGGCGAGTGGTTAGCACTTAGGGAAGACGACGGTCGGGCATACCTCCTTCAGAGGTCCCCGGGTGAAGTGAAAATCAAGGGACTAGGGAGATTCGATGCAGAGAAGCTTCTGGATGGCTTTTCTGAAGGTGACAGGATTAAAGTCGGACAAAAAACCCTTACAATCGTCAATCCGGGACTACATGAAGCACGTAGGAACATGGCCAGAAGAGCTCAGACAATTGGAGTCAAGGATTCGGGATTTCTGATATCTTGGATGGGAATTGGAGTAGGTTCGAAGGTTCTTGAGGGAGGTCATGGTTCAGGGGGTTTGGCGATGAATCTAGCATCAGTACTAGGGGATTCAGGGACTCTAATTTCTATTGAGTCCAGGGATGAGCACGCTCAAGTCGGTAAATCAAATATGGANAGGCTGAGAGAGGTTCTTCCTGAATTTCCTGAGTGGATTCTGGTAAATGGAGACATGTCGCGGATAAATGATGGCGGATTTGATATTCCGGGGGATCTTGATGCGGCAATAGTTGACTTGGCCGAGCCATGGTCCGTACTGGGAGGTATCGAGCCCCTATTGAGAGTTGGCGGGAGGATAGCATGCTATTGTCCTACCAGTTCNCAATTGGAAAAATCGTGGGAGTCTTGTGAAGACCTAGGCCTGATAGTTGAATGGAGCGGGGAGATTATCGAAAGGAGATGGTCCAAAGCNAGTAAGGGCGGGGTTAGGCCAGGAAACCAGCCCATGGGGCATACNGCTTTCCTGCTTATCTGCGCGAAGATAGCAGACGGAGAAGATGAGTGAGCTCTCAAACCATTGAAAGGTACAGACCGACACGATTGCNTATGAGAGACAGCAGCAACTGGGAGCCGACTGCCTATCGCACGCACACCATTGGCCAGATAGTGGAACTTGGTGANGATTTGGTAGGNAAACAGGTGACAATTGCGGGTTATGCGGAGACCGTGAGAGGAAGAGGCGCGATCTGTTTCCTCATGTTGAGAGACGGGACAGGTCAAATTCAGGCATTTCTGAAAAGGGATAACATGGATGAGTCGGTTTTTTCATNGATACAGTCTTGCACCCGGGAATCGACAATTCAAGTCACGGGAAAGGTCGCTATGAAGCGACCTCCNAAGGTCCCTGAAGGAGAGCCTGCTCCACTGCCGGAATTTGAAGTNAGCGTAGANTCTGGATTAATTCTTGCAGANGCCTCTGCACCTCTACCTGTTGGAATAACAGATGAGGTGAATGTTGGATTGGATGTAAGGCTGGACAATCGCCACCTAGATGTTAGGAGATCGCATGTTAATGCAATGTTCCAACTAAGAAGTAAGGTACTGCAATACGGTAGAGAGCATCTAATTTACGAGGGTTTCCAAGAGATTAATTCTCCCAAGATAATAGCTGCCGCCGCAGAAGGTGGAACCAACCTGTTTCCGATGAAATACTTCGAGACTGATGCCTTCCTCTCACAGAGCCCNCAGCTATACAAACAGCTTGCCGTTCTAGGTGGTCTGGAGAGAGTGTTCGAGATTGGNCCAGCATTCAGAGCTGAGAAGCATGACACTTACAGGCACCTGAATGAATTCGTATCATTCGACATAGAGGGCGCATGGATGGATGACGAGGACGTCATGGGNGTCCAAGAAAGAATGATTCACCACATCTGGACTAAAGTTGCAGAGAATGATTTGGACCTGATTGGAGCTATCAATGATTACAGAAAAACCCAGGAGTTGGATCCGATATCCGTNGAAGTTCCCGAATTGCCATTCCCCAGAATTCCGTATTGCGAGGCAATAGAAATCGTGAAATCCGAAGGAGGGGATATAGAATGGGGAGACGATATAGAGAGTCATCACTGCGACCTAATTGCTNCCAAATATCCAGGATTCCACTTTATNCCAAGATGGCCAATGTCTATGAAGCCATTCTACATTCACCACAAAGCAGAGGAGAAGGGATCATCGGGGGGCCAGCTTAGCAGAGGTTTTGATTTAAACTATGGAAGAGATGAGATGACCAGTGGAGGGGCCCGAGAGCATCGAGTAGAAGTCTTAGAGCAAAATCTTAGGGATATGGGCCTAGAGCCGGAAGACTTCTCCTTCTACACAGATGGATTTCGATATGGAGCCCCGCCCCATGCTGGATGGGGGCTTGGAGTAGCTAGATTGCTCATGGTCCTAACCGGGGCAGGCAATGTTCGCGAAGTAGTACTGTTCCCAAGAGACAGGAGTCGCGTTACCCCATAATCCTGGTAGATCGGCCTATGACTCCTGAGAACTCGAAGATAGTTTGGAAGTATATGCAGGAAGCTGGAGAAAGGCTAGTAGGAAGGCTGCCAAAATCAAGATCNCACCCTAGGGGCAGGAACCCCTACGCACACGTAGCGATTTGTGTTAGGAAGAAGTTTGGCAAAACATATAGCGATCTGCCAGACGATAAAATCGGTCAAGTGATGGAATTCATCGACTGGTTAGTCGAGAACCCATCATAGGACTTCGTTGGTATGATTAAATCGTTGTGCGAGACATAGCTTCCGCTAGTTCAAGTTCGGAATAATCCGAANTAAGACTTCAGAAGTCGTTTGCGCGTACGGTCTTTCGACCNTTTGCCTGGGCTCTTGAGACTGCATCCGATACTGCTGCGTCAGCTAGAGCGTTCATTGCGCCCATTGCATCTCCGCCAGTGTTGCATCCGTGAGCCTTGAAGGCCTCCTTGACCCTGCTGGCTACGACCATTCCGGAGTCTGAGCTTCCGCCGCCGATATCGTGCGAGCGGATCGTCTTTCGTCCGTTGGAGCCGCATCGGGCTACTGCCGATGCAACTGCAGCCTCCACAGCTGCGTTTAGAGCGCCTGCGGCGTCTCCAGCGGTGTTGCAACCGCCAGCCTTTATTGCTTCCTTCATCTTACTGTTGTATACCATTGACATAGCGAACCTAGCGAACAAAACCCCCATTTTGAACGTTGGGTATGAAAATAGTGTAGTTTTTTACGAAAAAGTGACTAAAACACCGAAAATAACGGGTACCTATGGCCCCTCGCAGTGGCGTTAGTATGGGCAAGCCGAAGTTCGCTTTTCTTCTCCTGAAAGAACACCCATATGGCAGGGAGATGCTGAGGCAGATCGTTTCGGAGGGATTTATTCCTGAAATCATTATCGAGGAAGACTCNGGGGTTGCCGATGAAGAGCGGGAGAAGTTCCTGACTAGNATAGAAGGGAAAGAAATAGCCCCGAAGATAGAAACNCAGGCAAGGGAGATCGGNGTTGATGTTGCAACAGTGGCNATTCACAAGTCCGAAGATGTGATGCCCCTGTTGNAACGTTATGAATTGGATCTCATCGTTTTCGGCGGAACACGCATAATTCGTGGCGATATTCTNGATTANCCCNGAGATGGGGTTATNAATTCACATCCGGGGCTACTTCCGGAGTGTAGAGGTTCAGCATCGCCAGCTTGGTCAGTTTATCATGACATACCAATTGGCTCATCTACTCATTTCTGCGATAATGGAATAGATACTGGCGATCTCCTAATGAGGAGGGAGGTCCCCGTCGCCAGAGGTATGACATACGAGGATCTATGCTACCATACTCTCGTACTTGCGGGAGTCTTGATGAAAGAGGCCCTGATTGCTTATGAGCAAGGAAGATGGGAAGAAATTAGAAAGAGCCAGGGCGAAAGCGATTTTCCAACGTTCAAGAATGCCCCCGAGGAAATTTTAGAAGTAGTGCGGGAAAAACTTAGAGAACAAACGTATGCCCACTATGCAGATTAGGTGATAAGATATGGCGGAAAGGCTTCTTGGTACGGATTTTCCATTCGCAGATGGAATTCTAGAAGGAAAGACGGCTCTGGTTTGTGGGGCATCGAAAGGAATAGGAAGATCCTGTGCATTGATGCTTGCTAGATCGGGTGCTAGAGTGATAGCATGTGCTAGGAGTACCTCGCATCTAGACTCCTTAATCGAAGAAATGCACGGAGACGGGCATACGAAAATCGAGTTGGATCTTGAAGACATTGATGCGGTTAGAGACGCTATTTCGACCATAGGTGTCGTTCACATTCTAGTAAATAATGCTGGAGGACCTCCCGGAGGGCCGCTTCTTGAGAATGTAATCGATGACTTCGAGGGGCCCTTTACCAGGCACCTGCATGCATCGCATGTCATTACCCAGGAATTAGTGCCCATAATGGAATCAGAAGGAATGGGCAGAATTGTGAATATTATCTCTACCTCGGTTAGGGAGCCGATTGACAACATAGGACTATCCAATACACTTAGAGGAGCAATGGCATCATGGTCTAAATCGCTTTCTAGGGAATTACCAGCTTGCATAACAATCAATAATATCCTCCCCGGTTTCACCGATACAGATCGCCTTGGTTCATTGGCATCTTCAATTTCTGAGAGAACAGGAAAAACATTGGAAGATGTAACTGAAGGTTGGATGAATGGGGTTCCGATTGGTCGCCTAATAGATCCAATGGAGACCGCAGTCGCTGTTACCTGGCTCTGCTTGCCAAGTAGTTCTGGAATTAGAGGAGTTAGTTTAGCTGTGGATGGCGGAAGGATGCGCTCAATTTGAGGGTTCAAATGGAGTTCGATATTTTCTTCTCCATCTCGCAGACTCCGGATTCAACCGGCTATCTACCGACTGAGGGAGAGATGCTACAAAACTTCTTCGAACAAGTAGAATCGGCCGATGATCTGGGTTTTGGAGTAGGATGGGTAGCCCAGGCTCACCTCTCGACAGAGACTCAGAAGATGAATGAGAGTCCTGTTGTTCCCCATTATCCTGGTGAAGTGGGGCTTTGTACCGATTTCTTCCAATTTTCCAGGGAGATGCTATCTAGAACGAAGAAGATGGAGGTGGGAAGCGCTGTCATGTCGATTTTAGCTTCTGGGGGACCGATTGCACAGGCAGAGAGAGTGTGTGCATTGATGGCATTGCATGGGATGAATCCTGAAGAAACTAGGAAAATACATATTGGTTTCTCTGCCGGTCGTTTCGAATTTATGGCCAGGCCATACGGAATTGTACCCAGGAATTCTCTAGAAGAGGAGGCATGGCCAGTACTGAGGGGTAAGATCTTCTCAGAAGCTTCAGAGATTTTCCTCCGATTACTTAACGGGGAAGTGATTTCTAGCGATATGATATCCCCAACAATCCTAGAAAGGGACAACTTCAGATCAGAAGAGGATTGGAGAGTGATCCAAGAAAGGGCGGTTCTGGAGCATGGTCTCGATGTGCCTCCGGACTCTGTTGAGTTCGGCAATAGATATGTCTTCGAGCAGATAAAGACAATCCCCCAGGATTGGAACAGGGAGCTGCTTAACCTGGTCTTGGGAAGTCATGACAAAGAGTTGCAAATCTCAGTAAACAAATTCAGGCCTGTACAGGTTTTCAATCTAAGCATCACCCCTCCTGCCATCATTGAAGAGACGCACCAGAGGATGGGGGAAAACTATCATCCAGATGGGGGAATCTGGAAGAGAAGCATGATGCCCAGAACTGTTATGGTTTTCCTGAATGACGAGGAGGGCCTGACTGGTGAAGAGCAAAATGTGGCTGCAAAGGAGGAAGCTCGTTCGGCTCTATCGACATATTGGAACGCATTAGAGGGAACAATTGACCCAGAAAAAATCAACAAAGCTACGGATAACGCGGTGATAGGAAATGTGGAGAGCGTGGCTAAACAGATCGTAGAGAGGTTTGATTCGAACGACCGACTCATGTGTTGGTTTGACTTCTTCAACCACGATAGCAACCGGGTGATAAGGAACATGGAGGCATTCATGACCAAGGTTGCCCCTAGAGTTAATGGGGGCAACTGAATGGGTGGAGGAGAAGATTCCAGGCCATCCAGCGTTTCTCCTGGGAGGCCAGGGTCAAAGATATACCCCACAAACCCGTTGGGGGAAAAATTCGAAGGTATTGCTACGGGAAGAGATGTAGAATGGGAACCACTAGTCGACTTCCGGAGATTGGACGTCTCTGAGAATACTATTCACGGAGCAGTTTCATGGTCTCATGGTACTGAAATAATACACTCTTTCGGAGGAAATGTCCTAGTTTACGGACGCTCGATGATGAAGCCACTGATGATGAAGACATTTGTCAAAGAGCTGGAGTCAGAGGGGATAAGTTGGGAGCAGAAGGCGATATCATGTTCCTCCCATAATGGGGACACTGAGCATGTTGCAGCCGCCCAGTCACTCCTAACTGAATCCGAATGGGGGTTGATGCAATGTCCTTTGGATGTTCCACTGATTCAGTTTGGAAGGCAGGTAAGACGTCCGAGAAGATGGTTCCATACCTGTTCTGGAGAGCATGCAGCAATCCTGAAGGCTCTTCGAAGAATGGGAATAAATAGAGCTGGGTACACCCTCCCAAGCTCTCCTTGGTTTCCCATGTTCCTAGATACAATCAGAGGGCTGATGGATAAACCAGATTGGGAGCCAATTAGAGTAGCCAAAGATGGATGCGGACTCCCGACTGTATCCAATACCGTGGATGAGCTAGCTCAGATGTTTGCAGGTTTGGTAAGAGAGAAGGATCAGGATTGGATCTGGGAGGCAATGAACAGGAATCCCGATCTCATCGGGGGATTCAACAGACTCGATTCGACATGCCTCAAAGCAGGAGGTGGGAGTCTGATAGCCAAGGAAGGGGCAGATGGCCTGCTTGGATTCGCAATAGAGCATGAGGACTGGCCCGACGGGCTTGGAATTGTAATCAAGATAGCCCATGGGTGGAATGCCCAGGCTACTTGGTACGTGGCAAGAGCGGTGCTTGGCGTTCTAGGAATCGAGCTCAGAAACCCATACCCATTGCATAGACAGAAGGCATTCATTGTTCCCAGGGTTGTCCCAGAAAGGTATCTAGACAAACTGGAGCAAGTGGTAACCTGGGACGAGTGGGACCCGAATAGAGACAGTTTCTCCATAGACTGGAAAGAGCATACTGAAGCGATGACAAGAAGCGATCCTTTTTCGAATGAAGGTGCGCTTAATGGGTAGTTCTGAAATAAGTGTAGTGAGGAACTACATTGGTGGAAGTTTCGTAGACGGAAAGAGTGAGAGTTGGTTCGATGTGTTGGAGCCATCTACGGGTAAGCTATTCGCAAAGGCAGTTCTATCGGGAAAAGAAGACGTCGATTCGGCAGTCATAGCGGCTAAGGGCGCACTACCGGGGTGGTCTTCTCTAGAAATGAAAGAAAGAGCTAGATGGCTAGACATGATTGCAGATGGACTAGAGGAAGTGTTTGAAGAAATCGCAGAGCTTGAGAGCAGGGACACGGGGAAGCCAATTTCTCTTGCCAGATCAGTAGATGCCAGTCGTTCCGTGGCGAACTTCAGATTCTTTGCCGGTTTGCTCCTTGAGCAGGAAACCGAGTTCTTTCAGATGGAAGACGCAACTAACTACGTCGTCAACAAGCCCGTGGGTGTTGGAGCATTAATTACCCCATGGAATCTTCCCCTCTACCTACTTTCCTGGAAAGTGGCTCCCGCCATCGGGATGGGAAACACAGTTGTCTGCAAGCCCAGTGAGTTGACGCCGATGACTGCTGATCTGCTGATGAGGGTGATTGACGGAGTAGGCCTCCCACCAGGGGTAATAAATCTGGTTCATGGTGAAGGGGCGGGAGCCGGAGAACCTCTCGTTTCTCATCCTGATGTTGATCTGGTTTCATTCACAGGAGGGACTTCGACGGGGGAGAAGGTTGCTGCTTCCGCAGCACCAATGTTCAAGAAAATAAGTCTAGAATTGGGCGGGAAGAATGCAAGCATAGTATTCGCGGATTGTAATATGGAATCCACGGTAGAGGGAGTAGTTAGGTCAGGTTTCTTGAACCAAGGGCAAGTTTGTCTGTGCGGCTCTAGGATACTGGTCGAAGACGGAATATATGATGAGTTCGAGAGGAGATTCGTGGAATCAGTGGAGAAAATGACTATTGGGGACCCATTGGATGAATCTTCGGACCTAGGTGCCCTAATTTCTCCAGAGCATCTTGAGAAGGTCAGGAGCTACATCGACCTGGCAAAGGAAGAGGGTGGTACGATTCTTACTGGGGGGACTCCTTGCCTCCCATCTCGATTCGATGGGGGGAACTGGATTTCCCCCACAGTGATTGGGGGCCTCGAATATGATTCTAGATGCGCCACTGAGGAAATATTTGGCCCAGTGGTCAGCTTACATAGGTTTGATTCGGAAGAAGAGGCAATAGAGATTGCGAACTGCACTAGGTACGGTCTTGCTGGTAGTGTTTGGACCGAGGACCTCGAGAAGGGCAAAAGGGTATCAGAAAGAATAGATTCTGGGATGATTTGGATCAACACTTGGCTACACAGGGATTTGCGTGTGCCCTTCGGTGGAGTAAAAGACAGCGGAGTTGGCAGGGAAGGAGGGAGATGGAGCCTAGGTTTCTTCTCCGAGGCCATGAACATATGCGTTAAACAAGGCTAGGGCGCAAGAGTGAAATCCCGTTATCATCGGACCTACTAACATGGCACCTGCAGGAATAGTTGGTCTAGGGGCCTACCTGCCTCCGAAAGTAATGAAGAATCAAGACTGGGAAGAGTTGGTAGATACCAGTGACGATTGGATCAAAACTAAAACCGGAATCGAGGAAAGGAGGATAGCTGATCCGGATGTTTGTACCAGCGATCTCGCAGTGATTGCCTCTAAGCAGGCGATAGCTGCAGCGCGCCTATCTCCCACCGACATAGGCATGGTGATTCTTGCTACTAGCAGCCCAGATGTACCCCTATCATCAACTGCAGGCATAATTCAGCACAAGCTTGGATGTGCCGGAGCTGCTGCTTTCGACATAAACGCAGTTTGTGCCGGATGGGTTCAAGCCATTGATGTTGGGGCCAGATTCGCTGGAACAGAGGGTTATCGAAATGTCCTGGTCGTAGGAGCAGAGGTTTACAGTAGGATTCTGAACTGGGAAGATAGGTCTACTTGCGTTCTGTTTGGGGATGGTGCCGGTGCCGTTGTTCTATCGGAAGTAGGGAGTGGAAGAGGATTACTTGGAAGTTGGATGATGTCTGATGGAGCTGGCTCAGGAGTGATAGAGGTCCCAGCGGGAGGAGTCAGGACACCTATTCATTCATCTGGATTTGAAGAGGGTGATCAGTACTTCCAGATGGATGGAAGGGCGGTTTGGAGCTTCGCAGTTGAGGCGTTTCCGCAGGCAGTTAGGGAGGTCCTGAGCAAAATAGGCAGAGAGCTGTCTGAAGTCGACCTAATAATTCCTCACCAAGCGAATCTGAGGATAATTGAGGCCAGCATGGAAGAACTCGGACTACCGATCGAGAAAGCATACACTAATATCCAGAAGTATGGAAATACTGCAGGAGCAAGCGTTCCCATCGCACTCTTTGAAGCGGTAGATAAAGGATTGATCGGAGAGGGCGACTTGGTAGTGACAGTGGCATTCGGAGGCGGTTTGACTTGGGGTGCGAATGCATTCATCTTGTGACCAAATATAGAATCGGAACGAGTATAAATCCCGGGTAGGCTTTTATCCGCGACTCTAGGGCGAGGAACGATGAGGAGTATTGCAGTATTACTTGTAATACTGATGCTTTCTGCTGTTCCGGCTTCTATGAACAGTGTAGTTAACCTGTCCCCTGACAAAGATATTTTGCCATCTTCCACCTCAGTGAACTGCTCCAACCAGACACATGGAGGTGGATCCTTCTTCGTGGATAACACCACTGGTAACGACTCTTGGCCAGGCACCTATGAATGCCCAAAAGGAACTATCCAATCTGCCGTAGACATCGTAGCGGAAAATGGCACAGTTATTGTTAGAGAAGGAGTGTATTACGAAACAGTGACCCTCGGGAAGCAAGGCATCAGACTGAAGGTCGCTGAGGGAGAGAGAGCGATACTGGACGGGAGTCGTAGCGTAACTGATGATTTAGGCGGTGTTTGGGAAATCCACGATTCCAGCTCAACTGAAGGGAACGTGTGGAAAGCTAACCTATCTGAACCGGCATGGCAGTTTTTCGTAGACTATGAGGAGGAAATGCCTGCCCGGTGGCCCAATGCTAATTTTTCGGACGGAACGGCACTTAATGACGATGAGTACTGGGCCCATGGTAGCGTCGATGTGGGAGACTACGAGACCGATTCCTCGACTGAATGCAATGAAGGCATGGTGAAGCACCAAAATGGAAACAAGTACTACTGCCTGAACTACATCAATGGTGAGCTTGAGGATGATAACTCGTCCTATCCAGGTCATGATGGCCTAATTGAAAGCGGACTAAATGCCACAGGGGCGATTGCAGTTCTGAACATCGGTTCATTCAGAACATGGAGCAGAAACGTTACCTCACACAACACTAGCAACGGATCATTCACTTTCCTAGAGGTCCCTAGTAGCGAGTGGAAGTACAAGCATCACATGTACTTCCTTACGCAGAAGCTCGATCTGCTGGATGTACCGGGAGAGTGGTTCTTCGATCATGATTCATCTGGGAATACCGTCTACTACATGCCCAGAGATGGGAGCGATCCCAACGATCTGAACATCAGGATGAAAACGCGGGCATATTCGATACTCTGCACCGATAATGATGGCGTGATTGTTGAGGGATTCGACTACTTCTCAAGTACATTCAAGCTGGACGACTGCGATGGTTCTGAGATCAGAAACTCCACCCTACTCTATCCCAGCACATCAAAAAGATCACTAGGATTTGCAGGAGAGGACATGGATAACCGCTTCGTCTCCAGGGTGGATGACTGCATCGGCTGTCTAGTGGACAGCTGTGACTTCCTGTATACAGACGGGGCCGCATTCGAGGCGCATGGTGGAGCTTCCAGCTCACAGAACAACACAATAAACAACTCCTACTTCTACCATATCGACTGGTCTGGATCGGATCAGAAAAGTCTGATGACTACAATTATGATGGATGGTACGGCCAATATATTCACCAACAACACAATGCACAAGACTGGGACCTCGGCCACTATTCGGATAGGAAACTCGCCCCAAATAATGTTCAACGAGGTATACGACACGGCCTACCTTCAATCCGATGGGACTGTCGTCCAGATGATGCAGGCTGAACAGCAAGGTGCAACTGTTGCATACAACTGGATCCATGACGTTCCCAAGTACGGCATAAGGATGGATGGCCCGTTTGGAGGTACAAACTCTGGGAGGAATGCTAGCGTTCATCACAACGTCCTCTGGAACGCAAATGGGGCTATAGTAGCCAAGGGAGACTATCACAACGTCAGCAATAATACAGTACTGCTGGGAAATGATGGCGACAGGAACCACATCATTGTCCTATATGACTCGACGGGAGGCAACGAGAACTCGACGATAATGTCCAATGTCGCGGACTCGATTAGTGGGCACAGGACCAACTCAAACGATTCTAATCCTATTCCAGTCAACAATTCAACGATTCGGAACAACTGGAACGGTTATGACTCCCAGAATATAGGAGAAAATGTCTCTTCTATGCTGAGATCCCCGCTATCAAAGGATTTCAGGCCAATTTTCGGCTCTGAGATAGATCTACTTGGAGCAGGAGCATATTCCAGTACTCAAAACGCAACCGTACCCTCTGATCCGTCGTCGTTCGATCCGTCGACCTTCTACTGGCTTCCCGGAATCAAAAGAAACTCCTCAAGCCCATTCTTACAGACCTCATTCGACCTCCCATGTCCATCAGGAAAGTATAGGTCCTCAGCAGGAGGTATTTGTGAAGAGGCAGGAGTTGGTCAACACGTACCTCTGTGGGGGTCAAATTCAGCACTGGATTGCCTCGCTGGGACATGGAACAACCTAACTGGTCAGTCATACTGTCTGAGAGCTAGCTCGGGCCACTTTGTCGATTCCAACGGATCGACGACTCAGACTCCATGCTCTTTAGGTACATGGAACAACCTGACCGGGCAGACATCGTGCACTAACGCGAGCGCGGGATACTACGTGGACGTCAACGGATCGACGGAGCAGACCCCGTGCGACGCAGGTACTTACAACCCCCTCGACGGCTCCAACTCCTCTGCAGACTGCATAGACGTCCCTGCTGGAAACTATTCGATTCCCGGTTCGCATTCCCCCATCCCCTGCTTGGAGGGGACCTGGCAGAACCAGACCGGTCAGGCCAGCTGCACGAACGCGAGCGCGGGATACTACGTGGACGTCAACGGATCGACGGAGCAGACC
>PAVV01000031.1 GCA_002713185.1 Methanobacteriota archaeon | reverse complement strand
GATCCAGAGGGACTTTTTGCTTAAGTTCGGAGGAGTATCATTTGTCTAGAACCCGATTCTATCAAACAGCTCTTTCATTGCATCGCTAGAGAAACCCAAGACTGTGACTTCTTCTCCCTGAACAACCCTAGCAAAAGATTGCGCCATTCCCGCGATGTCGTAACCTCCTGCCTTTCCAAACCATGATCTCGATTCAATTAGTTCATGCATCAGATCGTCATCCAAATCATCAAATTCCACTATCGAGGAATTAGTCCAAATATTCAATCGCCACCCTGTTTTTAATTCAATATCTCCCACTTCCATGTCCAATATTGCTGTGGAAGACCAGACTTTGTGCCTCCTTCCAGATAGTCTAATCAATGTCGATGCTGCAATTAGCTCGTCTTCCGGTTTTCCCAATGCAACCGAACTATTGTCCGGATCCTCCACTAGGGTATCAGAAACAAGAATAAGTGATGGAAGTTGTGTCTCGCCTTCTGGAAATTGGGAAGCTACAGCCTCAGCCTTAACCATACAAGCATGTTCCGTTTGGAGACTCACTTCAACGTTTGAGTTGGGAACTGGCTCTACTTCCCCCAGTTCGTGATAGTTAAGGTTAATTTCACTATTTGCGAGAATTTCTGAGATCCACGCACGCCTTCTATGCGATGCCGAAGCTAGTGTGATCGATATCTCACTCATTCAGAGATCAACCCTGGTGCCACAAACAGGGCATTTTGTGGACGTTACCCCCGGACTTGTCACTATCCTGCTCCCACACTCACTGCATGAAATTTGACTGCCTGTCGCCGGAATTTCGGGAAGAATGGGTCCATTCATTATATCCTCCGAAACAACCATCTTATCTTCATAAGGGGCTTCATCTTGCTCAGAAGCTCTCCTGCTCCTTCTTTCCTTTCTGATGTTTGATGGCTCCAAATTGTCTGCTGAATCTATTATTTCTACTTCCAAAGGTCCGACCTTTAGGTCGGAGTCCTCTAGCAGATCTATAACATCATCCTCCATCACTACGGTGTCATCCTTGTTCACCGTACTTCTTCTACCGGCCCATCTCAATCCCTGGGCAGAAACTCCAGCTAGAGTTACAATGCCAAGAATGAGTATTGACAAAGCTACCCCTATCAACAATATTTCGAAGCTCTCTTGATCTAGGCCCAAAGAAGATCTTAGTTGATCAGACAAATCACTGTCTCTTTTCGACCCTCCGTCATCTATCAGAGTTCTTATCTGCCACCTCCCAGATGAAAATACTACAATACTGGTTTCGCTAGAATCGTCTGATCTATCCGCACAATTCATTTGACCCCTGACTACGGTATCTGAGAACCCGATCCATCCCTCTTCGATGTCTATCATGCCATATTCTACTTGTGGACCGAAGGGCCCAACCCTGTCAAAGAATACTTGAATGCCTCGATCCGACTCAACCACTTCTATTTCCGATAAGCCCCTAGCTGGCATTCTGACCTCCATCCCACCTTGGGTAATAAACGAAGAATCAGTAACGAAAGATACAATCTCTGACTCTTGTGGGTCACCCTCTCTCCAAAGGGAAATCAGCCAATCCATCTTATCTTCAGTTATGACTGTAAGTTCTGGTCTCGCCGTGTAGTCACCCACGGCCTTTCGATATGACCACGTCTCTTGATCAATTTCTCCGTGTGTGTACCAAGTTCCGAGTCTTTTTTCTCCAGTAGTATCGTTTCTGACCGTCTGATAAAGAATGTGAATCTGATCGTATCCGAATTCCACAGCTACCGGGTCTTTGTGATTTGGATCAGCATCGATATCATGGATTATACTTGGATTCAGGTACCAATCAAGCGACGATTGCGGAGATTGGGCATAAAGGAGGAAAATATCCGTAACATCATCAAGGGTTCCGCCGGTGAAAACATCTCTATGATAACCGGAAACAATAATCTCAGAATCCAATACATCAATGTCGACTCCCCAATATTTTCCATCAGAAAGAGGAATGCCCGGCATCAAGTCCTGAGGCGGGGACAATCTACAACTGGAATCAACTGTCGAGTAACTCACTGTTTGCATAAGGAACCAGTCAGGACCCATATAGCGTCTAGTCCAAACAACATGGGCAAAACCATCTTCAGTAGTGACAACAGATAGGTCTCCAGACCATCTTTCTTCTATCACATTATTGCACTCAATTAGGGTGTTACTCGGACTCAGTTTGTACATGTGGAGGGTTCCGTCCTTCTCACTGATAAGCAAATCATCCCCGTCGTCTTGCCCTAGTCTCACAATTTCAACTGGACTTTCTCCAGGATTCAAATTTGCATCCCTAGCCCCTGTCAATGTAGTGCTATCAACTAGTATTGTCCTTTCTCTCTCATTGTCCGACCAATCGTTCTCACTACCTTCGTGATTTACCTTCAGCCTAATTTCTAACGGTCCCGTCTGATTTGGGATGTATGGGAACGACATTGTCGAGTAAGAACCACCCATGATAAGCGGGACGCTTGAGTTAGATGCCAATTCCCAGCCCCTGCCTTCGACTTTAATTTCCATTGTCCCATATACTGATTGAGCATCTTGGGATCCAAGGTTATCCACTCTTACCTCTATCACTGCAGACTCATCAGGCCTGGGTATGGGGCTGCTTACGGTCATTGCAGATATCGATCCCTCTCTAATTGCCAAGTCAACCCCCGGGGGTCTGGGATCAACGGTGAATATTCCTGAAAGCTGGTTATTTCCATCATCTAACTCTTCTATTGTGTTCAAAGGATCCATAACTATCGAAATCAAAGATTCTCCTGACACTGATGGATTCCAATATAGGACGACATTGACAAACTCGCCGGAATCAATGTTACCAATCAGATACTCGTCTCTTCGCTCCCCCCATTCCTCTAAGGTCACCCCAACATCTTTCGCTGCAAGATCTCCTGTATTCCTAATAGTGGCCCTAACTTCCAGAAATGTATTGACATATGCGCTTTGCATGGGGATCCCGTATTCTTGTACTGATATCGATTTACTGACGAAAAGTAAATCTGGCATGGGTTCTATATTGTCGATAATTACTCTTCTGTACAACTCTTGCGAAATAACTCCCACAGCGCTTACCATCCTAACAGAGAGAATATATTCCCCGTCTTTGAACTGAGTAGTATCCCAGTCGAAGCTCCATGAAGTCCATCCTTCATCCCCCTCTTGACATTTCCTAACTTCTCCATTCTGCTCCCAAACGCCCCTTTGGAACAAGTGCTCGCAGTAAACATGCCCCCGGAAGTCCGGATCACTTTTTCCATCTCCATCCTCTGGGGATTGAGAATGCCTTTGACCAAGCAGATCCTCTTCACCCCACAATCCATCCTCGTAGTTGGCTCCGTCCTGCCACTCCCCTCCATCTATTTTCCACTGAATAGTGGCATTTCCGATCGATTGAAACTCCCCATAGACCTCCACACTGCCCTCAATCTCACTCACGCCACTAGGTCCTTCAAGCGTCAAATTGACCCTTCCCACTGGAAACTCAAACTCAGTTGTATTGCTCCATCTGCCTATATCGTTCCTTGCAGCTACCATTCCTGTAATCTCGAGCTCAGCGTAGTCATCAGGTAGATCTGGGACTTCGAAAGGAGCAGTCCAGTTGGTCAGTCCAATTGGGTTCGACCAATTCATTATTGACATTCTTTGAATNGGCTTATNTTTCGACTCCCTATATTNCATCTCAATNTTCACTGCTATCTGCTCAATTGTTCCATTATCNTCTCCGTGCTCATTGATGTGGCCNCTNAGGTTGTAAGTTTCCCCTTCAACAAGCCATGAGTACTTTCTGGGNCTTTCGATTTCAACCCAGTGNCCNTCTTGAGGTGGAANCGGGCCNCCAGTTTCGTTAACAAAACCCCCTCCAAACATCTCGGTCGCAACCGCAGCCCCATCGATAATCCCAAATCCGTATTTTTCATTCCAACTATTGTCCTGAAATGTGCTATCGATTTGCCACCCAGTTCTGAATTCAGAACTACTCGCTAAGATACTTCTGATGGCCTCATACCTCTCAGTTCCTGGTACATCCTCGTCCATGAAGGCCATGTTTCTTTCTTCCCCGATTTCTAGCATTATTGCTACCAATCCGGCAACAGCAGGGGTAGACATACTTGAACCAGATTTTTGTGTATATTCGTCACTCGCTCTGTTCACCTCCGATCCGGGGATGATTCCTGAGGATTCCGCATGTTGTGCAGAGTTGATGTTTGATCCTGGAGCTACCACCCATGGTTTCATTTCATCCCAAGATTCAGAATCATCGTCACTAACTCTGGGCCCATAGTTCGAGTTGGAGCTTATCTGGTCATCATCTCGATTAATCGTATTCTTGTCATCTAGCCAACCCACTGTTATCGCCGTATCTGCAGATCCCACGGAGTTCACATTGTTTGCTCCATCGTTACCAATTGCTGCTACACACACTAGTCCGTTCTCAGTCGCCCTGTTGACCAAAACAGCTTCCGCACTCGATCCATCCTCATTACTTTCACCAACCGCTGAACTAGCCCTCCCAAAAGACATAGAAACGACCTGAATCCCTCTGCTAGAATCATTCCCAGCAGACCATGCAGTATCACGATTGGTGATTACCCATTCTAGCCCTGCAATTATTGATTGAGAGTTTCCACCCCCATAATCTTGCATTACTTTGACATCAACTAAGTATGAGCCTGTCGCATATCCCTGATTTATCCTAGATGAATCTCCAGTACCCAATGCGATTCCTGCAACATGAGTTCCATGGCCATCACCATCATCGGGGTCCTCATCATTACATCCAGACTGTCCAACACCGGTTGAGTCGCATCCACCAACCCACTTGTTGTCNGGAATTTTACTTGCTTCCTCAGTATTATCGTTATTTTCATCAGAAAAGTCATCCAATGAGTAGTGCTCGTTATCCACTCCAGTATCTAGAACTGCTATGACTTGTCCAGAACCATCGAACCCTAGTCCTCTGATGGAATCAGTATATGTCCCCGAAGCTCTGACCTTGGACCCCTTAGTGGCCTTATCCAAATACGGCGCAATCACGGCCTGCTCCTCCAATAACACAACTCCCTCTAAATTCCAGATATCTATTAGTGAACTAACTGGCACGTGGTCCAATACTATTGCATCCAGATATTTCGCAACCATGAACCAAGCTCCGGCTTCATCCCAACCGTGAGATTCAATCACTGCCCTAAGTGCCGAAATGTCGCTTTCTCCCGGGTGCCATGCATAATGAACAATTATAGCAACTGTATACCTTCCATCATCGCCAATTATAGAAGTCTTGGAAACAGACTCCCTCTGCCCCGATAAAATAAGCTGAAGTCTATCATCAAATCCATTCGAGTCAGAATCAGACCAGAATTCATACCACCAGCCGAAATCTAGCTCAGGCGGTCCTGCATCTAAGGGGGTGAAGTCCGGCTCCCTATCCTTCTCAGGACAAATCTCTCCATCACAATACAGAGGATCAAGCCATCCTTCATTTTCAACGACATATTCCTCCGCAACAAGGTCATTTATTTCGCTCTCCCCATAGTAACCTACTGGGATATCAAGTGAGAAGACCATCATTGCGATGACTAGNGGCGCGATCTTCCCGATACTGGTTTTCATGGCTCTCATAGAGAGCCAAAGTATCGACCTGTATAATTGCAACCTGTCCATGTACTTAGAAAAGTGAGTTATGGCCACCTAAAGTGATCTCTAGAGCGTGTGCACGAAATCGTGCATACTCCTCGTTCTTTCAAAATTATAATTTCTCCATCGCAAATAGGACAAATGGTATTCTCGGACAATTCTTCCAACCACGCTTCCCTGGTCTCCAGCTCATCCCCTTCTTCTCTTAGCTTTGATAGAACTCTCGCCGCCTTCCCGTGCAAAGGTTTTCCAGCTAATTCCCAAGGATCATTGATCAAATCCCCCATTCTAGAAGTCGCGTGCTTTCTAATATCGTCAGCCAAGGAATTTCCTTCATACGGCCCAATCTTTTCTCCTATGGGGCTGGGAGCTCCTCTTGCAATAGGTCTAGCAAGAATATACGCAAGGAAAAAACCACCAATATGTGCCATATGAGCAATATTTGTCTCATCTTCTCTTCCATACTGAATTGAGTATATTTGGAAGATCTCAAGACCCAAACGAACGAATGCAATTAGCCAGACGGGCCAAGCACGAATTAAGAACAATAGGGGAAACTCAATTTTGTCTTCGGGCCAACAAGNCATGTAGGCCCCAAGGATTCCAAAGGCCGCACCACTCGCTCCAATTGCAGGAGTGCCATCTCCAGGGTGTGAAGCTATCCACGCCAAATTTCCACCAATAAGTCCCAAGAAGTATACGGCCAACCATCTTCTAGCGCCTAGTCTTTGCTCAAGAGGTACTCCTGCGAGCGCAATTACAAGCACATTTCCCAGAACATGAATGAAGTCAGCATGCAACCATGCAGATGTAAATAATCGATGTAGATGCTCTGGGTTGCCCTGAGAGGAGCTCTCAGTAAGCAGTATTGGAATGACGCTGAGCAAATGATTTGGTTTGAAACTGAAAATCTCACCATCGAATAGTGTTAGACTGAAGTTTACGAAATGAACAAGAAGAAGGGAGAGGACCATAGCTAGGGCTATGCTTGTCTTATCTCTGAAAGCCATTATGAAAGGTGCTAAAGAGACTAAAACCATGGTAGAAAGCCAAAATAAGTCAGACAACTCAAGCTGGCCCCAAGTTAAGTCATAGTCAGTCGCTATCATGGACATCAAACGTCCCTAGTTGACTACTCTAAANAGTGATTCGTAAAATGGAACACTGATACCAATGAACTTACTCGGGTAATTGTGGTNTCGTCTGTCCTGGTCGAGTCCAGGGAATTGGTAGTCCATCGTGGCCCCATCAAGGTTCTTGATAAATCTACTATATCGATTAACGAGGGAGATGTTGTATCTATAAAGGGGGCAAATGGGTCTGGCAAGTCAACTATAATCGAATCTTTGGCAGGGATTATTTCCCTTAGGGAGGGGTGCGTAATTTGGAAATCCGATTCAGGAAGAAGAATTATCGTCAGGGATTCAGACGGCAATAGGAATGCCCCTCCACCATTCGGTCTGACCCTCCAGAAAGATGGAATTTGTGGGGACGAGATAGTAATAGAGAGGGTAAAATCAGTAATTTCTATTTCGGGATTTGATTCAATTGATGAAAAAGCCCACGAATTATTGGATTACTGGGGACTTAGCCATCGTTCCAAGGATAGAGTAGCACATTTGTCCGGTGGATTAAGAAGGAGGCTGTCAATTCTTTGCGGACTTGTCCCTGCCGCTCTTAGCGATAATCCAAGAGTTGTACTAATGGACGAGCCGTCTGAAGGCCTAGATGAAACATCAAAAAAGACTCTTATTGCGTGGATAAGNGCACTATCATTGAGGAATCACGCGATTATCATAGCAACTCATGATGGCGATATTTCAGCCTGCGCCAACAGAGAAATTAGAATTGAGGACGGTTCTTTAACCGAAACTAGCTCACTCGCCTCTGGTAGTGGTTGTAATTTGCCAGCCGCCTGTTCCTCCCAAGGACAGAGAACTACCGAGTCACTAATCTCGTGGTCACTTAAGACTGAGATCAGAAATCCCGTCGAGACGATAGGGAGGATAACTCCCGCAATTGTTGCCATACTTCTTTCCTATGCCTTAGTTTCGGACAATTCACTAGATAGCAGACTACACGCTTCTCTGATATTTGCTCCTGGTTTCATTGCCGCAATCTCATCTCCAGCTCTTATTTCTAGGCTCTCTGAGTCAGACTGCGGCAGATGGTGGAATGCAGTTGTCGGCCCAATGTCTCGACCTGCCCTTTCAGTAACAGCTTCATCAATNATCCTCCCTATCCCCATCACATACCTTTCTTGGTTCGTTCTTTCTGGATCAGTTGATGAACAGACATACTCCGCAGCCCTTTCTTGGCTTTGGTTACCCTCGCTAGTCCTCATAGATATAGCAATAGCAGCCACAGCACTACATCTTCTAGTGGCGGATCTTTCCAGATCGGGAGCATCACCAGCTCCTCTACTATTGTTAGTTCTAGTCTGGCCATTTTTGCAGATAGTAGATGTTTTAGCTTANATCATAGACAATGGGATGTCATTCGGTTTTGAGCTGGGCGATCCCATTCCGTCATGCCTAATCGCTAGTCTGATATCTGCCATGGTTTGGTTAGCAGCAGTAACTATCCCTGACTCCTGACTGATAGCATTCATCATGGGTGCTTTNATCCGAGGGCTGTGAAGGCCGCCATTAGCGTGTTGTCAGAGTACTGGGAAAGCTACCATCGACGAATCTCCATTCCTTTGACTGCTGCTGGACTAGTTGGAGCGGTTATTACTGCCTTTCTGGGCTTTTTCTGGGCCCCACTCGTTGATCCAGAGGCCTGGAATGCCCCAGAAGCATATAGGATACTTTTCTGGCACGTGCCCTTTGCGTGGACCTCTTTCATTTCGTTTTCACTTTTGTTCCTTGGGGCAATTTTCTGGTATGCCCGAAAATCAGAGTTAGGTTGGAGCATGGTTGTAATTGGCTCAGAGCTCGGCTTCCTCTTCGGCCTAGGAGTAATAATTTCGGGACCCATTTGGGGATCGGTCGAATGGGGGGTATTTTGGGATTGGGGGGATGTAAGGCTCAACACGTATGCATTACTCACCGGGGTGGCGCTATTCCTTGTGATGTCCGTAAGAAGTCAGCCCGACGGTGAAGAAACTAGGGATACCCTTGCAGCCGTTGGATTATTCGGTTTCGTGTTGGTCCCGATAACTGCGGTCGCTACAACAATTTGGAGAAACAGACATCCTGGTCTTATTCTCAGAGAAACGGAGGAGTCAGGCATAGATCCTGACATCAGGATAGTAATGATTCTNGGGGCACTATCATTCATGATACTTTTTTCCGGCNTAGTAGCACTTAACTACTCAATCCAACGCCTGAAAAAAGAAATCTCGGGAGAAAAAATCATTGTGGATAAGGGGGATTTGATTTGACGGGTTTAACTGAGGCTATCGTAACTTACGCAATCCTCTCTTCTCTACTTGCTTCATACGTTTATTCCAGAATTGCACTACATAGGAGTCTCCAAAACGAAGTCTCTAAGCCTCTCAGAGAAAATACAAAAATTTGAGAATACCCCTTTTCGGAAGCCTTCTAACCGTGTATCCAAGCCGATAANGGGGGAAAGGNATGACAGGGGGGCTATTTTGCATAATCTGCGGAGCAGAAAATACTCTTTCATCAGATAGATTATGTGANACGTGTCTTAGGCAACGGACCTCACTCTCCAAGATGCCGGAGATAATACAACAGAGGCGCTGTGCCAAGTGCAAATCTTACGAAATTAGAGGCGGATGGTCATCCATGGAAAATTGGGATATTGCAGATTTGAGGATTAGGGAGAACCTCACTCTGGAGAACAGATCTTCAAACACAAATGTCTCTTTCTCTATCCAAGACATCGATGAGAGGACTAATAGGTTACATGTGGATGTATCAGGGACCATCGATGGATTCGTATTCCAAGACTCTCATTCGGTCCTGCTTCAGACCAGTAATGCAGTTTGTACCCCTTGCACCAGAAAGGATGGAGATTACTTCGAAGCCACAGTCCAACTTAGATCCGCAGGAAGGAAACTGAATGAAGAAGAGCTCTCAAAGCTTAGAGAAACTTTGGACGAACTCATTCATTCGATGGAAACTAATCCGATGTTCTTCATCTCAAAAGAAGGTCCAGTTACTGGGGGGTGGGATTTGCAATTGGGATCCAAGAGTTTAGCAAGAAATTGGGGGAGGAGGCTCACAAAGTCCTTTGGAGGTTCGGTTAAGGAGAGTTCCACGGTCGTAGGGGTAAAAGACGGTGTAGAAGTAAGTAGGCTGACCTTAAGTTACCGAAAGCCAGCATACTCAATTGGCGATATAATCATGCTAAGAAAATTACTTTGGATAGTTGATAGTTGGAAGAAGGAAGGGCCAATTCTCAGGAGGATTGACAGATTTGAGAGAACCGGAGTTACTTGGAGGGACATGGAGTCTTCGAGTGTAATTTGTTCTTTATCCGAACAAAAAACCGTTCAGATACTAAACAGGGATAGCTCTGCGGCCGAATTCATGGATCCATCAGATTACAAGATCTCAACTGTGGCCCTTCCATACNATGATGACGGTCAAGCCGATGAATTGCGCATCGCCTTCATAGATGATGGATGGTTAGCTATTCCCGTGGGTGCCAGGTGATACAGAATGAGTGAGGATGATTTCAGCAAACTCCTCAGAGAATACGACAAAAGAGGAATGGCGGGGTTTACGAGAAGTTTTGTACAAGATTTTGAAAACGCGATTAGTTCTGAAATAGGAATCGAAGAAGATCGAGACTGGAGCGGGGTAATTTGTCTCGGAATGGGGGGATCAGCGGCCGGNGGGATGTTCCTCAAGGCACTATCAGACGACTCTGGGGGGCTCCCAGTCATCGTATGGAGGGACTATGGGCTGCCTAGTTGGTGGGGCCCAGAATGGTTGGTTATTGCTACATCATACTCAGGAAATACCGAGGAGACCCTAGATGGCGTCAGAGAAGCAATTTCGGGTGGCGGAACTATTGTGGGCATCAGCTCGGGAGGGGAGTTAGAGAGAACTCTTTCTGAATCGGATCAATCGGTTTGCCTTAGCGTTCCATCCGGGCAAATGCCTCGCTCTGCNTTCGGGCACATTTTCGGCACTCAACTTTCTGCATGTTGGGAACTCGGACTCCTCCCTAGGCCGGAAAAGGAATATATTTCAGAAATGATTGACAGACTATCCCTAGCATCTTCTAATTCAGATTTATTGGCACCTTCNGGTATGGCGGCAACTCTTTCCCGATCAATAGTGGGCAAGGAGTTGGGGATCGTTTCTCCATCTTGCTTGAGCCCAGCAGCCTATAGATTCGTATGTCAGCTNAATGAGAATTCAGCCAAGTTCGCGAGATCCACAGAAATACCNGAAATGAATCACAATGAGATAGTAGCTTGGACTAGTGGTGTACCAGACAATAACTCACTAATTTTGCTTACATGTGAGGGGCTAAACTCGCGAATTAATAAGAGAATTGAATGGATGTTGGGAGAAGTTCCGGCGTCCCCTACGTGGGTTATTGAGTGCGAAGGCAACTCGCTCCTGGAAAGACTACTCTACGCCTCTCATATTACCGATTGGATTTCAATTGGATTAGCTGTTTTGACAGAGGAGGACCCCTCTGATATGCCTGCTATAGAGTCATTAAAGGCGCATCTTTCAAATTAATAAATCGGGCCTAGAACTAGCCTAGGATCTGGGTAGTCAATCAAAGCTCTATCTCTATCGGAAGGAGCCACGACCCCGGGCAAATCATGGGTCTTCGGCTCAACTAAAGAAAGCTGGAAATGAAGATGTGGTTCCCATCCACCATTCTCATGAAAGTCCCCAAACCATGCTATGANTTCTCCAGGTTCGATCTTTTGACCTTTCTTTTTATTCTCTAATGAGGACGAACTAAGATGGCCGTAAAGTGCCCAAAGGGGGCAACCGTCCAAAATATGCTTAGTGATTATTACATTTCCATAATCCCCAGGCTCTGGGTTATATCCAAAGTGGAAAATTTCTCCGCCCATGAATGCCATACATGGGGTATCTACTGGGCCGCCAATGTCGATACCAACATGGAGGAAACGTTCTCCTCGGAAAAGCTCAGTATTGTACATTCCCGGCCGTAACTCATCATATTTCCCAATACTATAGGGCGTTTCAGGAGCCTGCCATTCACCTTTGGATAGATCCATTATGGTATACTCTTCAGGAATCCTGACTACTTGCTCGAACTGATGATTCCCCCAGTCGATCACGTGCTTCGGAAGTACCTTCAGGCAATGATTCCTCCTCTTCTGCCCTCTCAGCGAGACTCCTCAGCCCACTTTTCTCTCTGAGCTCCTTTTTTGTCTTGGCACCAAGTTCCTTGAGCATCTCTGTCTGGCGAATTACATTTCCCGAACCCCTGCTCAGTTGCTCGAGAGCTTTCTCATATGCATCCGTTGCTTGTCCGAGCTCGAAACCCACAGTTGTGAATGAATCTAGGAAAAGCACAACTTTGTCATGAAGTCTTCCGGCCCTTTCCACTAATTCTAATTGATTTTTAGATTGATTTTCCTTTTTCCAGAGCTCTTGAATTAGCATCAATGTGAGCATTAGTGAGGATCCACTTACCACCTTCACTCGACGATCACCAAGTAAGTCCTGGTAGAGCGCAGGATCAGCCCTCATAGCATCAATGAACGCACCCTCCAAGGGCACCACCATCAGAACGAAGTCTGGAGTATTGAAACCATCCATTTCTTGATAGTTCTTAGTTGCAAGTTTCTTCGAATGTTCTCTTATTGATTTGCAATGAGCCTTCATCGCAGAGATGGCTAATGAATCTTCTTTCGCGTTCACATATTCTGTATACGCGGTTAGAGAAACTTTCGAGTCAATTATCACTTGACGGTTCTCAGGAAGCCGTAAAATAAAATCTGCTCTTTTACCTCCATCGCCATTCCTCCCTGGGTCCCATTCCTGCTTGAGATAATCCCTTTCTTCTACAAATCCCATATTCTGCAGCAGATTCTCAACCACAACTTCCCCCCAAGCACCCTGGCTCTGCGAATCTCCCCTCAGAGCCAAGGTCAACTCTCGAGTTTCTTGGGCCAATGCGGTACCCAGAGCGCTAACATTGTCTACCTTCTCCCCGAGGGTAGCCGATCTTTCGATATCTTTCTCCTTAGCACTCTGAATGGCCTGGATATACATATTCATTGATTCTGATAATGCATTAGTCGCTTCCTTAAACGAAGACTCTTTCTCCTTATCAGCTTCTTCAATAGCCTGTGAGAAAGCTTCTCCAGCAGCTAATCTGAATCCATCCAGCATTTGTTCACGAACGTTCTCATTCGACTTATCGCCTAGTTCTAGCATCGCCTTGGTTCGAATCAATTCCTCTTCCGCCCCTTTAGAAGCTGTTACCGCAAAAGCTCTCGAAATGGACCATCCCATCACAATGCCTGTTGTCAGTCCGAGAGCAATATGGGCCAGCTCCAAAACTTCCATATTCAAGAAAAATAATCGAGGGTTTTTGAACTATGCATAGGATTTCTTTCTTCGGAATAATTCAAACATACTTCCACGTTGCACAATCATGCGACTTAGATCCTTGGCCATGGAGCTATCAAAATTGGAAAAAATTACCAATAAGAAATCAGAACTCGAGCAATATCAAACAGAAGGAGAAATTGCCGCTAGATGGCTTTTCGATATTCTAGCTTTCAATGATATTTCACAGGGTTGTAGAGTGGCAGACATCGGTTCTGGAAATGGGATACTAGGAATTGGAGCCGCTCTATTGGGTGCAGAATCTGTCTCTCTAGTCGAAATCGACAAAGAATCTTGTAAAATTAGCCAAAGGAACATCGAATCCTTGAATCTGGCTAATCGGATATCAGTATTTAACTCGGACATAACAGATATTGATGACTCACTTCAACAACCGGATGTAGTGATTTCTAACCCTCCATGGGGTAGGCAGAAAAAGGGAGCTGATCGATCTTTCCTTGAGGCAATAATTTCATTTGGGGCAAATTCGCATTTGATGCATAGTGCAGAGGCAACTCACATTGATAATTTCTTCAATCAATATGGGTGGTCCTCCGAAAGATATGCTGAGTTTGATTTTTCTTTACCCGCTTCATACAAGCACCATACGAAACAAAGAGGCCTTACTAGGGCATCTTTATGGAGAATAACGCCACCTTGAAGAATCCGCCCTCAGCAGCCGTACCGTTCATAGGTGGCCTTCCAGTCGCCAACACAATGACAGCATCAGTAGGGGATCATGTCACTCCAGGAGCTCTAGTAGAAGTAACTTCAGGAATGGATGCAGGTGAGGGCATTATGATCTCCGAAAATGGACCAATCGCGGTCCTTTCAGGAATGATAGTTAGCAAGTCTGGAGTAATTTCAGTAGACCCATCAGCTCTTCCCATAAATTCTCCAGTGATGGGTGATATCATTATCGGGGAGGTCAATCGCCTAAACGAGAAGACCGCTGAAATTAGAATTCTACACATTGAGAGCAATGAGGGCGGGCATAGAGCGTTACCAGCTCTGAAGTTATTTGCAGATATCTTCGTTTCTGAGCTCGTCGACCGTTTCATTCCCTCCGCAGGAGATGCGTTGAGGAAGAGGGATATTGTACGCGCCAAAATTATCAATGTTGAGCCAATATTGAAGGCAACTACGAAGGGTGAACCCAATCTTGGAGTAATTTATGCCGGATGCCCTGCTTGTGGGCAGGTTTTGGAATCAAGTGACGAAACTCCTGACTTCAATGTGACGTGCCATCGATGTGACTATCGTGGATTTAGAGCGCTATCGAATGGATTCGGACACGGATTCACAATCCCTTCTGACTCCAATCTACAAAAACTCAATCGTCCAGGCCAGAGATGGTCTAGCGACGCTGAGTCCATGCTTGGTCATGATGGAGCTAGACCTTATCTTTCTCCAGTAGCCGACCACAGGAGGGGGTGGTCCCACAAGATTCCAGAATCGGCTAGAAGGTCTTCTTCTTCCAATAGGGGTAGAGACGGTGGAAGGCCTAAGAGGGAAATGCATCCTGCATCCTGTACTCTTTGCGGAGTACAAACTAAGGTTCCTTTCAAACCAACCCCGGGAAAGCCTCTACGCTGTCGTGAATGTATGGAAAAGGTTGAGTCTGGAGATGCTAGTAAGCAAGATCTGGCTAAGGAGAGGGAACTAATTAAGGAAGCTAGAGAGAAATCCCAGAAGGATCTTGGAATCAAGCTATTCATAGGGGGCGTATCATTTGATGCTACAGAAGAAGATCTCAGAAAGGCTTTCTCTGAATATGGGGAATTAAAGGATGTCCACTTAGCGTTGGATTCCCAGACAAAGAAACCAAGAGGTTTTGCATTTGTGACTTTTTCAAATAAAAAGGAAGCACTAGTTGCCATTAAAGCACTGAATAAGTCTGATTTCATGGGTAGAAGGATTTCTGTGGAGGAGTCTTCTTCTGGCGGAAGAGGGAAGAGCAAGAGAAGACGTCGAAGATAGGCAATCGTAAAGTCTTAAGTTACGACCCCGGCAATAATAATGTGTGCTTGGCTAGTAATTGATGGCTACGAAGACGAACCAGCGGCCTTCGGAGTTCCCAACTATGTCGGGTTCCATATTCGTTATATCTGTGGAGTACTGGAAAAAAGAGGAATCGAGTACAACTACATTACCATCGATCAATGGAGGATTTCTAGAAGGCGAGATCTCAATCAAAACTCGAAAATTATTTCAGATCTGGACTTCAGTAAGCTGGATGGAGTGGTCATTCTAGCTGGAGCTGTTGTCCCAGGAAAGTATGTCAGAGGAACTCCAGTTAGTAGAAATGAAATTGACATAATTTTGTCTGAAATTTCTTCAGAAACGCCAATATTGTGTGGAGGTTGGGCAATAAGGCAGTGGCGATATTCCGGGTGGTTGCCATTACGACTAAATTTGTTCTGCACAGTACAGGATGTCGATGCGACGCTGAATCATTTCCTCGAAAAGGGAGCGTGGAAAAATATGAAGCGAACTCCTGAACAGTGGACCTCTTGGGCCTTGGAAGGTGCCAAGTCAAAGGCAGTATCTCACCATCCCGATCTTTTCTTCCAAGATGGTTCACCGGGCCCGTTGACCTATGAGGTCGAATTGTACCAGGGTTGTGTCAGATTTAAGAGAGGGTGCAAATTTTGCATTGAACCAAAGAAGGGATTGCCAATTTGGCGATCCGTAGAAGACGTAATCCGCGAAGTCAACTTTGCTATGGATTTGGGCGTCAAGAATGTTAGAATTGGAGGGGCTACCGACATCTACACATTTCGTGCCGAGGGAGTTGAGGAGTTGGATTATCCCATACCTCAACCAGAACCTATTGCTAGAGTTCTTCACGGCCTAAGGGACGATGATAGACTGGAGATCCTTCATGTAGACAATGCCAATCCCTCAATCATTGCAGAAAACTTGGAGCCTTCCGAGGAGATAACAAAAACCCTTGTCGAAACTCTTTCCGATGGTGCAATCTTGTCATTTGGCATCGAGTCAGCAGACGAGGTGGTACATTCTAGAAATTGGCTAAATTGTGATATTAATCAGCTTAGAAAGGCTGTCAAATTGATCAATGATTTCGGTAGAAATAGGGGTAAAAGGGGTTTACCAAATTTACTCCCAGGATTGAATTTTATAGCAGGTCTAAATGGAGAAACTGAGGCAACATATTCGAAGAATCTCGATCTTCTGCGAAGCCTAAGAAAAGATGGACTTTGGGTGAGAAGAATAAATATCAGACAAGTAGAAGGACAGTCGTTCCAGGAAGTCAACTCAAAGCATTTCACGAAATTCAAGAAAACGGTAAGAGAAGAAATCGATCGCCCAATACTGGAAGAAATCTTCCCCATCGGTAGTAAGTTGAGAGACGTATTTTGGGAGGCCCATAGGGATCGAATCAGAAGGCCAGAACAGGTCACAGAGGATATCTACAGGGATCCTAATATTTACGGATCTCCCGGAATCACATTCGGAAGACAAATTGGTGCTTATCCCATACTAGTGGGAGTCCCATACAAGATTCATCTAGAGAGCAAATCGAATATTATGGTAACTGGGCATGGAAGTAGAAGTATCACAGGCGTTGAGACGGGATTGAATATCAACATGGCTACAGAAAGGCAGCTAGAGTCAATTCCGGGGGTCGGAAAGAAATCCTCGTGGAAGATTGTAACCAACAGGGCGAAGATAAGATCAAATTCTCATTCTCGCCCATTCTCTTCTGTACGAGAAGCATTTGAAGCAGTTGATCTAGAAGTCCCGTATCTCGCAGAGGAAGTACTGGTCGCCCTCTAGACGTAGAAATCAGCTGTAGAGTCTTGCTCTTTGGATCCAAGGAAATCTTCCATTGAAATCTCACCTCCCATCTCTTCAATCAACTTATTTGCAGTTTCCTTTGTCGTATCGAGGTCAAGATCAAGCGGGACCTCAAACGCATGCTCAATCCATTTTGCCATTCTATCAGCAGCTAAAACGTCAGAACTAGCGCCAATAGTTTCTGCAATCACCCCTATGGCCGGTACGGCCATTGTCCCCGATAACGAAAGCACCATCCCCGCTATACCTATCATGCCCTGTTTTGGCTGTTTTCGACTAATCTCTATATCATCGTCCTCTAGTGTTCTCCGCACCTCATTACTGGAACAAATCACATGAATTGAACGACACTCGGGATCTGCAGCCAGTCCTGCCAAAACAAGTAGTCTACTGGCAGAATATTCCTTTGCCAACCCAAGAATTGCCTCTGCCGTTTCATACTGGCCCGATGCAGTCATTGGTTGCATTAATCCAGTGATTATGATGACTTCACTTCCATCTGGTAGCATCACTGTGTTAATATCTAGCCTAGGGGGATAAATTAGGCCATTATCTGATAGTGTTGCATGAGGTGGGAAATCTGGATTCAAAATCCACCCAATGGTTCTGGAAGGGTGTTTTGACATTAGACCCTCAACTAGGATTTTGCCCACATTTCCTACTCCGGGGACAGCCTCAATGAACATGCAACCTTTTGATATCCTAGACTCTCCTAACCAGTGGATTCGTGTCCTATTCACTCCCCTTCCTCCTTTCTGGCGCTGGGTAGGGATTTTATCCATTTCTTACTACCAGCATCCTGTCTTTTCCTCCTTCTAGCTCCTTGAGGGTCCTCGGGAGAGAATTTGAGAGAAGCTACTGCCTCCATTTTAGATCCGCACTTATCACATTTTTCACCAAGGCCAAAGGTCTTGCATCTATCACATCGCTGGAGCCTAGATCTTGCCATTCAACAGAAGCGGTCAGAACAGGTTCATGAAGTATATTCCTTGAAAACCAAAATCATAGACGTTCGATAACAATCGATCCTTCTACCGTTTCAATCTGTTTTTTGGCAGCTTCCTGGGCATCTTCCCAAATAGATTCAGCGGAGGGATAGTCGGGAGCTTTGATGTCGACTCGGTAGTTTGGCGCCCCATCGTAGTGACATGTAAGAATCACCTCTTCCAAGCCATCTGCACATTTCTCTGCAGCTTTCAATGCAAGTTTGATTGCCTCTACCCCCTCTTGACCCCATACCTTGATTTCGAACTGGCCCCTAATTTCTACAAATGGTGGTACTATATTTTCGATTGCTAGTTCTGTCACTATCGCCATCCACTTTCCCTCGAAGCCTGCATCCTCCAGTGCGCTTTCGTTAATTGCACATTCCTCGAGAGCCCCGTAGAGAGATCCAAAAGCCTCTTTCATTTCTTCTGAAATCGTAGACAAATCTTCTTTTTTCCAATTTATTCTATCAGCTGCTACCTTCATTATCTGAGTGGCTCGTTGCTCGTTCTTCCAAGATTGGAGTGCCCCTCTCCTCCTCTCTTCAGATACAGATTTTATCGATAAAGTAATGCTGTCTCTGTCCCTTTTTATGCCAATTACTTTTGCGACGATCCTTTGTCCCTCTCTGACATGAGCTCTTATGTTTCTGACCCACCCAGTTGCAATTTCACCAATAAAAACGAATCCTTCCCTTCCGGGATACCCATCAAGATCCAGGTAAGCGCCATTTTCCTTTACACTCTTTACCGAGCATACTACTAAATCGCCTTCATCCGGCCAGTCTTCTGATGTCTCTGTCAAGATTCTTCCTCTCTAGCTAAGTACCTCAATCACAGTACAACCAGATAGATTAGCCATCCCTCCAGATGGCTCTGCGAGAGTAGAACCACAAATTGCACATGCAATAACTGAGGATGCTCGATCGAATAAAGTAGTCTCATTTCCGCAATCCTTGCAACTTACCTTAAGAAATCGACCCGCCATGAAAACACCTAATTGTCTACTAGCTCGAACTTTCGAGCGCGCTTTCCCTTGGGGGAATGAGCTTTCCCAGTTTCAGTACATCTGTATACCAGATTTACTCTCTTTGTCGGCTTCTCTCCTGATGGCTTAGGCCTTGGAAATCCCCTGTATCCTGCAGTAACCCTTCGAAATCTTCTCTGCCCCCATTTTAGCTCACTAGCACGTCTCTTCTTGACCCTTTCAACTGTATGCTCAGTGTGCTTTCCAGCAGATGGACTGTATCTCATTACTTTCCTCGGCATTTTTACCATAGTACCACCTTTACACTGTTCGTGCGCGGCGAGCCACCAATGCTCCGTATATGAAACTAGTCAGACAAATGGCCGTTGATTGCCCCCTAGCAAGAAAATAAGAGGCGCGCCCCACACGGCGTATATCATGAACAACGTGGTGATTTTCTGGTCTAGTCTTATTTTGATTGTCTTAGCTTTCACTTTTCATAGAATGGGNCCCTCATTTGATAGGAGTANATTCGGAGCTCCTCTATCCCTATTGGGNGTATCCTGTTTGTTATTTCTTACTGACGGCTTAGGAACCCCGGAAAGTGAATTNAAGCTTTCAATTATAGAATTCTTTGTTTGGGCTATTCCGTTCATATCTGGTAGTATAGTGATACTTGGTTCTGCACCTACTTACGGCCAAAGAAATAACCTGGGATTGGCCATAGGTTGGTTGCTTATCTTAATAACGTGGGCGGTGATCTTCTCACAATCGCAAAGGCTCTACTTATCGGATTTCACAACGGGTATTTGGATTTCTATTGGTTTAGTGATTGGTCTGATTTTTTTCTTTATCGCAATATCGTTATCAGAGAGATTTTCTGGAATAATTAATCAATCTGAGCCACTTTCTCGGAGTGAAAGGAATCTCGTAGAGACTATCTTGATCAGACGTATCAGGGGTAATTAGCTTGTCTGCCGACTTCTCTGAACCCATTGTGCTTATTTGTTCTGGAATAATCCTCTCGTCATTTGTGATACTTTTTCATTTAGTCGCCTCAATAAATCCCTACCACAAATTTTCCATTCCTGTCTTTACCATGATAGTTTGTGGAGTAGTTTCTCTGTATTCTGTTTCTATATTGACAGGTGATCCAATCTCTCACTCATTACGATCGTCACTGAGCTCTTCAATCGAGGCCATGCTTTACNTATTGAGGGCGATAATGGCTCTNATCACTATAGGTTTGGTTAGGATAANCCTCTTAACAAATCGGCCGGTGGCCCCGTCGTCCTAGNGGGTAGATNATGTCAAAAGGCACGCCGAGTATGGGTAAAANGCAGAAGTCTACCCACATACGNTGTCGTAGATGCGGGCGTCACTCCTACCACAAACAGAAAGGCCAATGCGCCAGTTGCGGCTATGGTAGCACATCGAGATTGAGGAAGTTTAGGTGGAGTAAGCGTAACAGGACGATGTGGCAAAAGAAGTAATGCCGTGTGGAAAATCCTAAGTCCCTCGTTCTCTAGCANCNNATGATAGCCGATGTGCGGGATCATCGGAATTGTTGGGGCTCCCGGCACTCACATCTCCCCGTTCATCTATGACGGACTGACTGTNCTGCAGCACAGGGGTCAAGACGCTGCAGGAATAGTAACTAGCGATTCCGATAATATCTGTCACAGGAGGGCGAATGGTCTCGTAAGGGATATTTTCTTGGAGCGGCATATGAAAAAGCTAGTCGGATCAATGGGGATAGGTCATGTTAGGTATCCTACTGCTGGTTCCAACTCATCTGCAGAGGCTCAACCGTTCTANACAAATACTCCTTTCGGCGTCAGTCTTGCCCATAATGGAAATCTTAACAACACTCCAGAAATAATTTCCGGACTTCTGGAATATGATCACAGAAGAATCAACACTAGCTCCGACTCNGAGGCGCTACTGAATCTGTTTGCAGCTGAGGTTCAGAGGTCAATAAATGGGAGGCCAGGCGGATTGAGCGCCCTAGATGTAGATGATATTTTTAGGGCCATAGAGAGGTCTCATCTCCGACTACAGGGTAGTTACAGTGTTGTTTGCCTTATCACTGGTTGGGGTTTAGTTGCATT
Source organism: Methanobacteriota archaeon (assembly GCA_002713185.1). GTDB lineage: Archaea > Thermoplasmatota > Poseidoniia > Poseidoniales > Thalassarchaeaceae > UBA36. The sequence continues at coordinate 5,849 of PAVV01000031.1, read as the reverse complement.
TAGGGACCCTCATGGTATCCGGCCTCTCTTTATCGGAAAGAGGGAGGTTAGTGGCTTTACAGAGAAGATANTTGCCTCTGAGAGTGTTGTTTGCAAATCTTTAGGTTTTCAACCAGAAAGAGATGTCAGACCAGGGGAGGCTTATATNGTACAAATGAACGGGGAAACTCANTCTAGAATTTGCCATCCTGAAATNCAACACTCTCCCTGTATCTTTGAGCATGTTTACTTTGCCAGACCGGACTCAATTATTGATGGCATATCTGTGCATCAGGCAAGAATAAGAATGGGGGAGGCAATTGCTAGGAAGATAATGGAAAGGATTCCAGACCATGNAATCGATGCCGTAATTCCCGTACCGGATAGTGGTAGAATTGCAGCATTAGGGATATCTAGCAAATTAGGTGTGCCCTATAGAGAGGGTTTTGTAAAGAATAGATACATTGGAAGAACTTTCATAATGCCCGGTCAGAAAATTAGGAAAGATTCCGTAAGAAAGAAACTCAATACAATAGAGGCGGAATTTGCAGGAAAAACGGTCCTAATTGTTGATGACAGTGTTGTGAGGGGAAATACATCTAGGAGGATAGTAAGGATGGCCAGAGATGCAGGGGCATCAAAGGTATTGTTCGCATCATCTTCTCCTCCGATNATCCATCCAAACGTGTATGGGATTGACATGCCAGCAAGGGAGGAATATGTNGCCTTCAATAAAACAGTCGAACAAATCTCTCAGACCATAGGGGCCGATTGGATGATNTACCANGATTTGGGGGACATGGTGGAGGCNTGTCTAGGGGCTGGGGAAGACAAGGTGGCCAACTTCGACTGCTCTTGCTTCGATGGCGTCTATGTGACTGGAACAGTCTCGGAAGAATACCTCCAAAGATTAGGCGATTCAAGGTCTGACTCCAGCAAGGAGACGGCCTCAGTTTGAGATGAGATTTTCTAGCTCTGTTTTCANGATGGGAAGGGCATCTTCCCAGGTCGATACAATTCCGTAATCTGCGACGCCGAAAATGGGGGCCTCTGAATCCTTGTTAATNGCTAGAATGTACTTGCTAGTCCTCATTCCAGCCAGATGTTGAATAGCGCCACTTATTCCTACAGCTATGTAAAGGCTTGGAGTTACAGTTTTTCCAGTCTGGCCAACTTGCATTTCGTGGGGTATCTCTTCCCAAGTGTCNACTGCAGCCCTACTAGCCCCAACAGCTGCCCCAATCACGTCGGCAATACCATTTAGTTCGGAGAAGTTAGATGGACTCCCCATCCCTCTTCCTCCTGAAATGATGATATCTGCTTCTGAAACATCAAGCCTTTCGCTCGCCTTAGCTAGTGCCTGCTTTACTACGACTGAGATATTTGATCCAGAATTTACAGTAGCTGAATCAGCCTCTCCCCCTTCACTTGCTGGTTCGAATGAGTTNGCCCTGAGAGTTATAGCACATGGAGGGCTTATNTTCGATTTTTCTATTGCTTTCCCAGAGTATATTGGTCGCATAACAGTCAAACCGTCCTCTATCTCAATAATATCTTGAACTACCGGGATATTCTTCAGGGCGGCAATAGATGAAGCAAGCTCACGCCCTATGTGGGACGCCGAAGAAATCAGGACNTCTGAATCAACTAGCGGGGCGAGCTCATGCGACCATGCTTTACAATCGTAGTTTTCAAAGCAATCTCCAACCAAAGAAACAACTCTACTGACTCCCATCTTGGATGCAGCTTCAGAAGAGCCAATTCCTCCGGGGCATAGAACTGTGACACTCCCTCCAAATTTTGAAGAAGCACCAATTAGTTGACTAGTCACTGGATGGAGNCCACCGTCACTAGATTCAGAAATTATCGTTACATCCATATTTACACCTAAATTACATTCGCTTCGTCACGCAACTTTCCTACTACTTCGGGNACGGAATCCGCTCCTTGAAAAATTTGACCAGGTTGCTTNTCTGGTGGCGACGAATGATCCTCAATAGTTACTTCAGACTCNNCAATTGATACTCCTAGATCGGAAGCAGACAATTTCTCGATGGGCTTCTTCTTGGCCATCATTATTCCCCTAACATTCGGCCTCCTTAATTCTGTTAGTCCTTTATCGAAAGTAAAAACACAAGGGGCGGAGACTTCTACTTCCTCATTCCCATTTACTCCTAGTCTTGATGCTAAGAAAGCCTCCCCATTATGAGANATTGTTGAAACTGAACCGACGCACGAGTAACCTAGAAGACTAGCTACTCCCGGTCCGGTTGAGCCGCTGTTGGTATCTGCGGCTTGCTTCCCGCAAAGTACCACCTNNGATTTACTGTGCTTTACTGCGGCTGAAAGAAGACTTTGNATTTGCATGCTGTCNAGCTCATCATCCTCTACAATCACNTGNATTAGTGAATCAGCCCCTACGGCAGCAGCATCGGTAAGAACCTTTGAAGAACCGGCCTCGCCGCATGTAATGGCCANGATTTCCCCGTATCCAGCTTCCTTCAACTGAATTGCACACTCAAGAGCATATTCATCGTAGGGGCTTGTTGTCCACTTGCTGATTGATGCTTGTTCGACTCTATTGCCAGATACGGTGATTTTAGCAGTAGTATCTGGAACAAGTTTCAGTAGAACCGCTACTCCCATTTTGACACCTATTGTTACGCGTTGACAGGGGCCATTTCAATCTTGGGTCGAAGCAATCTGGCCTAAGGCTCTCGGGTGAAAGACTGTATTCCAGTAATATGTCTTCCCAGAATCAAATTATGAATATCATGAGTCCCCTCATAAGTCTTTACAGACTCTAAATTAGCCATGTGCCTCATTACTGGGTACTCATCCAGAATTCCATTGGCACCATGGATATCTCTGGACATCCTAGCTATCTCGAGGGCCATATCCACATTATTCATCTTAGCAAGAGAGATCTGCTCGGGTATCCAACTGCCATCATCTTTCTTTTTGCCCATATGGTATGCAAGCAGTTGTCCCTTTGTTATCTCCCTGAGCATCCAGGATAATTTGTTCTGTATTAGCTGGAATGACGCAATTGGGTGCCCAAATTGAATCCTACTTAGTGAATACTCTCTGGCTGAATTGAAGCATGACTGGGCCGCTCCAACAGCACCCCAAGAAATTCCATATCTAGCATTGTTCAGACAGCTGAAAGGACCCTTCAATCCCTTGACATCAGGGAGAATACGATCCTTTGGAATTTCACAATCTTGGAAAACAAGCTCGCTAGTCACACTCGCTTTGAGTGAATGCTTCCCCTTCATTTCGGGAGCGCTGAAGCCGACATCCCCCCTTTCAACAATGAATCCTCTTATCACGCCATCCAGTTTTGCCCACACAACGGCCAGATCAGCACTCGAACCATTGGTTATCCACATCTTAGCTCCATTCAAAATAAAACGATCCCCAGAATCTTCGGCTCTAGTAATCATATCACCGGGATTCGATCCATAGTCAGGCTCTGTGAGGCCAAAACAACCAACCAATTCTCCTTTAGCCATCTTGGGGAGATATTTCTCCTTCTGCTCCTCACTCCCGAAATCCCAAATTGGATACATTGCCAGCGATCCCTGAACGCTAGCAAAAGACCTAACTCCACTGTCTCCACGTTCTAATTCTTGGCATATTAAGCCATAAGCAATGTATGAAAGACCCGGGCAACCGTATCCTTTGAGTGGGGCACCAAGAATTCCCATTTCTCCAATTTCAACTCGCCACTCATCNGGAAANACNCCNTCNCTGCAAGCCTCTTCTATNTTGGGNATTACNCTGTCTTCTACCCAATCNCTNACCATNTCCCTGACCATTCNTTCTTCGTCNGTNAGGAGTGAATCAATATCGTANAAATCCAATGCCTCGTATGCCATACTATCATTCCNCNCGCGAAGCATTTCACTGATGAATCTATGCTCGTCCCCTCTTCCGAGTTTTCCTCCTTAGCTCTCTTTTAGCNCTCACTTTCTCTTCTTCGCTACCTATCTTTATCGTCAACCATCTCCTAAGATTTGGGGATGAACTTACAATCATGCTAATGATAAACAAAGTTGTTCCGCCAAGTATGATAATGCCGATCCATATTTCGATTATTTCACCACTTCCTTCTTCCGAAAAGGCAGAATAGGAAATTACAGATCCTTGACTAGTAAGTATCCATCCATCATATCCGTCGCTACTCCAAGTGAAAATTATCCTCTCCCCGGAGAGATCTACATCCATGCCAGTTACGTCATNGTTCTCCAACCAGGGAAAAGATTTCCTCTGAGGGGATACGTGTTCTATTACAGCGAAGGGAGCTAAAGAAATTAGCGATCTCCCCGAGTCTACCTTCTCAATTCCNGTCATAGTCCCCACAACTCCTTGCAATTGGATTATATCATTTTCAAAAATNCTAGATTTAGTCGGATCCTCTNGATCAATAGAAATCACTGCTATAGTGAGATCACTGGAAACAGCCACGCATTCCAATGGTATTCCTTCATGACAAACTACATCTATCCACGGATAACCATAACCTCCTATCCATTTGATCTCATGGTTTTGGTCAATCACCCCTATTCCATCCAGATTCGAGGAAACAATGCAGATGTTTTGCCCTCTGAGGCAAGAAATCGCATTGACATCAGTAAGCCCCCTATCTTCGAATTCAAAGATTTCTAAGCTCCCATCATCCAAACCTCTGACTCTCCACAGCCACCCATCTTCGCCACCGACATACGCCCAACTCCCATCCCCGTTCCATGCAACAGCTCTAAGCTCAGTTTCTCCGAAGAAGGCATCCCCTCCGGCGTCTTCGACAACCATGGAATCAACTGAAAGTCGTAAAATAGAACCTCCTTCCCCTACAATTAGGACGCTTTCTCCTCCTGGATGAAAAGATGAATCCAGCAGGGTTTCATTACCTCCCCAGTTGAGTTCGGAGAAGTTTTCCGGCCACTTTGCATCGATCACAAACATCTCTGCTTCAGATCCATGTACAACCACAATTCCACCATCAGGAGAAATTGAAGCCTCCTCAAGACCTAAGTCTCCGTCTTCCAATGAGAAACTTCCGTCTATTCTTACTGCAGAGAGTGCCGAAACCATAGGAGTAGTAATCAAGATGGCAACTATTAGAGTGGCCATCGAAGCAGCCTTCATATTCCAATCGGATAGTATTCGACTGTTTAGCCTTGTACCAAAGAGCACCGATCGTAGAGACAGGATTGAAGTGGGTGTATTGGTTCGGAGGTACTATGGAGAGATTCGACGTTAAAAGAGGACTAATTAAGGAAGTAGATGGAAATGGGGGTCTTCCATCACTAGCATCCCAATACTTTGAGAAAGTGGATAAGATATCTGATAATTCATTCAGCGGTTCGCATGGGGTAATGGAGTCTATCGAAGCACGTTATGAAAATGGCGCACTAATCGTAGATGTGACAAATGTCCCCCCGGATTTCGATAATCCCGAGTCTATGAAATCTGCCATGGACGACAGGAAGAGATGGACAACATTCCTTGACGAAGCCACAGGATACAACTCCAAGCAAAGAGGGGATAAGGCCAAAGAATGGGCAAAGAAGGCTTCAAAGGCAAAATCCGCTATTTCATCTGCGAGCCATTTCATGGAAATGTCAGATTCCATATCTGAAGATAAGAAGGATTCGGCGAACTCGTTAATCAAGGAGATAGAAGAGCTTCTCGAAGCCAATGATAATACCAAGGCAGCAGGCAAGGCTGAGAAGCTGAATAAGTTGTTTAGTTAGGTGTTTTACATGAATGAGGAAAACTCTCCATTAGGGATTTCCGAAAATACCCAAAAAAAGATCGACAGAATGTTTCAGGGGTGCGAGGAAGTAATCGGAATAGAACACATC
>PAVV01000030.1 GCA_002713185.1 Methanobacteriota archaeon | reverse complement strand
TCTTGGTTCGAAAAGTCTCTCGCAATACAACTATCCAAAAGGGGGTGTAACATACATTTGAAAACAAGAGCCTCGAAAATTTCTTCAGACAGTATCCAAGTCTTAGGCGCAGGGGCTATAGGCAGAAACACAATACACTATGATGCGATTTTAGACTTCAGGCAAAATAATGTTGGCCCAGAGTGGTTTGGGGGCATTCTTTCTTCCAAATTAGGGTTCTCCGGAGAAATTTCAGGATTTAGGCCCGATGGAACTACCGAAGTATGGTTAAATGAGAGTAGAAACCGTGTAAATAATTGGATTCAGACAACTACCTGGTTCGGGGAAGACCCTAGGAATGCACTGCTTGAAGACATCGAAAAGGGCATTTCCAAAGCAAAGTCAAAAGTTGATACAATTATACAGCCCTCTGATAGTAGGTAGATTATGAGTGCGGTACGCGATTACCTCTGTGACACGAGCATGGGTTGTAGACACAGCATACTAATCGATCCAGCTGATCAGACACCTGAGGTAGCAGCAAATAGAGCCATGGCCGCCGTTCATGCAGGATCTAGGATGGTGCTAGTCGGAGGGTCATCAGACACCGACATGGAAAATGTTCACAAGACAGTAGTTGCGATTAAGGAGGCTTTAGAATTAGTCACCTGGGCTTCAAGCCAAGACTCAGATGCCGAGGCTGACCTTCAAGTCCCAGTACTACTGTTCCCACAAGGTGCAGCAGCACTCTCGCCTGCTGCAGACGGAATTACCTTCATGATGCTGATGAACTCGACGGATCCCAGATTCCTCATAGGGGAGCAAATTCAAGGAGCTCCCTTTGTCAAGAAAGCAGGAATTGAGCCAATTCCTCTTGGATATGTCATTTGTGAACCGGGGGGGAAGGCAGGACAAGTAGGAAAGGCCGACCTGATCGGCCCAGACGAAACAGACCGATTATCCGCATATGCCATGGCAGCGAAGTTTTTGGGCTTCAGCATGTTGTACCTAGAAGCCGGCAGCGGCGCAGAAAACCCTGTCAATCAATCACTAATCGCCGCTGCTAGGGATGCATGCGATCTTCCCCTGATCGTTGGTGGGGGGATAAGAGATGCAGAGGCAGCGAGCAAGGCTGCCGATGCAGGTGCAGACTGGATCGTAACCGGAAACCTAACTGAAGAATTTGATGATGCAAGCAAGTTACAGGAGATTCTAACCACCTTAATTAACAGCATCGGCCGTTAGTCGGAAAGCAGACACCCTCTTACGCCCCAGCGATACTCATCACACATGGCGGAGGCATCCTGTCCGTGCTGTAATTCCGAGATGGACCTGCATGGAGACGTAGTTTCTGGTCACATGCATTACTGTGGTTTTTGCTATGGGATTATGGCCAGTGACAGGTGGCTATCATCGAATATGAGGCAGCCAGTGCTCAGAAATGTCAGGAATGGAGTGTTCGAAGCAGGAACGAGTGCTGGTTACAGATGCCCAACCTGTGACGGTGAAATGGTGAAGGGCCCAGTCCTAACCTCTGAAGGAACAACAATCGAACTCGATGGGTGCCTAAAATGCGGATCTCTATGGTTCGATAACAGAGAAATGGAACCTTTCATGCCAGAAATAAGGGAGTTAACGCAGAAAACTGATGTAAGCCGCGATTCCCAGAAGCCATCTTCCCCCACCGCCCTGGCAAGAGGCTTGATTTCGGAGGTTTTCGGTGTGATTGCTTCGTTTACTGCAAACAAAAACGATCATTCAGAAGACGAGTAGCCGGTTATTTCGATAATCGATCTATCTCCGCTTCCATGTCCAGGACGAGTAGAAGCAACTCCTCCTCATTTCTGAGGAGTCTGGAATTCTCTTCTTGTAGCTCCAATAAACGACTAGAATCCTCCTCGATCGACTTTCTCCTTGATTTCTCATTAACCAAGGAACCCTCTAGTTTTCTAATCTTAGAATCAGCAACTCGCAAACGTTCTTCCATTTGACTAATTCGAGATGATTCCAAAACACCATCCTCGGTAACCAACTCTACTTCTCGCAAACGCCTTCTCAGGTTCGCAATCTCTCCTTCCAAGCGAATAACGTCATCCCATCTCGCGACGACCTCTTCAACAAGTCTGTTTCGAGGAATGCCGGCCAATCTGCCTCTAAGATCGATGCCTCCATCTTCCGGAGGAGTGTTTACAGTCATGCCTAATCGACACTAACCATGTGCACATCCACTTGAACCTTGAGGGAAATCATATCTCAGAAACCACATCTAAGACCCGCTTGGGTTAAATCGGAAACCTAACTCGGTAGAGGCATGAAGGCATTCAGAGCCAAGGGTTCTTTCAGAGCCGGCAAGAGGGACCAGCAATTCAACGTAGATTTGGTGGCAAAAAATAAGGAAGACGCCATGGAGAGGGTAATGTCAAACTTCGGAAGTAAGCACAGGGTGACCAGAAGATTCGTTCAGGTAGACGAAATTAAACAAATCGACCCATCCAACTCAGATGCTCCTGTGGTAGTTGCATATTTCGGTGAATCTGACGCTCCACTCAATTCCTCTCCAGCCTCAGAGGAAGAATAGACGCTTTCTCCTCGGGAGCTAACTTTTCTGGGCAATTGTGAAAACTAACGCTAACTGGGCCTAGACCAATGAAGAAGTGGCTGATGAGGCAATATTGGCGAATCCAGCAGAGTCAGGCTATAATCAGTCTGGGCTTCTGGACAGCAACAATCACACTCCTGGTTTGGCCGTATGTCGCATGGAGATTCGAATCCGACGAGACGCTCCTTCTAATTCCACTCACCTACCTAGGTTTGATCGGAATAGCAGTTGTAGTTCTAGCAATCGTACTATTAGTCGGGTTTTCGTACGACGTCACCTTTGGCCTATGGAGGGACCATATCACCATAAATCAAGAAAGAAACCCTTTCACTACATACAAACTAAATCCAACACAGGGGTTAATGATAGCTCAGACTAATGAAATTCTACGAAGAGTGGCATCTGAGGACGAAGACATCCAACGATATTGTAGGTTCGTAGATAGAATGCTAGATTGGAACGCAAAAGAAGAGATTTGGGCAAGAGCAATGTCTTCGTGGAAAGAAATTATGGAAGACGAAGACCCGTTTCTGTTCTACCTTGACGAGGATGCCAGACAAAAATTAGACAACGCAGCATCTAAACTAGAGGATTTCTAGTGGTAACGATGGATTATCAAGACTTGGATATTGTAGACCTAGCAACTGAAGCTGGCAGTGCAATAATGGCCATCTACGATTCAGACACAATTACTCAGGTACAGAGCAAGGAAGACGACTCACCGCTCACTTTAGCTGATATTGCGGCCCACGAAACTATCGTCGATGGCCTCAAGAATCTCGACCCAAATACTCCCATTGTTTCCGAGGAAGGCCGTGTCGGCGATGCTCTGTCGAGCGAATTTGCCTGGCTAGTCGACCCGCTTGACGGCACGAAGGAATTCATTAAGAGAAACGGCATGTTTACTGTAAACATTGCATTGATGAGAAGAAATGGAAAAAGATGGAACCCCGTTTTTGGAGTAGTTCACGCTCCCGTCACTCAAACCACGTGGTATGGTGGGAAAGAAAGATCTGCGATTAAGATATCAGAAGGACACTCAAGGGAGATTTCAGTGAATAACCACCCAGAAGAACCCGTTCGATTGGTAGCAAGCGGTAGCCATCGATCCGAGAGAGATGAGGCATTTGCGAGTTCTATTGGCAAGCATGACCTAATCAGAATGGGATCATCTCTCAAGGCATGCATTGTCGCTGAATCGGCGGCAGACCTTTACCCACGATTCGGACCTACGTCATGCTGGGACATAGCGGCAGCTCACGCAGTCGTTGAGTCTGCGGGAGGGAAAGTTCTCGGGCCAGACTGTGAAACTCTCGATTACGACTTGATGGCTGACGTGATAAATCCATTTTTCCTGGTTACCTGCAGCACGAAGTGGAATGACTTCTGGTTAGAGAATCAGGATTAAATGAGACTCGCCAGTAGCCGATGCATAAGGTGTGACTATGGTGAACACAGTAGTTTGGATGATTGGGCTTTCTGGTGCTGGAAAGACTACGATTGCAGAAGCAGCAGTAAGGAGGTATGGAGCCGAACTTCTAGATGGGGATACAATTAGGGATTTTTTCTCAAACAACGATTTCTCCAGAGAAGGCAGGGAAAAACACTTGCTTGGTATCGCAAGAATGGCTTCACTAATTTCCAAGCATACCCCTGTGATTTGCTCATTCATCACCCCCTATGAGGATGTTAGAGAAAAGATTCTGGAGATTCTTCCGGAGGGTTCGGTGATGGCCCACGTCTCAACATCCCTAGAAGTATGCGAAGAAAGAGATGTGAAAGGCCTATATGCAAAGGCGAGAACTGGGGAAATTTCCAATTTCACGGGGATCTCAGACCCCTTCGATGAGCCAAAGTGTGCCCACATGACGCTGAACTCTAGTGGTGAGCCTGGCCATACCGTAGAGGACATGGTAGACCAACTAGCTCATCTTTTTGAGAAGCCCAAGGCAGTACTACTTCCTGGTAGGTGGCAACCCCTACACGTCGGACATGAATGGCTTATTCAGCAAGAGCTGGACCAAGGAAAGAGAGTGGTTGTTGGAATCAGAGATACTCCAGTAACCGAATCTGACCCCTATCCTGCAGAGGTTAGGAAGCGAATGATCGAGTACAGATATCATGACGAGGATGTAGACGCATGGATAATGCCTGATATCGAGGCCATCTCTTATGGTAGAAAGGTTGGGTACGAGTTAAGAGAGGCTCAAGATATTCCTCCAGAGGTCTTCGAAGTTTCCGCCACAGGCGTTAGGGGAGGCAACAGAGCTAATGTATCTGAACGGGTAATGGAATTCATGATTTCAGAAGGCATATGGGACGGTCAGTAAACCTCCACAATTAGCGACGACTTCATTGCATCGTAACCATCCCGTAGGCCATGTCTGAAGCAGATAAGGCCGACCTACAGCGCATAGCGCATCTTGTGGAAGCAAATAGAGAGAGATTGAACGCACTTGATCAGCAGATTAGAAATCTAGAAAGCATCAGACTAGAGCAAGAGCAGGCTATCGATGCACTAAACTCCATCTCACGAGAAGGGGCCAAGGGGGCTATGATCCCACTGGGAGCTGGAGTCCAGTTGATAGCTGATATCCAACCAGAAGGAGGCGCAGTCGTCGATATCGGCAGTAGAATTCAAGCTGAAAAGACTAGGGACGAAGCTACGGAAATATTGAGGAATAGGAATCTAGAGCTTAAAGGAATTTTGGACACAGTCAGGAGTGAATATGAACAACTTGAGGAATATATTGTGACTCTCGCTACTACGTTCAACCAAGCGGTAGAAGCCTTTCAGGATACAGCCGATTCTCCAGAAACTCTAGAACAAACCCAAACCTCACCACCAAAGAGAAGAACACGTAGAAAGAGAGGAACTGAGCTAACTTTGGATGACTGAGGACTAAAAATGGGACTTTTTGATCGCTTCAGAAAGAGGATTGAAGAGGCGGAAGAAGAAAGTGGAATAACGGCCGAGGAAGGATCGGAAGAGGCGGCAAATGCAACCCAATCCAGAAGCATTAATCTGAAAAAGATAACATCAGACCAAGAAGAGACTACTCCGGTTGGTGAGAGTGAGTGGGACGTCTTTGATGAAGAAGTAAGCGATCCATTCGAGAAACCATCCAGTTCAAAGGAAAGGAAGAAGGCTCAAAGAGAAAAGAGTACAAAGTCCAAGAAAGGACAACGTCCCTCGATTGTTAGAAATTTAATGGACTCCACCACTGGACGAAAATTGGTCAAATCCAGTAAACCCGAGTTTGAGATAGATCTAGGGGGAGATACAAGGTCAAGAGGCGGTAGAGTAATCAAAGATGGGCCACTATTGCAACAACTACTAACAGATTTGGAAGAAGAGCTTCTTTCATCAGACATGGGTCACGCTGCGGTGACAGAACTCTTGCAGGCACTAAAAAACCACCTAGTAGGCTCAAGAGTAAACAGGAAGGCTAACCTATCCCAGGTAGTAGAAAGGGCCCTAAAAGGAGCAATAATGTCTCTTCTTGGAGACGGTTATTGGGACTTCGATAGAACAATCCAACATCTCGTAGATGAAGAAGCTCCTGTAATCATTATGATGGTAGGAGTAAATGGAACCGGAAAGACGACTACTTCTGCTAAGATTGCTAAGAGAATGAAGGATCAGGGGTTCAAAGTGGTACTCGCTGCTGCCGACACCTTCCGAGCTGGGGCAATCGATCAGCTATCGGCTCATGCAGATAGGCTGGGAGTGAGATGCATCAAGAGCCAAAGAGGAGGAGATTCTGCTGCAGTCGCTAGGGATGCAATAGAGAGTGCGAAGGCCAAGAGAGAAGACATAGTAATCGTAGACACATCCGGAAGAATGCAAAATAAATCTAATTTGATGGAGGAGCTTCGAAAGGTGCACAGGATAACCAATCCTCACTTGGTAATCTTTGTTGCCGACGCATTAGCGGGAAACGATGCAGTTTCTCAAGCTGTAGAATTCCAAAAGAGACTCTCATTTGATGGCGCTGCCCTTTGCAAATTAGACACAGATGCAAAGGGAGGAGCGGCACTGTCCATAACCCATGCTACTGGAAGACCAATAGTCTTAGCAGGAACGGGACAGGGATACGGGGACCTATCTCCGTATGATCCCAATTGGCTTATAGACGACATCCTCTCATGACTTTCGACCATCCACTTCTTGAGTCAGGACCCCTGTCGAATGCTCGATGACGATTGAAGAGAATCGCTCGGCACTCATTGTCCATGAGAACGGAATCACCGCTAGCCGGGTTCGTTCAATAATGTCTCAGAGAGGATGGGCCTCAGAAATTTGTGATGATGGTGACCGAGCAGTCGACCAATACATTAGATTGAAACCCAAGCTCGTATTTATGGGTCTAAATCTTCCAACCATAGATGGGCATGTTGCAGCATTAGAAATCCGAGAAAGGGATCCAGAAGCTAGGATTATTTTCGTAGTAAGCAACTCAAGATTGGAAAAGGCGAACGATGCGGCGTACTCTTCCGGAGCTGTCGCAGTTCTAACCACTCCCATTACCAGATCCGATATAGAACAAAAATGGATAATTATCAACGGACCAATCCCAGAGGCTCCAGGACTGGCAGATCTCGACGAACTATACCCCGAACTAGACGATGAGGCCCCCCACCCTCAAAACATAGAGACCACACTCCCAGATCCACAAGCCATCTTATCCTCAGCTGCCCCTCCCCTTCCCATAAACCAGAATTTTGTAAACCCAAAGAAGAAAGGGAAGACTGTAAAAATTCTGATACTACTTACCCTTCTTTCAGTGACTGCAATTTTGAGCGCACTCTACTTCGATTTACTAAATATCTGATTTCTATGACTCTCTTCAACCAACTCAGCAACGCTACCACTCGTAACCACGCTACCCTTCGGAGCATCTGTGATTTCTTCTACTGAAACCCCATCATCACTCAGCAGAGACTCATCCAGTTCCGTAAGTCTTAGGCCAACTCTCCATCGACCTAGAAGCTCGAAAAAGACGAATGCACCAATTGCTAGAATCACCAAACCTGAGCAAATCCAGGCCACGAAGTCCTGGCTTACCATGAGCTATCTCTCCAACAAGGCACCCCAAGAAGCCGCAGCATACCTTTTTGCGGAGGCCGACGGGTCTTCTGACCTGTATATCCCAGAGCCTACAATCACTGCATCCGAGCCAGCTAACACAGCGTCTGCAGGATTACCGTATCTCTGCCCCAGACTTCCCTCTGATGCGTCCAAGCTCACTCCCGGAGACCAAATCATCTTCCCCTCTCCTACCTTGCTCCTAAGAGATTTTAGATCCGATGCTGAGCTACCATTTCCAATATATCCAACAACATGCGGAGAGGCTGAGCCGATTCTAATGGTCTCATCAGTATACCCCTCATCAAGAAGATTATTCGAACTGGACATTTGTGCAAGAAGCAAGACACCTCCAATACGCTCCACATCCTCCCAACCAGCAGCAATACCATCTACGATATCTGGTCCACTAATACTGTGTGAAGTCACTAGGTCTGCCCACGACCTGATATCGTATAATCCGCCCATTTGAGTCTTAGTTACCTTGCCAATATCTGCAAACTTCCTATCTTCAAACAGAAGCATATTCTTCGAGCGCGCAGAATCTACTACCATGGACCAATCTTCAGTGTTGAATCCTTGTACCATATCCACATGGGTCTTTAGTGCACATACGCTGTCTCCAACAGATTCAATGAGTCTCAGAATATCTCCTACACTGGGCTCATCTGCAGCCAATACTACCAACGACTCTTTCTCAGTAGCTACTCGCATGAACTCGTGGGAAAGAGGGTGAGCGCAGTTAGACCACCTCTTGCCCCATGCATCCTCGGCAATCATTGTAACTCCTATGCTAGCCCATATGTCAACTCTTTCCTTCCTGAGAAATATGAAGCCCCTCCAGCTTCCGCCAGTACCATGCATCCTGTGGCGTTGGTCGGCTTAGGAGGGGCAATTGGCTCGATATTCCGATGGGCGGTAGCCGAAGCCATGCCTACAGGATCTGGTGAAGTTCCATGGGCTACAATAGCTGTGAACCTTCTAGGAGCGTTTCTCCTCGGCCTACTCATGTCCACAACTCTTCAGGCCGATACACTTCTTTTTCTAGGGACAGGCCTACTAGGTGGCTTTACTACAATGTCTACATTTGGGGTAGAGACGGTAAACCTCCTAAGAGACGAAAGTACAATGGCCGCGTCAGTGTACATCGCACTCAATTTATTGGCACCAATTACTGCTTGGCTCGGTTGGCAATTGAGTGAGGCCTTCTTAACATAGGGTGACAGCATGCCTTCCGAAAACTACTCCAAAATTTTTGAAGTAACAACCAAGGATCTCGAAGGCCTTCCCGATGCGCGCGGGGAGAGCGTGAGGTCTATGCTCAAAGTAGACCATGGCATAGAAGTTTCTTCAGTGAGGGTGATACTGGGTTATCACGTAATATCAAATATTTCAGATTCAGATGCAAAATCACTAATTTACGACCTATTCGCTGACCCTGTAATCGAAGTCGGGTCTTTGAACGCGAGGTTGTTAGATAAATTCCCAAATCCGCCCGATGCAGCCATTCAAGTTGGATTCAAGCCAGGAGTTACTGATAACTCTGGTCAAGCGGGACTGGACGGACTGAAGACTCTGTTCCCAGAACAATCTGATGCGAGACTGGCCACCTTTACTACATACGCTTTCTGGGGCATTGAAGGCCGAATATCATCTTCAGAGCTAGCTGCTTATCTACATAATCCAATGATTGAGAGAGCAGCAGTTGCTGGTAGACAGGATTGTGCTAACGGCGTCTGGCCTCTTCTCGATTTCCCAATGATTCCAACTACAATGTTCCATGAGCCAGCAACAGTTGATTTAGAGGTAAGCGATGAGCGATTAATTGAGATCAGCGAAAGGGGGTTACTCGCCCTAAATCTCAATGAGATGAAGGCAATACAAGAACACTACAGAGACTCACACACTAGGTCCGTGAGAAAGGAGGCAGGACTCCCTTCGGACCGACCGACAGACGCAGAGCTGGAATGCCTAGCACAGACGTGGTCGGAGCACTGTTCACACAAGATTTTCTCTGCCAGAATCAGACATGTTGACAAGGTGACGGGAGAGGACTCCACAATCGACTCACTGTTTAAGACCCACATAATGCAACCCACTCTTGAAATTCAAAAAGAAGTCGATTGGTTACTGAGTATATTTCATGATAACTCCGGAGTCATTTCATGGAACAAAGACTGGAGCGTTTGCATCAAGGCAGAGACTCACAATAGCCCTAGTGCACTAGATCCATATGGGGGGGCAATTACCGGAATAGTCGGGGTGAATAGAGACATCCTTGGTACTGGCCTAGGTGCCAGACCGATTGCCAATACAGATGTTTTCTGCTTCGGACCCCCGGACTATTCAGGCGAAATTCCTCCAGGCCTGTTTCACCCTTCGAGGGTGTTTCGTGGCGTTCATTCAGGGGTCAGGTCTGGCGGTAACGAGTCTGGAATTCCAACGGTCAATGGTGCAATAGTATTCGATGAAAGATATCTAGGCAAGCCATTGGTCTTCTGTGGCACCGTTGGAATAATGCCTAAATCGCTTCCAGATGGGAGGGAGAGCCACGTGAAAACGCCCCAACCAGGCGATATTGTCTACATGGTAGGAGGTAGAGTGGGAAGTGATGGGATTCACGGAGCTACATTCTCCAGCCTAGAGTTGACCGAGGAGAGCCCTAGCTCCGCAGTACAAATAGGCGACCCCATCACTCAGAAGAAGATGCTCGACATGATATTGGAGGCTAGAGACGCCGGACTAATTCAAGTCATAACAGACAATGGAGCAGGGGGGCTCTCCAGCAGCGTTGGAGAGATGGCCGAACTAACCGGAGGTGCAGAACTGGACCTNCAAAAAGTACCTCTTAAGCAGTTAGGNCTATCTTCNTGGGAGATACTGGTTTCNGAATCACAAGAGAGAATGACGGTTGGNGTCAGGCCAGAAGACTGCAAAGATTTTGAGAATTTAGCTAGAATGCACGAGGTTGAGGCNACCGAAGTGGGGCTATTCACCAATTCNGGAAACTTTGTTGTCANACACGGCGAAACCCCTGTTGCTAACCTCCCAATAAAATTCCTCTTCCATGGTTGCCCCCANCTCAAACTCGAGTCCGAATGGCAACCACCAGCTCACTTGCCAGTGGAAACNCCCGANTTAGATGAGATAGAAATGGGCAGATTACTCGGCAGACTACTAGCNAGGCCNAACATAGCCAGTAAGGAGTGGTGGGTCAGATCTTATGATCATGAAGTCATAGCTCAGAGNGTAATCAAGCCGTTTGGTGGCATCAACCACGATGCACCCGGGGATGCCGCAGTAATCGCCCCGCTGCACGGAGATACTCAGGGGCTCGTCATTTCGAATGGGATCGCTCCTAGGTACTCTGACATCGACTCTTACGCTATGGCCGCTGCCTCAGTAGACGAAGCACTCCGAAATGCAGTCTGTGTTGGCGTAGACTTGGATCTTATATCAGGATTGGATAATTTTTGCTGGCCCGATCCAATCGAGTCCTCTAAAACACCCGATGGGAAGTACAAACTCGCTCAGCTCGTTAGGGCGAATCGAGCTCTGGACGAAGTTTGCAGGGCATACCGCCTACCTTGTATCAGTGGAAAAGACTCAATGAAGAATGACGCGATGCTCGGTGGAGAAAAAATCAGCGTTCCACCCACTCTTTTGTTCAGCCTGCTAGGAAACCATCAAGATGTTCGCAGAGCGGTTTCATCTGACTTCAAAAATCCTGGAGATGCCATATTCTTAGTCGGACAGACACACCAAGAAATTGGTGCCAGCGAACTCTCCTACATGCTCCGCGAAGAAGGCAAAGGAGGCATAGGCGGGGCGGTTCCGGAGATTGATCCGCATAGGAATATGGCCGTATACAGGGCATTGTCCTCGGCGATGGGCGACGAGCTAGTAGCCAGCGCACACGACTGTAGCGACGGGGGCCTGGCAGTCACACTGGCCGAGTGCTGCTTCGGGTCAGATTCAGGAGCAATGCTAGATATTGCTCCCCTGTGGTCCGATTGTGAACATCTAGACATTTGGGGAGCATTGTTCGGTGAGAGTCTGGGTAGGATTCTAGTTAGCACAAGTCCAGATGATAAGGAGGCTTTCATGGATTCTATGATGGGCGTAACCTGTCACTATTTGGGCGAAGTATCCAATGATGATGTAATCTCATTTTCCAGAGAAGGAAACGAAGTTTTGCATGCATCCATGGAAGCACTGAGGAAATTATGGAAGGGGACACTATATGGAGGGGATGAATTTTGAAACCAAAGGTTGCAGTACTTTCGGGGTTCGGAATCAACTGCGAGATCGAGACCATGGCAGTCTTCGAAATGGCTGGGGGCTCTTCGGACAGAATCCATGTCAACAAACTAGTATCCGGAGAAGTAAAATTAGCCGACTATCATATCATGGCGATCCCAGGAGGATTCTCATTCGGAGATCACCTAGGAAGCGGAAGACTCCTAGGTAACCGACTCAGATTCGGAATTAGGGACCAGGTCCGAGAATTCGTGGTATCCGGAAAACCCGTAATAGGAATATGTAACGGTTTTCAAGTCCTTGTTAAGATGGGGCTACTCCCTGGTGACGAACAAGTTAGTTTGACCCAGACGGCATCATTAGCACTCAATGACAGCGGACACTACGAGAACAGATGGACAACATTGGAGTTCAATTCAGAAAGTCCTTGTATTTGGACCACGGGATTAGAACGAATCAGAGTCCCGGTCAGACATGGTGAGGGAAAGTTCGTTACAGACGACTCCAAGTTGATGGACAAGTGGTCCGCCTCAGGCCAGTTGGTCGCGCGATATGTGGACCCATCAATACCCTATCCAAATACTTCCGATGACATACTTCCTTACCCGATTTCGCCTAATCAGAGCTGGAGAAACGTTGCCGGTGTGTGCGACCCATCCGGGCTAGTTTTCGGATTGATGCCACACCCAGAGGCTAATCACTCGACCTGGCTAGGAGCCACATGGACCAGGGAGCAAATCAAACACGGGGAGGGCGAAGGCATGGGAATTTTCCATAACGCAATCAGATACGTTTTGGATAACTAAACCACTAATTCGCTCAATCTCTTGAAGGCTGCAATCATCAGTATAACGACTAGTAACTCCTTGACTCCCCTCTGTGATGAAACTCTGGATCCAAATCTAGAGCCAAATAATCCTCCAATCATAACCACAGATCCGAAAGGAAGTAAGAGAGACAAATCAAACTCTATTCTACCCGCAGCACTCGCTCCAATCAAGCCAGAAAGAGAGTTTAACCAGACAAAAATGGAGGCTGTAGCGGCAGCTTCCTTTGCCGACGCCCACCTTCCGAGCACTAGTGCTGGAAGAAGAAAAATCCCACCCCCTATGCCAATCACCCCACTCGCCAAACCAATTACTCCTCCCACTACTATGGCTGTACTAATTCTAGGTCGAAACACCTCGATTTCCGCCAAATCACTAGAAACTAGGCGCCAAGCTGCTACAACCAATGTGATTGATAGCAATACATCGTATATCGCGCCTTCAACTAGGAAGAACCCACCGATAGCAGCCATGGGTACGCTCGCAGCGACGAAAGGAGCGGACAAACCTCTAACATGGTGGCCAGACTTCTGAAAATACCAGAAAGCCATCCCTGCGACAATAAGATTCAATGACCATGCATATTGCTTTAGCCAAATCGTATTTGACGATGCGAAGGAGGTCATTGATAGAACCGCAAGATAGCCAGAACCCCCTCCCAGACCAACTGAAGAGTAGAGAAATGCTACTGCGAAAAGGGCAAAAAGAACTAGTAACAACTCTGTGGATACCATGAGGACCGCTTTGGGAAGGACACTTCAACTCCACCGGTCCCCCATAGTCGTGGAAATCGGGGTCTCCCTCGAACGGGCATTGGAAATTGTGAGCCAACTAACAATGAAAACTACGTCAGAAACACTGCCTTTGGAGCAGGCTTCAGGTAGAATACTTTCAGAGGATATAGCTTCCAAAGTGGACGATCCAAGATTCGATAATTCGGCGATGGACGGATGGGCTGTGAGAATGACGGACTGCTCAGATTTCAGTACCAAGTTGAGAGTCGTTGGAACCAGTCAGGCAGGATCCCATCAGATCCCAACAGTTGGTGTGGGAGAGGCGTGTAGTATAATGACAGGAGCTCCAATTCCTGAGGGCGCAGATGCTATTGTAATAATCGAGGAATCGTCGTATCAAGATGGGTTTGTTACAATAAATGGCCCAGCAAGATCCGGATTCATTCGTAGAAAGGGAGAGAATCTACAAGAGGGAGTGGTGGCACTGAATTCAGGCACCCTTCTTACACCAGCCGGAATCTCTCTGGCTGCGACAATGGGGTATGGTCACCTAAGTGTTACAACCCGGCCGAAAATTGCTGTAATTGGAGTGGGTGACGAGCTGACCTCTCCGGGAAAACCACTAGATGCAGGCTCCATATACGAGTCGAATACTTTCGGGCTATCGTCGCTGGTCGAGAAGATGGGCGCTATTCCCAAAAGATACGATCTAATTCGAGATAATATCGATAGTCTTCGCGATGCACTCGATGAGGCTTCTGAGTCCTGTGACGCCATAATAACAAGCGGAGGGGTTAGTATGGGAAAATGGGATTTAGTCAGAAGAATCATGGAAGAAGAGGGACATATTAGGTTCTGGAAGATTTTGATCAGGCCTGGAGGCCCACCATTGTTCGGGTTATGGGGCGGTACGCCTATCTTCGGTTTACCTGGCAATCCTGTCAGTAGTCATGTAGTTTTCACAGTGCTAGTCGCACCTTGGATTTCTGAAAGTATGGGATCAGGCCAATCAATCGGCTCAAGATTAGCAAATAGAGTCAGAGTATTAATGGAAGAACCCATCAAAGGAGCCCCAGGAAAATTATGCATGAGGAGAATCTCAATAAGACTTGAAGGAGACATTCTGGTAGCCTCTACCAAAACTCATCAGGGAAGTGGAAACATTCACAGTTTGGTCGCTCACAATGGGCTATCACTTCTTCCCCCTGATACTGATTGTGATGCGGGAGAATTAGTAGATGCTCTATGGCTGCAATACTAATTGAAACCCGTTCAGGCATGGTTTCAAAGGAGCGTGCTACCTACTCAGTACAGCCGAGGCTTCGCGATGTCTGACAAAGAGAAGAACGGAACCATTGAGGAGGGGTGGATCGAAGTAAAGGGAGCACGAACTCACAACCTGAAAGATATAGACGTTAGAATCCCTAGAGGTAAGTTCGTAGTAATTTCAGGAGTTTCCGGCTCTGGCAAGTCGAGCTTGGCTTTCGACACCCTCTACGCCGAAGGCCAGCGCAGATATGTGGAGAGCCTGAGCTCTTACGCTAGACAGTTTTTAGGCCAAATGAAGAAGCCCGATTGCGACTCAATTGAAGGACTTTCTCCCGCTATAAGCATCGACCAGAAGCAAGGAAGCCACAACCCTAGGTCTACGGTTGCCACTGTAACTGAAATGATGGATTATATGCGTTTATTGTGGGCTAGAGTAGGCCTACCCCATTGTCCTGAGTGCGGAAGAGAGGTTAGTAGAAGGACCATTCAAGAGATAGTGGATGATGTTCTTTGGAGATTTGAGGGGCATGGAATCGCAATCTGGTCACCTGCAATTAGGAATAGAAAGGGGACCCACGCAGACCTCTTCAGCGCACTAGTGGAGCAAGGCCTGTTAGCAGGCAAGATCAACGGCAGAGAGGCTAGCTTCGAAGACCCCCCCCGCCTTGAAAAGAATCTGAGACATGATATTGATGTGAGAGTCGACAGAATGCTTCTCACCCCCTCAAATCGACTTAGGTTGACAGAGGCAATAGAGTCCGGACTAAGGCTTGGTGCCGGGTCGGTAGCAGTAGAGAGTCTTAGCGCCCCCAAGCCAGGTGAAGACAACTCCGAAGAGCAGAGATTCCGGACAGAGGAGGGAGAGACCATAGCATACTCAGAAGAGTTCGCATGCCCCACCCATGGATCCTTTCTTCCTGAAATGAGCCCTAGGGTTTTCTCATTCAACAACCCTCTTGGGGCCTGTCCGTCTTGTCAAGGACTAGGGGTACAGAGAACATTCTCTCCCGATTTAGTAATCGACAGAACAGCTTCAGTTGGAGAAGGCTGCATTAGGCCTTTCCGTAGATCTATGATGTCTGGATGGTATCGAAGTCAAATGACACAAACCTGCGACCACTTTGGAATCCCTACAGATATTCCATTTGAAGATCTGGACGAAGATAGCAAGGACATCATGCTCAACGGATCAGGAGGCGAAGTTGTCAATTTTGAATTCAATTCAGAGAAGGGATCATCCTATACGATGTCGAGACCATGGGAAGGGGTTTTCTCACGACTTTCCCGAACTTACAAGGACACAAGCTCCGAGAGAACGAGGTCCAGGCTCTCTTCATTTATGACGGACGAGCCATGTACCAATTGCAACGGAGACAAGCTCAATGAATCCGTTTGCAGGGTCACTGTCGGCGGGATCAATTTACCCGGGATTTCAAAGTGCAGCGTTCTGGAGGCTCTTGCTGTAGTCCAAAATTGGCGTATCGGAAAACTAGACGACACTTGGAAGAAACTAGACAGGGAACCCCCCAGTTCACCTACCGTAACAATGACAGAAAGGCTAGATGAGAGATCAATGTACATAGGGAAGGAGATCATCAAAGAGATAGAGTCTAGACTTCGTTTCCTAGCATTGGTCGGTTTGGACTATCTCACATTAGACAGGAGGGCAAACACACTATCAGGAGGCGAGAGCCAGAGAATCAGACTAGCAACCCAGATTGGGACAAGACTTACTGGAGTTATGTATGTGCTTGATGAACCAAGTATAGGGTTGCACCCAAGAGATAATGATCGACTTCTTGAGACTCTCAGAGAACTTACTGACCTAGGAAACACTCTGCTTGTGGTAGAGCACGACGAAGCCACAATGAAGCAGGCCGACTGGCTAGTAGACCTAGGGCCGGGCGCAGGCAAGGATGGGGGCCGGCTGGTAGTGAATGGCACCTATGATGAGCTACTAGCCAACGAAGAGAGCCTTACTGCTGCGTATCTATCAGGAAGACAAACTATCCCAATCCCCGAAGATAGGGTGGAGCCAGTCAAAGAAAGGTGGATAACAATCTCAGGAGCCAGACAAAACAACCTCCAAGATATAGAGGTGCGAATTCCATTAGGATGTATGGTAGCAGTAACCGGCGTTTCCGGCTCTGGGAAATCCTCCTTGGTCACAGAAACACTAGCACCTGCCCTTCTCAGAGAATTGCACGGCACAGATGCCACTCTAGGAGCGATGGACTCGATCCAGGGTCTTGAGCTGGTGGACAAGGCGATAGTAATCGACCAGTCCCCAATAGGGCGAACCCCAAGGTCCAATCCCGCAACCTACACCGGGGCCTTTGGTCCAATTCGAGAATTATTTTCCCAGACAAAGATGGCAAAGGAACGAGGATATCTTCCAGGCCAGTTCTCCTTCAATGTAAGAGGGGGAAGGTGCGAAGCTTGTAGTGGGGCGGGATCAACAAAGTTGGAAATGAACTTCTTGCCTGACGTTTGGGTAACTTGCGAGGTGTGCAAGGGAAAGCGTTACACTCGAGAAACTCTTGAGGTCAAGTGGAAAGGAAAGACAATTCACGAAGTCCTCCAAATGAGTATGGAAGAGGCATGCGTCTTCTTCAAGAATCAGCCTAGGATACTAAGAATCGTTCAGACGGTAAACGACGTAGGACTTGGCTACATTAGATTGGGCCAACCAGCAACAACCCTGTCCGGAGGAGAGGCACAGAGAGTCAAACTAGCTACAGAACTGCACAAACCTCCTCGCAAGCATACGTTTTATATTCTTGATGAACCAACCACGGGTCTAGCACTCTCCGATGTCCACCAACTAATCGAAGTACTACTCCGTCTGAGGAGAAACGGACACACGGTAATAATCATAGAGCACCATTTGGATGTGATAAAGTGTGCCGATTGGATCATCGACTTGGGTCCTGAAGGAGGAGAACTGGGTGGTGAAGTCGTTGCCTATGGGGCTCCGACCGATGTAGCTAAGGAACCTGAAAGCTATACTGGTCAGCATCTAATCGGCATGATTTGAGAAAAGATGTGCCAACCCTTGAGAAGGACATCGCACACCGACGTAACATGTACAGATCAGGTAACCCCGCCCTAAACGACTCGACCTTCCAAAAATCAGCATACAAAGACTCCCCTTGGTGGGAAGACTACAAATCCAATATGATGACCATCGAAGGCGTATCGGAAAAGACAGGACTGCTTCTTCTGATTACCACAGCTACTGCCTTGGCAACCGCGTTCTCAATGCCTGAAGCAGCTCCTCTGATTTTCATAGGAATATTAGGGAGCTTCATCGTAGCGATGATTGTAATATTCTCTGGTTCCATGAACCCTCTTCTGATATGCACATATGCTGCCTTGGAGGGGCTGGTAATTGGAGGATTAACTTGGTTTTTCGAAGTCCCCATGGAGCTTCCAGGTATCGGAATCCTTGCTGCTCTCTTGACATTCATGATCTTGGGCGCGATGATTGCAATATACAGGGCAGGCCTAATCAAATGGGACAGGAATCTCGCGATCGCTGTTTACTCATCGCTATTTGCAATTATTTTGATTTACATCTTCTCTTTTGTGGGCTCAATTACAGGTTGGTTCCATGTTCCCTATATCCACGGTGCTGGGCCAGTGGGGATTGCCTTCTCCCTCTTTGTTATAGGAATCGGCGCACTTTGTCTTGTTGCAGACTTTGATTTTATTGAAAGGGGCGTTCAGATGGGCGCTCCAAAGCAATTGGAGTGGAGAGCGGCATTTGGCTTGATGGTTACCCTGGTTTGGCTATACCTGGAGATACTCAAGTTGCTTGCTAAAATCGCAATCTACTCGAGGCGCTAGATGATGCAAATCGACCTCATCTTGGCCTTAGCAGCAGCAGGAATCACACTCGGTGTAATAGAGGGAATTAGGCCAGGTCCACTGCTTACTATGGTAATCCGAGAGACTTTAGCTGGAGGATGGTCAGCAGGCGCCAGAGCTGCAGCAGCACCTATTTTCACAGATGGTCCGCTAATCTTGATCAGTGTATTAGTATCTGGATGGATTGCAGAACAACCTAGGGTACTTTTTTGCATATCCCTATTGGGAGCAGGATTCCTAGTCTGGTTTGGAATAGGCTGCTTCAGA
Organism: Methanobacteriota archaeon; assembly: GCA_002713185.1. Lineage (GTDB taxonomy): Archaea > Thermoplasmatota > Poseidoniia > Poseidoniales > Thalassarchaeaceae > UBA36. Next base: position 19,031 of record PAVV01000030.1, on the reverse strand, counting down.
ATTGAACCTCCTGATCCTGATTTAGCTCAAAAGAACTTGAGCGGATCATTCAGAAGGGGGGTAATCACCAACCTACTAAACCCCAATGTATACGTGTTTTGGTTCATAATTGGAGGGCCATTGATGGCTTCAGCTGCAGACGAGGAGCCCCTTGCACCCTTGGCATACGCTGCTTCCTTCCTCATATCTATAATACTTGTAAAAATGACGATAGCACTATTCTTCGATAGAACGAGAGGCTCACTTTCTTCACGTGGATATCGTTTTGCACTGGGGATGTGCGGAGTTGGCATGTTCGCTTTCGCCACAGGATTCATTTTCCAAGCATACGAATTGACGCCCGAGATATTCTAGCTAGAGGGTCAACGGCCCACCCAATGGCATCGACTGAATAGGCACGTCCCTTAGCGAAGGCCCAATGGCCATAGTCCCGAAAATACCAATCTCTCCTCCGACGTTGTGAGCGTGGCCAAACCAAGCTCTTCCATGTTGATCGATGATGATGTCATTGAAATCACCGAACCCACCACATCTGTTGTATCCACATCCAGAAGACGTGTCCAGAGGATCCCCCCAACTATTTACCTGGACGGTAGTTAGTAGAGGCTTCTCATTGAACGCATCGGTAATTACTGTTAGATAACCGTTCCAAGTGTCACCACCAGAATCTCCGAGATAACCTAGCGCCACCTTTCCAGAGCTTCCAGCAGTTATGACCGGGAATCCAGTGCCATTCAGGCCTATCGGAGGTGCGATCATTATTGGGTCGCTCCAAGAGCCTCCCTCATCTCTTGAATAGGAGTAGTAAGGCATGTTATCTATGCCCATCCAGAAGGCATGCACGTTATCCTCTGAGTCTGTAGCGACCTGAGCTTCCTCAAAGTTCCAGGTTTCTGCTGTACCTGTGGACTCGGTGGGAAGAGGATGCTCAGTCCAAGTAATTCCACCATTTGTGCTTCTGTAGATCGAATAACCCTCTCCTCCATTGCAGCCTCTGTTGCCTCTGTAGAAGTTCCCATTCTCACTTCCAGTGATGTGCCCAGTAAGACCACCACTATCGCAATCTGATGGAGTTCCTGGAAGCTCAGGGCCCCATGTGAGGCCCCCATCATTGCTAGCTGAGCAGACGGGATATGGGTAATTTCCGTTCACACAGAAAACCCAAGTAGTCTGGTGAAATGCTGCGGGGTAAGGGGAGGATGCTATAGTTTGGTGATCTTGAACGGACCAACCGGTAGCAACAGACGGACCTACCCAACTCTGACCTTCGTTATCTGACCACTCTACCGTCATTCCCAAAAGGGCATGCATGTCGAACTTCATGATCCTGTCCGTCCAAGGGTCTACGTATACATACGGGTCATTGCTATTAGGCACAGGTAAAAGTGCATTGTAGACGTCTTCACATACATAGTCACTGATTTGGGTCATTCCAATTAATCCAGAGCATCTTACTATTGCTGTTGAGCCAGCAGGCCCATTGCCCCAACTTGTCATATACAGATTGTCCAAAGACGAAACACCAATGGTTGGTTCGAAAGTGGTCATCCCGATTCCATAATATGTCCCAATGGCACAAACAGGAGCGTTTTCTCCCGTAAGCACTGAGGTTCCGTTCATCAAATCTGTGACCTTGGTTGCATCCGTGGCATTATCATAGTGATACCAAGTCGTGTTGCTGATCGATCCTCCACTTTCAGAACAAACATAGTCGAATAAACTCCCTTCCTCCAAAACGCCTTCTTCGGAGCCAAAGCAACCAGTGAGTGGCACCATGATTAGGAGGGAGGCAATACCCAACGCAACGGCTCGCATGCACTACCGGCCCAGCCTATCCTACATCAGTTAAACGGATTGTAGATGACTAGATTATCATTATTATGAAAGAAGCAGAGTCGAATTTCCACCTTCGGGCAGTGGATCGAGATAGTCAAGCTCGCCATACAGAGAAGGTCCTTCCATTAATGTCCCAATAATCGCCTCTTCGAATCCTGCAGCATTGTGAGCAAGAGCGATCCAGGGGCGACCCCAGTCATCGATCTCTACATCTATAAAATCCCCAAAACCACCACACCTAACATCACCACAGTCAGACGTGATATCCAGAGGATCATTTGGATGGTTCACGGCTACGCTAGTTATCAATGGCCTTTCAGCGAAGGAATCAGTCATTATCGCCATATATCCGCCCCAACCTATTCCGCCAACGGTCGAGTTGTTCGAAGTCACATCATTAACCTCGCCAATATATCCTATTACGACCCTGCCCGAGGATCCAGCGAAAATTGTAGGAAAACCAGTCTCACTGACTCCAGGTGCTGCCACCATCATGGGCTGACTCCAAGTCTCTCCTTGATCTTGAGAATTCGCATACCAAGGCATGAGATCCTCGCCTATCCACGTCGCGTGAACATTTCCTCCATCGTCCACTGCAGTAGCTACCTCGTGAGCATGCCAACCGTCTTGCATCCCTATTTCTGTAGTGATTGTGTGCTCCGTCCAACTGTACCCGCCATCCAGAGACCGATAGACAGCGGGCCCATCGCACGAGGGATTCCCTCTGTATACTGATCCGTCAATTCCCCCAGCTACATGGCCATGAAGGCCAGAGCACTGAGGAAAGCTCTCTATTGGAAATCCTATTCTCTGAATATCCCAAGACATACCCCCATTTAGAGATCTGGAACATTGCGCACCCGCCGCTGGAGATCCCGTATTGATGCAGTAGACGTAAATTACAGGATGAAATGAGGTAACTCCCGGTGGAGGGGGCATCGATGCTATACTCTGATGATCCTGTGTAACATAGTAGCCTTCCACCGGATAAGGTACACTCCAACTATCCCCGTCATCATCAGAAAACTCGACAAACATGGATGCAAGGACATGCATATCGAATTTGACAAGCCTATCTGTGAATTTATCCACATAGATGTACGGATCATTCGAGTTAGGGGTCTGTCCAGAGTCATCATCAATCTGCCCGAACGGCCCCACGTCCTCCCAAGTCTGCCCCATATCGGTAGACCTGATGATATGGGTACCATCCCCAAGTCCGTTATAGTTAGTGAAGAAAATTGCTCCTGATGAAGTGATCCCAAGCGTCGGTTCGAATGTATCGAAACCCGTCCCATAATATGTTGCACTAGAATAGAACGGAGTACTATTTCCTGAGAAATCAAAAGCAATACTCGAAGAAGCAACTGCATCAGGGTCTGTAGCATCTACTGCCCACCTTTCAGACGGAGTACCAGGGAAGTGGTACCATGTTGTGATGGGGATCTCTCTTCCAAAGTCGAATACGTCCCTTATCAATACCTCCTCCGTATCTTCTTCCCACAGCATACATCCTGTAGTTGTCGATGTCAAAATCAACAGACACAGAATATGAGCCACTCTTATCAAAAAATCAACCTACCCATCTATTTTCTAGAATCGGAGGGATCGTATCTAACAGTGATTCCTCAGGGCTCCTCCATTCCATCCCAAGATCTTTTTCGGCGGGAGAAGCATCCCAATACAACCTCTTTCCAAGATGCATCCTCGCCCATGAAAGACTCACTCTCGGATGAAAAATAGAAACTACTAGTGACAGAAAGTATGGAATCTGCTTCGTTGGGATTTTCATAGTCGGATTGCCCTTCTTTATTGCCATGGCAACTTCTTTCCACCACATTTGACCAGAGACCACGAGATACCTTCCTCCCGAATCTCCTCTAGAAAGCGCCCTTACATGTGCTTCAGCCACATCTCTCACATCTACGATACTGATATGCATCGGAATCACGAATGGAATCTCCCTTTTCAGAAGCATCATGATGAATGAAGGGCTCCCCCTGAGATGTCTTTTACTCAGTGGAGGCCCAAGAACAACACAGGGATTTATGGTGACCATTCGAAGGCCATTCTTATTTGAGGAGTGCCAGTTCCTAACTAAGCGCTCTGCACTGAACTTCGCTAGACCATATGGATTGTCTTCTATGTTGGCGTCTTCTGCCCAAGTATCAGTTGTGAGGGTCTGACCATCCTCCCATCTTTGAGGCCTAATTGCCGCAGTTGAAGACGTGTGGACAAGGCATTCCACGGTTTCAGACGAATCTATGGCATCAAGAACATTCTGAGTACCGACTACGCTGGGGTCCACAATCTTCTCTTGGGGGTTTTTTGATTTGAGTACAACTACCGCCGCAGTATGTATCACCTCTTTGCATCCATATACAGCTCTGTGCACAGATTCCGAATCTAACAGATTCATCTCAATAATTTCAAGAGAGCCTCCTTTGGCTACTTCCATCTTTCTTAGATGGTCAATTCTCTCAGGATCAGATGCGTCTCTAACGGTGGCTCTTACGACTTTTCCCTTGGAAAGTAGATTTGCCACTATATGGCTACCAATATAGCCACTAGCCCCAGTAACTAGCACAACCACGATGAGACGCAACAGTATTCATGAATTGAGGTTTTGTCTTGATTATTCTTCCGAAAAGTCGGACTTTACCTCAACAGAATGGCCCATAAGCCACTTAGGAGACCACCAATTCAAGTCCCCCATCAGCCTCATTGTCGAGGGAACAACCAACGCTCTAACTATTGTTGCATCCACTGCTACTCCCAGCGCTAACATGAAGCCAAACTGCATCATTAACGATACGGATGAGAAACCAAAAGCCGAGAAAACGGTAACCATTACTAGAGCAGCAGATGTGATTATCCTACCGCTCTTCTGGAGTCCTGTGGCTACAGCCATGGTATTATCTCCAGATCTTTCCCACTCTTCATGAATCCTAGATAGCATCAAAACCTCATAATCCATGCTCAATCCAAACAGAATCGCGAAAATCATCACTGGAGTGGTAGGGTCGATTGGTTGAGGAGTGAAGTTGAGCAAATCCGCTCCATTACCTTCTTGGAAAACCCAAACCAGTATTCCGAAAGAAGCGCTTACAGAGAGTATATTCATCACCAACGCCTTTAGAGGGAGGACCACCGATCTTACCTGTAAGAAAATTAACAGATAACTAGAACCCAGAATGAACATTAGAGCAATTGGCAGATTTTCCTTGACTGCATCCAACACGTCTTGATTGTAAGCTGCGAAACCCGCGACATTAACTTCTGAGCTACCGCCAAACTGAACTTCCTTGTTATCGAGGTTCCTGATTTGCTGAACAACTACTCTGGATGCCTCACTACTCTGGTCTCCTTCAATTGCAACTTGGATAATTACGACCCCATTACCGACGTATGAGTCTGAAAAGAACCTCCTTTCCATCTGCAGAGCGGCTGCTTCTTCCTGTGAGAGATCCCCATCACTCGAATCATCCCAAAACTCAACCACTTCGTCCTCAGTCCAGGATGAGTTGAAGTGAGCGTAAGTAAAAACATAATTTGCCCCCTCAATTGATAGAATATCCTTGGAAAATGCGTAGAGATTCCTTATGTTCTGCTCAGAATATATGTCTGAAACCCTCTGGTCTCCCTCTTGATTGTCCGATGTAGGAATTTCATAGACTATCAGAGCTGTGTTTGATACCTCTTGGGGCCAGTTTTCATCTGTTAGCTCCATTCCGCTTCTGGCTTCATTATCCGGACTCAATGCTCTCCACGACGTAATTCCCCATTCAGCCTGTAGGAAAGGAGCTCCTGCAGCTAACAGAACAAGAACACAGGGAACTAGGAATGATAGAGGCCTCTCCATAACCTTCCTAGCTAGATCAGACCAGAATCCGTCATCTGACACCTCTGTACTGAGCCCGAAAGGAACCTTCCCGAAATTGATCCTATCGCCTAGTATAGATAATATCGAAGGAAGCAAAATAACCGAGGAAGTCAGCGCCACAAGCGTTGCACATATCCCTCCCCAACCCAATGAGGGTAGTCCAGTGTTGTCGAAGAACAACATTCCAGTTAGTCCAGCGACCACAGTAAGCCCGGAAAATAGGATCGCTCTTCCAGCTGTTGCGCTGGTCATAGCGATCGCTGTCCTCTTATCGTGACCTCTTCCCAATTCTTCTCTGAACCTATTAACAATAAACAAAGAGTAGTCTACGCTTAACCCGATTCCCAATAAGGACACTATATTCACAGCGTAAACGGTTAGATCATCTACAACGTATGTAAGGCCGTGTATAATGCCCACAGCGGCTATGACGGTGTAAACTCCAGACAATGCGGGGAGGCTCGCTGAGACTACAGTACCGAAAACAAAGAGAAGAATAATTATAGTCAACGGAGCCGAAATTAGCTCAGCCCTCAGAAGCTCCTCCTTTAGAACCAAGTCAAAGGTGATATCAATTGCCAAATTGTCTGTTAGGTACTTTTCCATGCCCGGTGGAGCATCATCTGGAAGGGAAATTTCTTCATAAATACCCTTCAGTAGAATCTTAGAATCTTCTCTATTCATATTTACCTTGACGTACACTCTAGACCATGACGGGTCGACATCGCTTACCAGAGAGGAGCGATTTGCCTCATTAGTTTCCCAAGGCACATCCAAATCGACATTCTCGTTTTTGGAAAGTATTTCAATAGTCTCCTGAATAGCGTATACTACTTCTTCGTCATCGTAAGCGTATCCAGGATGGTGGAATAGAACGTGAAAAGACTCGAAAGCAGTCTCGTTAGGGTCAGAGAAGCCCTCTCCTGCAGCCTCCCATCCGTCGACTGACTCCAAATCACCCTCTCCATAACCCTCGATATATTTCGGCTCCAGTGAAATCATGTACCCTAGTCCAGCACAGAGCAGTAGAGAGCACATTAGCACGACTTGAGCGTAGTCATGAACAAAAATACCTATTTTGTAGTACAATCTGTCTTCCAATACGGAAGGATCTGTCGCTCCTTCCATGTGCGGGGCTCGACTAACCATGGTTTATCTATTTGTTTCATTAGGATTTCATTTCACAATGCTAGCGAGGAAACCGAGCCAATAACTAGCGATGGCTCTAAACCACTAACTGACAAGTCTTCTTGCGTAGCCTCCCCAGACAAAACAAGAATACCGTGGACCCCCGCCCTTTGGGCCATTTCCATGTCCGTGTACAAACGATCCCCAACCATTGCGCAATTGGAGGGTTCTAGGCCCAATTCGACTATTTTGTGCAGAATCATCCCCTTGTTCGGTTTCCCGCAGATATGGAATGGTCTTTTTCCGGTAGTGGCCTCAAGTAGAGCGATATACGCACCTGCATCAGGCAAACCCCCTTCTGGAGAGGGGCAGACCATATCTGGGTGACTAGCCACCATCGGAACACCTTCATGGAGAAACGAAGAAGCAGTGGCAAGCTTCTCATAGGTTATTTCAGTATCNTAACCCAAAACAACAAATTCAGGCTCACTAGATTTTGTTTCTATACCAACTTCCTCAAGCATTGATCTCATACCTTCGGTTCCAACCAGGTAAGTCTTGTCGACNCCTTTGTCTCTGAGCCAATAAATCAAATCATGTGTTGACAGAAGCACTTCATCATCATCAGCGATGATGCCAAATTTATGCAATTTCTCCTTGTACTGGTGAACTGATTTGCTAGAGTTATTCGACAAAAAGAATCTTTTAACCCCCATATTCTCCAATCTGTCTAGGAATTCTAAAGCGCCGTCAATCAACTGATCTCCAAGATAAATAGTACCATCTAGGTCCAAAAAAACCGCTTCAATTCCAGCAAGATCTTCATCAATCAACCCTTCACTTCCCAACTCGTACTATGGTAGAACTAGTGTCTTGAACAGGAACCAGGGGCTCCAGAGAGACTTCTGTGCTTCTTTGTCTGCAATCATCCCAGTAAGAATGTCACCCAATTCCTCTTTCTTTGAGGCCCTACCAACGAACCAATTCATCGTCCTCTTCCACTTCACCAGTTTTTGTAGTCTGTATGAATTAGTCAGCTCCTTGCCCAAGGTGCCCCAAAGATCTTCCATATACAATGCCGCTTGGTCCTCAGGAAAACCATCCGAATGAAGCTCTTTGTCAAAATATTTTGATGTCATTTTAGCAGAAACTAACCCATTTCCTATTCCTTCTCCTGTGAACGGGTCGACAAGACTTGCAGCATCCCCTACGCACATAACTCCAGCACCAGCAGAACGCCTTGGTTGTTGAGAAGGAGCGCTCTTTCTTGGAGAACCGAACGGAAGCTGCCAACCCTTCTGAGAACCATCGATCAATCTAGCGTCCGTGAAACGCTCCTTGAATACAGGATGCTCCTTTATGACCCATTCCTGCATCTTCTTCAAAGATTTCTTAATTCCCTTCTTCCTTCTAGCCTTCTCTTCCGAAATCACCATTCCGATTCCTACGTTCACAACTCCTTCCTGAACCGGGAAAATCCAGAAATAACCCGGGATAACCTCATCGATAAAGTGAATCTCAATAGGGCCGCTCCTTCCCTCAAAACCCCCAACATTTTCCCAGTACTCCCTGTAAGCCCCGCAGTAGTGATCATCATCTCTCATAGGCTCCTCATTAATTTCCTCAACTAGAGTCGTCGCAACCGGACACCTGTACCCACCGGCACCAATAGTGAGGGGCGCGCCAAATCTCATCACGGGCAAATCTTCGCCTCTCTTCCCGAATTTCCCCACCACTCCAACTATTGACCCATCTTCTACTTCTACACCTGTAACTGAGAACCCTTGGATTACAGACCCTCCAGACTCGATGACCAACTCAGTAGCCCTTTTGAACATCATATAATCAAACTGAATCCTAGGAAGAGCATATCCCGCCATTTTCTTTTCGAATTCATCTTGAGGAAGCATTACCTTGACCGTGTTTCCATTTGTACTACCAAATATTATCGAATCAACCATGAAATGGGGCGTCTGCTCAATCATTTCTTTGACCCCTAGCTCCTTAACATGATTGAGTGACTTGCCACCTACTGCGTCTCCGCATATTTTGTCCCTGGGCCAAACTTCCCGTTCAATTAGGAGGACCCTGCAACCATTCATGGCATTATAGGCAGCTGCAGCTGACCCACTAGGCCCTCCGCCAACAACTATCACATCGAAGGACTCACCATCATCTGGGACTTCTCCAGTATCAATGGGGCCCTGCCAAGATTCCATTCATTTGGAATGCGACAGGTCTCATCATACAAACTATGCCATTGGGTTAATCCGTCATGCATCATCCCGTGTAACATGGAGAGAGGAGTTTGTTTAGTCCAGACAACTCTTCCCGGTGATTGGCTAGAACCCATTGCCGCAGAATGGGCGACCGGTTTCGTCAGAGACAAACTCGCCTCTTGTGTTCACAGAAACCTAGTCACCTCGGTATATCACTGGGATGGCTCTCTTGAGAGTTCAGACGAGTGGAGAATCCAACTAAAGACATCAATAAATAACAAGGACAAGCTTGTAAGCGAAATCCAGAAAAGACACCCATTCGATACACCACAAATACTGGCTTGGTTAGCAGAATCCACAGATGAATATGCCAGTTGGGTTGAAGGGGAAACCCCATTCGTAGCCATGGGCCTCTCCGACTATCTTCGACCGGCAACAAAGGTCCCAACAACTTGGTGGAGCTCCCCGAATCCCATGTCTCTCAAACCTAAACCATCCACTATGACCATTCTGATTCTTGGAGAGTTCCTATTCGGCTTGGGTGATGCAATGTTAATTGCTGCAGATATTGGAAATACCCCATGGACAGTTTTAGCTCAGGGAATAGCTATTCAAGTTGATCTGACAGTCGGTCAGGCGACATTCTTAGTCAGTGCATTGGTTCTACTCCTCTGGATTCCAATCAAGGAGGTACCGGGGCTGGGAACCATCTTGAATGCAATGATTATAGCCGTTACAATCGATCTCACGGTCCCCCTCATACCCCAATCCGAAAGTTATGCAATTTCCTTACTACAAGTTTTCATCGGCATCCTCCTCATAGCAATAGGAAGCTCGATGTATCTTACAGCAAACCTCGGCCCAGGTCCTCGAGACGGGTGGATGACGGGAATACAGCGAGTATCCGGTATACCCATTGGTAGAGTGAGGATCTCTATTGAGGTATCTGTGTTGATAATTGGAATATTTCTAGGGGGGAAATTTGGGATAGGTACTATTCTATTTGCAATTGCGATAGGCCCGGTGGTAGCTTCATGCCTAGCAATCGCGGGTAGGATAGGCTCACAGAATAGGACCAATCTCAATTCCCAGCAATAGAACCGCCGTCGCGAATATGGTAATTAGAATATTATCATCAATCGGTCCAAACTCATATCTTTCAACAAAAGTAGCAACAGCCGCAGCAACTAGGCCCCAAACGGGAATAGCAGGATCGCCCATGCCCGCTACAATCCAACCCAGTGGTGCACTAACAATGAACATGAATACATTACCTATCGGGCTTTTGGAACGTTTCCTGATTACGGCATTTCGAACAATCCCAGTAACTCCATCACCAAACGCCATGAATAATGAAGGGATTATGGCAAGCCAAGGGTCATCAACAATATACCAAATCAGAGTAATTGAGGTCCACCACATTAGTGTGAATTTAACGTCATTTTGATTTTGGCTTGTTTGGAACCAGAACATTCTCGTACCACTAATGTGAGCAGCGAATGTGAATGCTGTCAGTATGATCCCACATATCATTGGATACCAATAGTCATTGAATAAAAGCGGGACACAGAACGAACCCACGCCTCCAGCCATCATATGGACGATTTTTCTATTGTAGTAAACAGCACGGATTTCTTCCATCCCTCTAGCAACCATCATGTCATATGGTACCTTGGTCGAAAACAGCACTATCATTACGTAAACGCCCATTCCCGCAGCATAGTAGATCTGGGAATCCATGACTCCTCGGAGTGTACATCCAGCCTTAATGACACTCCTAACCTCGGGCAGGTTCATGCAGGAAAGCCCTCACGCCTATTCATGGGTGGTCATGGCGTTATTCAACGATATCGTGAGTTTCTTCCCGTTACCAAGAATACATGCATAATATCGCTTAACGAGGGTAACACCCCTCTTATTGAATCCCATAATCTCGTCCAAATACTAGGTGGAGAATTCAGATTATTTGTGAAATATGAGGGATTGAATCCAACTGCATCGTTCAAAGATCGAGGCATGACTATGGCAGTTACCAAGGCAGTTGAGAATGGAGTTAGGGCTATAGTATGTGCAAGTACGGGCAATACTAGCGCTTCAGCAGCTGCCTACGCATCTCGGGCAGGATTGACATGCGTAGTTCTGATCCCAGAGGGAAAGATTTCGTACGGCAAAATAGCTCAAGCGCTGATTCATGGTGCTAGGACAGTTGAGGTGAGGGGAAACTTCGACGAGGCATTAGAGTTGGTAAGAGAGTTAGGGATGAGGGATGATATCGAGATTGTGAACAGTATTAACCCATACAGGATTCAGGGTCAGAAGACTGCCGCCTTCGAAATCTGCGATCAACTTGGTGACGCTCCAGATATGCACTTCTTACCGGTTGGAAACGCAGGTAACATCACTTCATACTGGATGGGCTACAACGAATACAGGAAAGCAGGAAAATCCCAAAAACTTCCCATGATGATGGGTTGGCAGGCAAAGGGAGCGGCTCCCATTGTAAAGGGTGAGGTCATTAACGAACCGGAGACAATTGCAACTGCAATCAGAATCGGTAACCCGGCTAGCTGGGAACAAGCGATCAGAGCATCCGAAGAATCAGATGGAGAGATCGACGCCATCTCCGACGAAGAGATTCTCGATGCCCATAGAATGCTTGCGAGGACTGAAGGGATTTTCGTCGAGCCCGCATCAGCTGCTGGCATTGCTGGAATAGTCAAAAGTCATTCAAAAGGACAAATAGCCCGAGGCTCAACTGTAGTTGTAACTGTGACAGGACACGGCCTCAAGGATCCAGGAATTGCCATAGAGAACGCCAAGGCTGAATCTGTCGTAGTTGACCCTGACCTCCAATCGGTGCTTGAAGCCATTGGATTGTAATAAGCATCGTTATTGCTTACCTGCCAATCCGGAATCATGCACGACAAGTTCTCGGAACGTAATTTCTCAACAAGGGCGGTTTGGTCCGGTACGAATCATATAGAGGGTTCCGCAGTGACCCCTATTTTCACTACCTCGACCTACCAACTTACCGACGATTCCTACCAAATGTGGAAGGAAACAGGAGGCCAGCATACACTGCTCTACAGCAGATATGCCAGCGTAAATTCTGAGGCAGTATCCAGCAAGGTTGCATCTCTTGAGCAAGCAGAAGATGGCGAGACATTCAGTAGCGGGATGGCTGCAATATCATCCACTCTGCTCTCTCTCTTGACTCAAGGTGATCACGTTGTGACTTCAGCAGATATCTATGGCGGGACATACGGCCTAATGACTTCTAATTTACCAAAATACGGAATCGAGGTGACTATGGCGGATATTAGGGACCCAAGCTCCTTCGAGGCTGCCATAAAGGAGAATACAAAAGTACTGTACGTTGAAACAATCACAAATCCAGTTTTGAAGGTCTGCGATTTGGAGAGGATGGCATCTATAGCGCGAAAGCATGGTTTGGTCTCGATCGTCGACAATACATTCGCCACCCCTTGGGCATGTAGACCAATTTCAATGGGATTCGATTTAGTAATTCACTCGGGAACCAAATTTCTCAATGGTCATACTGATCTTACTGCAGGAATAGTAGTAGGATCCAAGAAACTACTTCGAGGGGTTTTCGAAGCCAAATCTAGATTTGGGGGCGCTGCAGATCCTCAAATGTGCTATCTATTGGAGCGAGGAATTAGGACGCTCCATGCTAGGATGCCAATTCACGCTTCAAACTCTTCTGAACTTGCTCGCAGATTAGAGCAACATCCCTCTGTAAACAGCGTCAATCACCCCTCTCTTTCCAGCTTCGATGATTATAACGTAGCTCAGAGAATAGTCCCCAACGGGACTGGGATGCTCTCTTTCTCAGTCAAGGGGGGCGATAATCGTGCTTTGCGATTCATAAGAGCTCTCGAAATAATTTTCGAAGCAACCAGCCTCGGCGGAATCGAAAGCTTAGTCAGTTGCCCATTTAACACCAGTCACTCATTTGTACCGGAGGAAATCAGACTTGAGTCCGGAATACTTCCGGGATTTGTTAGAATGAGTGTAGGGATTGAGGACGTCGAAGATCTCTGGTCCGATATAGATCAGGCCCTTGAAGTAAGTCAATTGTAAAGGATGAAACCATGGATGTCGAACTTCTGGTAGCTACACTGGTGTTCATCATCCCAATGTGTTTCAGTCCCGGGCCCAATAACGTTCTATGTGCAGCGCATGGGTCACAGCATGGATTCAAGGGCACTTTGACATTAATTTCAGGAATGGCGGTAGGGTGGTCGATTTTAGGCTTGTTAGTCGGAGGAGCAACAGTCTTCATCGAGGACAATCAGAGCTTCTTTGACACCTTAGCATACATAGGCGCGGCATACATCGCATACCTCTCTTACAAAATCGCCACATCCAATCCTTTGGACGAAGGCCATCACGACAATCAGCGCCTAGGATTTACTACTGGAGTGGCTATCCAGTTCGTTAATGGAAAGGCCTGGATACACTTTCTAGTTCTAATGACAACCTTTGGAACGGTGTTTGGATCTGGATTTATGGGAAAGTCAATGCTGGTTCTGCTAAATGTGATGTTCGGACTTCCAGCTGTAATGTCATGGGCAGCATTTGGTACAGTTCTCAGGAGGGCATTCACTACTCCCAGATCCGCAATCGTCCTAAATAGAGCCATGGGAGCTTCTTTGTTCGCAGTGGCTCTCTGGATTGTAGTGCAATAGTGGTGCAGAGGGCAGGATTCGAACCTGCGAAGCACTACGCACTGGGACCTCATCCCAGCCCCTTTGACCGCTCGGGTACCTCTGCTACTGCATAGGGGCTAACTACCGTCTATTTCAGAGGTATCCAAGCTTCCACACGACGAAGTATATGATGGGAACTAGCGGAATGCAGATTGCGAACGTCCTCCTGAAAATTCTCCATAGACTATTCTCATCTCCTTGGGGGATGCTGTCTGCGACTGCCACAACAACTTCCTCAATAATGTCGGCCCCCGGGCTTAGACTTGGCAATGTATCACCTACCAATTGATTCCGATCTTTGCAGCCATTGGTGGTGCCTGACCGGTCTTTGCATAGTAGAATAAGGATGCCCTGTTTACCGCTTCAACAGTTGAAAAGAATAGAACTGCGAAGAGTAGCCCAACAGCGAGAATTATAATTCCCAAGATGAAACCCACTTCACCCAACACCATAACTACCCCTCCAATAGCACAAATAATTAGGACACAGAGAAACATGAGTAGCCCAGTTCCTATGTGAGAAGACACATCCTCGCCCCAGGTTCTTCTGAAGAGCTCAGTGCTTCTTTCCATTCCATTAAGAACTCCTGATTTTTCTAGAACAATCATTGGAACCATGAAGAATGTGACGACCCACCAAGCTATCCCTATGACAAAGCTAGCCAATCCCGCAATCAACCTGAGTGGAAGAGGAGAGTCGTCACTGTGGGCCAATCCCTCTAAAATCTGAATGAACATTCCGACTGTTCCAGCAATGATGCCCCACACAAAAATCTGCGGAAGGCACCTCATCGCTTGTCCTATTCCGTAGGAGAAGCTTGGGTTACTTCCTGAGCTTATTCGCTCGTAAGCGCTTGCAATTATGGCAGCATTCCAAAAAACCGTGATTATGGAGACTACCATGTAGAAAACGAACCATATGGCCATATGAGCGAGAACTAACTCGCTTCCACAGTTTTCACCCACACACTCTGGATTTGAGGTGATCACTTCCAGGCCTACTGAACTAGAGATTGCTGCACCTATTGCCACAAGAGAGAATAAGCCGGAAAGAAACGAGTAAACCATCAGTTCAGGATCCGATCTGACCACAGCCACACCGAGTTTTGTCATCTTCCAGCCACGAGAAATTCTTTCTAATAGGCCAATTCTCTTATTTCCTTTCCTAATCATCCATGTATCCGTGCCGGCTTCCATCGCTGAATTCTAGCCGGCGGGTGTAATAATAATATTCACGGAATCTCCAATTTTCACCATTCCCTCACGCAAAACACGGGCTAACCACCTAGACCAACCAAATTCTCGATCGTGATTTACTCGGTCGAATCTCCTGTCAATGAACGATTTGCTAATCTTCGAGCAAGGAGCACACGGCTCGCTAAGCTGCAGAAGAACATCGCCAATCTCTACAAGTGCACCTTCTACTAGAGATTCCCACTCTATCCCTTTGATTGTTAGGTTCTCTCCAGTGGTACCGACATCTATTGGATGGCCCTCTATCTTCATGCTTTCTATTCTCTCTAAAGAAAAGATGCAGACGGCTCTATCCGGATCGCCCCCTCGCCCTTCACGAAACTTGTTGAAATCACCCTCTACTCCATCCTTTCTAATCTCTGCAGATTCTATCAAGTTCTTTGGAACACCACCGCTACTGATGTTTATAGAGTGAACCACACCTCTCATTCTAACCCCTCTGAGAAATCAAATTCCAGACCAACCCTATCAACCATTTCCAAGTATCTTCCTGCCAATTCTTTGTTTGGAATGCTTAGATTGTGCTTCCAGAACCTCCAACAAGCTATTGCAAGTGTTGCATACCTGTGCATAATCGGCATTGCATAAAATTCCTCATCGCTAAGAGATCTAACGCTCTGATAGCCTCTAATTAGAGAACACCAGCGGCTTGAAATCGGCACTCCCTCTTCCCAGCAGAATCCTACGAAGGCCATCACAATATCGAAGCAGAGAGGCCCAATCCAAGCTTCCTCAAGATCTAAAATTGCATTAACTGAGCCTTCACTTCCAATTATGTTGTCAGGAAAAAGGTCTCCATGAAGGACTCCATTTGGGAGGTCCGAGGGCAGATTATCTCTCAGAAAAGAGGCCTCCTTAGCTAGAATATCCAAGAAATTGAGAGACCAACCCTTCTCTTTACATAGGAAAATGACCCTTTCAAACAAACTAAAACCCATCCTGTATTCATTGGGAAAACAATCTGCCTTTGGGATACAATGCATTCGCGCTAGAACTTCCCCAAGAGATTCCATTGATTCAGAATCATTCCCTAGAAAACCACCTTCAATGTATGGCATCAAAGTCCAGGCAAAACCATCTTTCTTTGCCAACAGGCCGTGATTGTCCAGAAGCACAGGAACAACAGTTGGTATTCCGTGCTCTTGTAGGTGCAGATGTCTTTCTACTACTCGTTCAACTTCGGGAATTTCGTTTGCAAACCAAGCCTTTAGAACAAACTTCGAGCCATTAGAAAACTTTAGCAGTATGTTCGCGTTATCCCATCCCCCTTCTAGGCCAGATACGTGAATAGGATCAGAGAGTTTCGTGTGGCTTAGTATCCAATCTATGTCCTCCGAATTGATCTGTCTAAACAACAAATTCAACTCCGTTTCCGCTTAAAAAAAACATCTAATCACCACCATCATCCCCTTCAATCGATCTTATCAGACTTAAGTCAAGATCGTATCTCCCGTCCAGAAGGGACTGTTCCCCAGGAGCACTCAACCCTCCTATGTATCTTACTACTCTGATGAGCTGGCCTTTCTTCATCATGTTCCAGACCTTCCAAGGATCACCGAACGTTGCATGCGAATCCACAGCGGACATGCCCCATCCAAACTCTTCAGACAATGTGGTCAACAAATCAATCTTTCCGAGTAACAGCACCAAGTCGAATAGAGCCAGAGCACCCTTCGCAGTTTCGAGATCTTCTTCTGAAATAGCTTCTAATGGAAACTGCTCTTTCCTAGAGAAAGTCCTGACGTAGAAATTGTCAGACATAAAAAAACGACTTTCCGATAAGAAATCACCAATATTAGAGGCCTTAGTGTAACCTCCAAAGTATGCGTGATTATAATTAGAAACAGCTCGAGATATAGGATCTCTTAGCGTCGTTAGCAATACAACTCGACTGTCTCTGTGAAGAACTTTGAAGTCTGGCGATCCGTGCTCGGTTGCAACGAAGGTGACCCCTTCTTGTTCACAGCTATCTACGAACGATTTCAATTGACCTTCATCGTACTTCCAAAGTTCTAATCGCTCACCATCCTCATCAAGAGGGTTCCCATTTGCATTGTTCTTGTATAGAATTTCACCATTTGCCCTTGCAAGGTTTACAACCAGGGTTCCCGCAGCTTTGTGTACATGCTGAAACCAAATCAAACGATACATACTCCCACTTCCTCTTTCCCGTCATTGCATGCCCTTTTCATTTCGTTGTAGATAGTAAGGTATAATTTGATGAATCATCAGCAACCGACGATGGCGAGAGGAACTGGTAATCCCAGAATATTCCAGATAGGCTTCAATAGATGTGGTACAACAACGCTAATCCGTTTTTTCCAAGCAAATGGTCTCCACTGCCTCCATTGGGGGAGAGGGACGATAGCAGCTGGAATTGAAGCCGCATATATGGAGAATAAGCCGCTTTTATCGTATGTTGACGGATATCAGGCTTATGGAGATATGGAATTTGTTGAAGTAGAGGCTCAATCTAAAAAGCTCTTCAAAAAGAAACCATTCAGACGTCTTTATGCCAATCTTCCAAAAGGACAACTCAATCCTGTGTACGCGTTTGAAAGATTTCGTGAATTAGACCAACAGTATCCTGGTAGTAAATTCATTCTCAATACAAGAAATGTCGAAGATTGGGTTAGCAGTAGAATTAGATTCTTGGAAAGAGGCTATTTTTATTGCAAGCACGGTGTTAGATATCACGACTCTCAGGAAGCACTCAACCAGTGCTGGAGGGAGCATTGGGAAGAGCATACTTCGAATGTTAGGGAATACTTCTCAAATAGGCCAGAAGACCTCTTGGAATTTGATTTGGATAAAGATGGCCCAGAGAAAATTGCCTCATTCTTTGAAGATCTGAAACTGGACATCTCTCATTGGGGCCACCATAACCCCAGTGGAAAGTCAGGTAGCCCATAGATCGCTTGATTCAAGCGGGCCTTCTGTCATCAAACTCATATCCGAACATTTCAATCTCAATCTTACAAATCCCTCTGATGAAATCTATGCCTCTATCATCATAGTAAAGAGAGTAATGGCGCTTCTCTTTATTGAATCCGCTCTTAGCTCTTGGAAGCTCAATTTTCCCCAAACCAATCTTCTCAGAAATTATTTCTAAATCTGACTCTAAGCTTTCGAATTTGACAAACTCGTCAACCAAAACCTCTCCTTCAGACATGAAGATGCTAGAATTTGTCAGCAAGTCATCAGACCTCCTCTCAAGAAATTCCTCGAAGCTAGTGCTGCTGTCAATCCCCTTTTTCGGCCCAAATACCTCCCAGTTGTAAAGTGAAACTGCCATATCCCAGGGATTTCTCACTCCACAGAATTTAAGATAATTATCGAAAACAGCCCCCCCCAACCTTTTCTTCATTAGTTTCGCAGGTGTGTGGTTGAAATGATGGGCAAAACCTCCTCCCTTCAACAAATTCCATAGATCCCATTTTCTATATTGGTATATAGGTAAAATGGTGTTTTGCGGGCCAGGAAAACCCAGACTCCCCCTTAACTCCTCATCCTTTCCTATAGGGGAAATCACATCCCTAGGACCGCAGTATTTCGAAAGACCAATTTCAATACTAGTCCCTGCAGTCTTCCTAGTCTTGATAAAAATAAATTTATGCTCATGAGACACAATCATCAACAAAAACCTCACATTAATTTTCGAGATATTGACTTGATCGTGGCTCTAAGCCATAGAGAAATAGACTCTAATCTAGTCAGGGATTTTACTTTCCCCTCATGAGTCCTCATTCCTAAACGAAGCCTCTTCCATGTTCCGTCAGAAATGGTTCTGAAAGATATTGTTCCAGCAGCAATTTCGATATATTTTTTTGGATCACATCTGTAGAGTAGTAACTCACTTTCCACAGCGAATCGCTCAACTCCAAATCTATCAGGATGATGCACTATGCAGTCCGGACACCAGTTGATCTTATGCCCAGAGTTTAGTACTCTCCATGCCAAATCAGTATCCTCTCTGTGA
>PAVV01000029.1 GCA_002713185.1 Methanobacteriota archaeon | reverse complement strand
CTCCTATCAATAACTCCAGATCTTATCCTAGAACTCGAGATGGGTTGACCATCCCATGCATCTATTTGATTCACGGAAATAATCTCAAGAGGTTTGAGTCGATTGCTAATTCGGGCGCTATTTATTGCCTCACACTTCTCGAGAGTCTCCTCGGTACAGAAAATTACCGAAGCTTGTTTGTGTTCTTGGGCCGGTCCAAAATCGTCTTCAAGAGTGTTAATTGTTACGCGAGACCCATTTTCGGAGAGAAAATCTTGCAATTCTCCGGAACGTTCATCCCATTTCTTTACTCTGAAATCTTTAGATTGAGCTTTTTCATCATTTGTCAGCCAAATCTCCAATTTATTGCAATTAGATAGCGCAGAACGAATTAGGTGCTCGTGGCCGGCATGGAATCTGTCAAAGGTCCCTCCAAGTAATCCGATTTCGTGCATCTTCTTCCGCCTTCTGAGGATAGTTGTAGTGTGTGCCCCGAGGCGTAACGGCCACCTTCACTGCTTCGCTCTAGCGCCTGACCCACCTCGGGACGTCTGTCGAACTGCGGGGTAGTCCCTTGATTCATTCTATTCCGTCCTCAGGGGACCTTTCGCAATCCGGCCACCTGATTTGCGTCATCAATCATCCCTCGGAAAGGTCATGATGGTCTTCGTCAGATGGTCACCCAATCAGTGGTGCCATACTTCACTCTCCACCTCCGGCGAGGGGGTTTTGTCCGCATGGTGTTGCCAGTTGGGCAAAACTTCCCAGTCAGGTTTGTTCAAGAACCCAGCGGTTGAGTAGGATTGTCGAAATCTATCAGACCTCGATGGAAACCTGATTTACCAATTGTCAGCCTCTCAGAGATAGACAAATCGCCTTGCATGATCATTTCCATCGTGAATTCTGGCCATCTCTCTAGAGGTTGTGCAAGCCAGCCTGAAAGATTATGCGATTTTCCAGATTGGGGGATTCGTCCTTCTCTTACAGACTCAATAGCATTTTTTAGATCTGAAAGTTGGTCTAGACATTCTATGTCCACCGAATCATCTTGGATTGAACGAAGGAAATTTCCCAAAAGAGGAGTTATTTCAGATCTGCAGCCCGAATATGAAATTGATTCTAAACCGGGGCATTTAGATTTCTCACCTACGGGGGAAAGAATGACCGCGCACCATGGAATGCCTATATTCAATAATTGGATTGAGATTGGTTCTTCTAAAATAGTGATTAGGAAGTCACAGGAGAATGGTGCCCACCACGAATTTGGAAGATTGGTCATAAATCTCCCTATATCCTCTAAATCCGCATTTCTTATTCCAAGCGCATGATCATAAAGTCGTGACCAAGTATTCAGATGATGGTGATCTGGAAGGCTGGAAGAAATATTCTTCACCCTCTTGATTATTATTTCAAATTCCTTTTGAGGCTTATTTAGCGCTCTGAATAGCCAAGAAAGACCAGTCAGAGCACCCAGTGAATCCTTTGGGGGTTGGGAAAGCCATGCCTCAACCGCCCAACCAATTAGGTCAGAGTACGATTCTTCTGGCAGCCAAGCACAGTTTTGGATGAAATGTGATGCTAACCAAGCGGCACCAATGTTTGCTTGTTTTGGATCAATTGCAGGCCAAGATCTAAGGAGATTATCTGGATCTTCCCTAAGCTTCGCTGTAATTTTGTCTGAAAAGATCCTCCTTACTGATTCTGGTGCTTGATTTGCAAGCTCTGAGATTTTCTCAATCGGCAAGTAATCGAGATCCAGCAAAGCCAACCACTCTGGATCTATCCTAGTCGATATTCTCTGCCACCTTTGCCAACGATTTTTTGAAGGGGAAGCAATCCATGAAGCTAAGGGATAGTTTGCCTCCATTTGATTGGCCCACTCTTCGTCGCCCTGAGGGTATTGAGACAAAGAAGAGCCGATGATCGAAACCTCATCTCCTTGGATCTCGATTTGATAATCGCTATTTTCTGGCAATCCCATGATCGCCCATGGTGAGATACTAATTTTTTCTGAGTATGAAGAAACAGGAGAGTTCTTGCCCTGCTCCACCAACCTCACAGGAATCGCATGAGCTTGACCGGTAGTAAATTTCAGCCATGGTAAGGTNCGAATTTTGTCAATCTGAATAGTGTCAAAATTTGAAAAATGTGATGTCATCTCCTCCAAAAATACCAANCTAAGATTAGTTTTAATGGCTATACTGGATAGAATTTCGCCGGATAAATCTGAGCTTGCCTCCAAGACCAATGGGATGTTTTTCTTTTCCAATGACCATCTTACTAATGACTCGTTTGCCGATTTTCCTAACCCTCTAAGATTGATTTGTCTGATTCTGGAATCATCTAAAATGAATCGAGCACCGGCCCANTCCTTGCGAAACTTTCGGATTGTTGAGTCATCCACCTTTACTCTCTTGGATTTAGAAATTNTATCNATGAGAGAGCTTAACCTTCTTTTTCTTTCTGAACTAGTCAGCCTTGGGTGGGCTTTCTCAATCCAATATTCAAGAGCCTGCATAGGGTATTCATCACCGCCCATTTCCAGACCTCCCAAGTCTGCTACAACTAGCGAGTTTATCCTGGCTGATCTCAACAGAACAGATTTGGGAAGTCTTTCCTTGATTGTAGCAACAACTGGTTGGGTTGGTCTGATATCTGGAGACTTATTGTGTGGTGATCCAAGAATCCAATCACCTCTATGGTATGTGGGTTCGTGCAAGGGTGCGTTTTGGATTTGAGAAGGCTGTAGGAACCATTCCCCNGGGGAAATAGTGGATGAATTNTCAGAATCTNGTAGTTGTGCCCTTATTATTCCGACAATNGGAGTTTGGTCGGAGTAAGCTTCAATTCTNCCNGGTTGTACTATTGCGGGAGGGGAATCCAAGATTAAACGATTTTCTCGATCGAACCATCTCGGCGTAATCTCGGAAAGTACAGCCCAACTCCAAGACACCCCTTGGCTTCTAGTGGAGTTTTTCCCACCTCGCGAGTTGGGTAAAATTCGATTGGGAATTTGCACCATTGGTTCGAGCGGCGGAGATAGAAAGCACANAGTCAGATTCTCCTCATCTCTAGAAATTATGCAGCAACTTTCTTTGTTTGANGGAATATATTTTATCTTCGACAATCTTGCCCACTCGTCATTCTCCAAAGAGGTCCAACCCTTTTCTGTAAGACGTATTCTAGCCCCTCTAGAGCCGGCTGGAAGATCACTAGAAACCAATCCTTCANTCCTCAAACGCCTAATTTCTGCTGAAACGTGAGGCATCCTAAGTCTGCATTCATTAGCAAGTTTTGAAACAGTTGCGTCACCAGATGATAGCTTGGATATCAACCTCCTCCTATGTTTACTTCTTATTCTACTTGGAGTAATTGGTGAGTTGCTTGGGGAAGCATCTGACATTAAGAAACACCTGCAAAATGAGTCTAATTAAAAGATAGTAATAAAATATTTGTTTTAGTTACATTTAGTTATATGTTTCCAGTGGAAATAATCGGTTTTCTGAATCTATTTTCTTATTGAATAAGNAAAACCAGTTNAATTATGTCATTATCTGTAACCAATGANTGCAAATACATACAGAAGCATTATATTACCATCCGCCATCCTGAGCATATCGGCCAATGGGGAGGTACGTAACAGTAGAGTGAACAATATGAGGACTACCAGACTAAGGCAGAAAATCAAGAAATTTTTAGACGAGCGCGGAGAGGCAAATACGACAGAGATCCTCGAACATGTAAATTCTACAATGAGGCATGGTACCACACCTCAGCAGCTAGGTAATGTCCTATCAAAGGACAAAGATATTTTGAAAGTCTCCACTACAAAAAGAGGAGGGGCCCTATCGGGCAGATATGAGATATGTGTTTGGCAAGTAAGACCAGGNGCTTTGGAAGAAAAGGTCTGAAACTTCAAATCTCTAGACTCTCGTCCCATTCTCCACTTCTGGCTANGCCATTCATTGAAGCCCGGTGTAAGAAGGATTTTCTGCTAGAAGAATCTGAGTCATCGTCCCTTACAGCCCATTTTCTTAGAGCATCTGCTTGTAGTGCTCGCCCATAGGAGTAAGATAGTTGCCACGGCATTCCTGATTCAGTCTTATTCATCAAGTTTAGATGGGCTGTAGCATCCTCATCTGACTGCCCCCCAGAAAGAAACACTATCCCTGGGAGATCATGNGGGACATTTTCCATCAAACATTNAATTGTCAANCTTGCAACTTCATCTCTAGAAATTTGTTTTTCGTTNTCCATTCCTGCAAANATCATGTTTGGCTTAAGGAGAGCGCCTNGTATNTGGACGCCTTGTTTTTNACATTCGGAGAANGTATNNGATAGAATATNGGCGGTTACTTCGTAGCATCTATCGGCGTCATGTTCACCTTGCATTAGGACTTCTGGCTCTATAATCGGAACCAAGCCGGTTTCTTGGCAAATTGCCGAATACCTTGCTAAAGCGTGAGCATTTGTGGAGATGCATGCTGCCGACGGAAGGCCTTCGCCTATTCGAATCACAGCACGCCACTTTGCAAAACGAGCGCCCATAGAAAAATATTCGGAACAACGCTCCCTTAAACCGTCAAGTCCCTCGGTAACCTTCTCGCCTTGATGGTTTGCTAGATCTTTTGCCCCTGTGTCTACTTTGATTCCAGGCAAAATTCCTCGCTCGTTAAGATAATCTGGAATAGGGGTGCCATCATCCATTGATTGGCGGATAGTCTCGTCGAAGAGAATCACACCACTAATGGATGACTCATAACCCTCTGTAGAAAATAAATTTGTTCTGTAATTCCTACGAGCATCTTCTGATGCTGAAACTCCCACGGATTCTAAGCGTTTAGACATAGTCCCATTACTTTCATCTGCAGCCAGGATTCCTTTTCCGGGGGAGACAAGTTGGTTAGCATTTTTCTCTAATAGATCTTTATCCATGATACTCTCTCATGTGTGGGAAGAGGTTCAAAGAAAAGAATCCATCGTCTGGATAAAACTACTTCTAGTTCGAAATTTCAAAATTTATGGTTGAGGATACGATTCTGTGGGACGATTTTTGTACATCGATAATTTCTGATTCGACAGTATATTTTCCTTGGCCCAATTCCACGACGCCACTAGTTCTTCCGTCGCAAACTCCAGACCCAATAAACACCGAATCTTTTGAGTTGCACAAATCATCTCGATTCCAAATTCTCTCAATATCTCCTTCGATCATTTGTTCTGCTCTCTCCATATGGCCATCATTTTTGAAGACTAAACGGCCCTCAAAGTGAGCCCCTAAACCTCTCAATGCTGTAGCAGTAATTACCCCCTCGGGGGCTGCGCCTATTCCCATCAGCAAATCTACTTCTGAGTCCGGATCTGCCGCATTCAGAGCAGCAGCAATATCTCCATCGCCTATTAAAATCGGCTTTATGCCAAAATTTTTCAAATCACGGATTAGTTCTTCGTGTCTTGGTCGGTCCATGACCACAACCTGAAGATCTTCTGCATTTTTCTCGAGACAGGAAGAGACATTCTCTACATTGTAAGCGACATCTGCCTCCAGACTGACTTCTCCGATGATCTCTTTTGGACCAGCGATTTTATCCATGTAGCAATCGGGNGCATGCAGGAGTGATCCTCGTGGCCCTGCTGCCAATACAGCCATTGCATTCGGTTTATCAAAAGCGACATGNTTTGTACATTCAAGTGGGTCTACCGCTATATCAANCGACGGANAATTCGGGTCTCCTTGTCTAGTACCAAGTTTTTCTCCGATCCAGAGCATTGGGGCGTCGTCTCTCTCACCTTCTCCTATTGCTACCCTTCCATCGAAGGGTATTGTATCAAAAACCCCNCTCATAGCCTCCACTGCTGCGCCATCTGCAGCCTTTCCATCACCCAGACCAATCCACTTTGAAGCTGCGATTGCTGCTACTTCGGTTGCTCTGAGGAAATCGGGGATCAAATCGCCTGTGGACACAACTCTCCTGAGGGGGTGCTGGAATTCAACTCTGTTGGTCACCCTTTTTCTTTGAGATAACTCGAATTTCTTGGATTNTTGTGCTAGGGTACTGTCCGTATTCGTCCTTTTCAAACGGTTTCAGCATATCCCAAGCACAGAGAAGGCCTGCTGATACCCCAGATAGTGCCTCCATTTCAACTCCGGTTGTCCAATGGGTTCTGACAGAAACGGTACAGAAGAGCTTCCCTTCTCCGAGCTCCCAATCCACAGTACATCCCTCAATGGGAATTGGGTGACAATGGGGCAGACTACGAGAGGTTTCCTTTACAGACTGAATGGCTGCAATTGTGGATGCTTCCCTTACATCNCCCTTGGGNGAGAGTCCTTCCAAGATAGCCTTCATCGATTTGGAACTTAGAAATATATGGCCAGATGCCACGGCCTCACGTTCAATCTTAGGTTTTGTACCTACATCTACTATTCCATCTATTGACAACTTCACAGACTCACCAATTGCCGTAGGGGCACTCACTATTCAGGAGATTGGTCAGGAGGATTGCAATGAAAAATCATGATTTTTATAGAAATTGAAGTGTCATTTGTGAAATAATTTCAACCTAATCCGGATTTCCAATACTCGCCATCTTCTCTGATTTCCTTCTTCCAAAGTGGTGCCTGCTTCTTTAGTTCATCAATTATCCAGGAACATGCGATAAATCCCTCTTTCCTATGCTTAGATCCTACGTGGATACAAACTATCTCCTGACTGGGCTTTACTGAACCAGTCCTGTGAGCTATGAGTACTGATTTGACCAGGAATCTTGTAATCGCATCATTCGCTATCTCCTCTAGGACCTCTGGTAGCTTAGCCTCCCAAGAATCGAATTCCAATCTCTTCACTTTTTTACCTAGATCATCCCCTCTAGTCAGTCCAACAAAACTGACTATGCTGCCACATCCTTCTTTCTCTATTAGGCCCCTAAGTTTGTTAGAATCCAGAGAAACCTCCTCAACTCGAATGTGGACGCCCATGATTCCCGAGATACATCCGTGGCTTGAAGACGACGGGTGACCCAACTCTTCAAGCCAACTGTGTGCCTCGGCATAATATGGGCGAAGAGATTCACATTCTCGGAGCAGGCCTTTCGGGATTGGCAGCTGCGACATTACTGGCAAGGTCTGGAAAAGAAGTTCACGTCCATGAATTAAGGAAAGATAGTGGAGCTAGATTTGATGGTGACTTTCAGGGTATTGAGAACTGGACAGGCGATATTGATTTCTTCGATGAATTAGAAGAATGGGGGTTCGATAATAAGGAATTCAAGTCTGATTCCTTCGGGATTATCGATTTAATTCACCCAGATGATACGATAAGTAATCCAAAAACCGATGGAGTGGCCTTTAGGGTGATTGAGAGGGGGACTGCAGATCATACAATTGATCAAGGTTTCAAAAGAATGGCCATCGAAAGTGGAGCAACAATACACTATGGTGCAAAGAGGTCNCCGGAGGAGTGTCAAATTGTTGCAGCCGGACCAAGGGAATCTAGNGCTGTTGCATTTGGTGAAATCTTCGAAACCAGTCATGAAAATATTGTAGCATTCCAGTTAAATGATAAACTAGCCCCAGGGGCTTACTCATACCTAATCATAATTGACGGAATAGGGCTAATTTGCACATGCCTCTGGAGAAAACAACGTAATAGTGGGCGGTATCTTGATGAGACTATAGCCTGGTATGAAGAGAATTATTCTCTTGATAGGAGGCCAATTAAGAGGGTCGGTGGGAAAGGAGACTTCGGAATACCCACAAAATATGTGCATGAAGGGAGGTATTACGTTGGAGAGGCAGGTGGCCTTCAGGACTTCATGTGGGGCTTTGGGATGAGGTATGCAATAACTAGTGGAGTATTGGCGGCCAAAGCAATAATGGGCGAGTGCGACTATGAAAAGGAAGTTAGAAAACGCTTGGTCCCCCTAGTCAAGGCTAGTGCAATAAACCGATTTCTCATGAACAGAGTGGGAGATAGGGGGTTCAAGATGGTTGCAAATCAGTGGATGAGAGACCAAAAAAGGAAGGGTGACGGANTAAAATTTATGCAATGGTTGTACAAACCCGGATTAGCGAGGAAGGCTCTGTGGCCAATTGTAAAGATTGGTATGTTGAGAAAAAAGGAGCTTCAAGATGGTAGAANAGTCCATAGAATGCCATTTCGAAGAGCGCTAAAGAGNGATGTTTGGAAAAGAAGTGAACGAGCTGAGGAAATNCGCGATCAATGGAAGTCTACGCGTATTGGAGGCGGGAATATCTCATTCAGAGACTCTGAAACATAGGGAATTCTAACCTCCGTTTGATTGATATGGCTGAACTCTGCCGATAAGNCATGGCATCTTGGCCCGAACTTAAACCNATGAAGAACCGTCTAGTAAACTACGGAGTAACGGAAAACGGAGTGGCCATTATTGAGTTAGTTTCAGATTCGGATGGAGAGCCCTTGGTAGGAGAGAAGACATCCGTCAATACCTACACGCGGGAAATGTGGCACGATATTGATGATGCGATATTGAGTGCTAGATTTGATGATGATNTCTCTGTAATCCTATTAACCGGACACGGTGAGAAATTTTTCTCAGCCGGAGCCAGCATAAANTATCTNAACAAGCTGACTCCNNGATACAAGTATTTCTTTTGTCTTCATGCGAATGAGACCCTATCNAGACTTGAGCAGACTCCAAAGCTGGTAATTGCAGCATTGAATGGACACACAGTTGGAGGGGGGCTCGAGATTGCAATGGCTGCGGATGTCAGGATAGCTAGGAAAGGGAACTTCCAAGTTGGATTGCCAGAGGTTTCCCTGGGAGTTTTGGCTGGAACAGGGGGCACAGCACGTCTTTCGAGACTAGTCGGAAAAGCAAAGGCAATGGAAATAATGGTCACGGGAAGGAAATTCTCTTTTGAAGAGGCCAAGGATATGGATCTAGTGCATGATATCTATGATAGCATGAGTCTTGATGAGTTCAGACAGGACGTACTGGACTATTCTGGGCGATTTACTCTTCCTTTCGCTGCAGCTAAGGCAATTGGAAATATCAAGAGGAGTGTACAAAGCGGACTTGAAATCCCCTTGGAATATCACTTAGCCCTAGAAAGAGAACTGCAATCAGACTTATTTCAATCTGAAGACGCGAAAGAAGGCATCAAGGCTTACGTCGATAAGCAAACTCCTAGATTCGAAGGGAAGTAACGCACAACTTCACGGTAAAATGTGGAGACAATCGCTAAAATACCCGTTGGTTCTGGGNTAGCTATGCCAAAGACTGAGGTTGTTCAAAACTACCCTACAAACTTCGAAACATGGATTGAAGAATTTAACGATTGGCAAACCAGGATTGGCTTCGATCCCTCATGGCTTGGAGACTACAGGTTTGACATCAAATTTGACTGGGATACTGCCGGTCAAGAAATAGAATTCGGTGACTTCGAGGGAATGCCCAAGTGGGAAAGAAGGATGCAAATCCCACAACAGAATATCATGGACGCNATAATTACAATGGTCAGCGTCCAAGGGGATACGGAGTTCGCGAGTGTTGAGCAGCAAAATCACCTACTTGCAACGGCTCCAACGGAATATGACAAAAAATCTGCACTTCGGATAATGTGTGAAGAACAGAGACATGGGTGGCAGATGGCATACCTTCTGTGTACGTTCTTCGGAGAACAGGGCGTCCGTGAGGCAGCAAAACTTCTGGAAAGAAATGCACAAGAAGGAACTAGGATCCTTGGTTCATTCAATGAGCCCATTGACCACTGGCTGGATTTCTTCATGTTTACCCACTTCATCGACAGAGATGGCAAATATCAGCTAAAGATGCTGAGTACATCCTCATTCAAACCCCTTGCAGCGAGCATGGGTCCAATGCTCAAAGAGGAGTCTTTTCACTTAGGAACTGGAGCAAACGGATTGAGAAGAGTGGTGAAACAGGGGGTAATTCCTTGCTCATTAATCCAGAAATATGTGAATAAGTGGGTCAGTACTGGATTAGATCTGTTTGGAACGGATGATTCCTCTAGCGCAGAATGGGCTTATGTTTACGGGATCAAAGGCAGATATGATGAGAGGGAGTCAGAAGATTCAGCAGACAGAGAACATCTCAACGAAGCAAGCAGGGACCTATATTTCAATGAATTAAGAGAAGAAATGAGGAGGATTAGCAAGGTAAGAAAGGAAGGGGAACCGGAACTTTACATCCCTTCTGACAGGTTTAGGAGAAACATAGGTAAGTACGCTGGAAAAAGATTCACTGTTGAAGGGGACCCCTTTACCGGAAATGACACTGAGTGGGAAAGCTATCTCTCCGAGATGCTCCCAACAGAAGAAGATGAGGAGAAATTAATCAATGAGTACATGAATCAGGAATGGATTCAGTACAGGGAATGGAAAGGGAAGTAAGGGATATAGATGCAACACGTAGCTCTTTCACATTTCAACAAAGATCTTTGCAAACCTTTCTTTGACAGACTCACTGATTTATTCTATGAGCATCATCACTCTGAAACTCAAGATTCGGAAGGTTACGAAAATCTTCTCTATCGGGTTCACAGACCATACTCTCCTGAAATGTTAGACATGATTGACGATTGGATGGGTTTGGAGGGAAGATCTTGGAGAGAGGAGACCCAAAGAGAGGTACTACTCTCACTTTATGCAATAAAATATCCGGACACACTTCTTATTGAAAGTTTGACGGATAAAGCNAGATCCGATATTAGACGACTGTCTGCATATCTTCACTTCTCCCACCATACATACTCCATTTGGGATGAGGACACGCGGAAAGGCCTGAGCAAACTAGGAATCTCTATCCCGAGTATCGACTATGCCGATCCATTTGTCTATGGTGCTTATGTTTCCTCAATTGAATTGCTGAAGGACGTGGCCCCGTTTACTTGTTTCCTGGAGCATGATGTACCTCGGCAGAGATTGTTTCAATCTGCTCTGGCAGCATATGGCCGTGAAGATTAGTACTGCTTATTTCCCAGCGGAGTCTCGGCTCGTTATGGCAATCCGGGAAGTGGCCGTCATAGGTTCAGGTACGATGGGAGCTGGAATAGCACAAGTCTGTGCCCAAGCTGGATGGAAGGTGCGCCTTTATGATGCTTTTTCGGAGTCTCTAAATCGAGGAGTTTCATCTATTCAATCCTTTTGGGATAGTGGAGTCTCAAAAGGAAAAACTACAATCATGCAAAAAGAGGAATGGTCTGATAATCTTATTCCGGAATCAGATATTTCTAGAGCAGTGAAAGATGCGGATTTTGTAATTGAAGCGGTTCCGGAGAAGATGGATCTGAAAAGGGAATTATTCAAGAATTTAGAGAGTCTTTGTCCGGAAAATTGCATTTTAGCAACCAATACCTCCAGTCTAAGTATCGGAGAAATCGCGTCTGTAACAAAGACCCCTGAGAGAGTGATTGGGATGCATTTCTTCAACCCTGTCCCTTTAATGGAGCTTGTAGAAATTGTCTGCCATGATGGCGTATCAGACGAGACTGTTTCAAGGACCAGGGAAATGGGGAGGTTATTGGGCAAAAGCACCATCGAGGTACGTGATGTTCCGGGTTTCGCTACTAGTAGATTAGGTGTGGTCTTGGGTAATGAAGCCATCAGAATGTTAGCGGAAGGAGTCGCTTCTGCAAGTGATATTGATACTGCAATGAAACTGGGATATCGTCATCCGATGGGGCCCCTTGAATTATCTGATCTAGTTGGTTTGGATGTTAGAAGGGATATCTTGAATAGTCTTGCTGACGCTTTCGGGGATGATTATTACAGACCTCATGAAATGCTAGACAGGCTTGTAGAATCGGGCGAGTTGGGTAAGAAAACGGGTTTGGGAATCTACGATTGGACTGATGGAAAAAGGGGAGAGCGACGTTAGCCACTTACCAGTCTCCTTCAAAGGTGCAGGAGGGATTGCACAAATCCTCAAGAACACCCGTTAATAGATAGCCGTATGCCATTAATTGTGCTTCTTCGACCTCAAAGACAAGGTTATGNGCGAGAGAGTGGTGCCANTCCGGGCCGTTTGTGTTTCCGGTGGGTAGTGGTGGAAAATCTCCATCAAAGTACGCAGCCGCCGAACCATTTACTGGCCCATCTACTACCTCAATTCCAAATGGATGGTATGCTGATCCGTTAATCACTGGAACATTACCAGTTCTGGCAGCTCTGTCTGCAGACAGTACAGATACCTGAGCATCCATCATAGAACTGAGGTAGAAAACATCGAATGATTTCAATTCGTCCTTCCAACCAGTTTCCCTAAACGGCAGGAAGGTCTCCCCGTCGGTTGAATCCCAAACTGATTGTAATAATGCGATCACTATGGCCCTATCTAATCTGGAAGGCAATGAAATTTCGCTTGATAGTAAGGTGTAGAAATCCATGGGATATTCTTCGGAGCCGTAGTGGGTGGATCGTTCAACTTGATGAGTGAATGAAGTCCCGCCCACCCATAATACGCCCCAATCCATCTCTGGGATTAGTGATAGTAAAGAAGGACCTCTCAGACCCCCTAATGATATTCCCCAGTAATTTACCGTCTCAGTATCGATTAGATTTGTTCCATTATGCTTGAAGTTATCATTGTCAGCGCAGACTCCGGTTATCGTCCTAACCATTGTTATGTGATTAATCACTGCCTGCATTTGACGTTCTTGTTGAAATTGAAATTCTTTTATGTCCAGTAGTGCGTTACTCATAGCTTCTAGGTCTCCGTCTGAGCTCCAACCCTTGAAGTCGGTAGCTAGCAATGTAGTTCCGTAGGCGTCCCCGTAGTATCTGCCCATACTATCGCTGACATATCCCTTTCCATCTCCAAACAATCCATGACCGACGACTGTGAGAGGTCCTGAGGTATTGTTGTCAGCAAGGGATTGAGGGATCATCATTGTAAACTCTATTTCTCTATTTTCAACAAAAATTGGATCTCCGTCGGAGTTCCTCATCAGTGGGGACCTCGCTTCCTTTGCCACCATGTAATGTGGAGTGGTTATGGTTCCCTCGATAACCCGTAGTGCCCTCTGATCATCGCCGAAACCTTCGGTGACAGATGTAAAATTACAAGCTGTACCGTTCATGCCGATTCTTGTCTCGGCATCATCACGCATTATTAGCAAATCACGCAATATAGATTCAGTGGATGCAGTGTGAAACCACCAAGCAGATTGAAGATCTAGTCNCGAAATTCCTATTGTATCGAATGAATCGAAAATNTNCTCAAAATTAGAACGTTGCCCCTCTATTCCATCATTATTTGTAGGGATATTGTCCCTTAATGCTCTGAAACCATCAGAAGGAGAAATGGGGGTTCCATTATCTGAAAGTCCTGAGATTCCAACTGCATATCTTGCTCCATGATCCAATCCCTCGAGTGTTCTGATGAAAAAAAGTNTAGGTTGCCCTTCTTGATTCCTGGCGTCCAGTTCGACCCAATGGGGCAAAACCTCTTTTGTATCCAAATTCATCAATATAGTGCCATGACCGGGTACAGTAGAAGCTGAAATATCAAACTGTGATGCTAGACCAGAGATGTTTGGAACTTGTTGTCCAAACGAAGTAAAAATTTGAGTAGATGGGCTAAAACCGTCCAGCCTATCTAGAACGATCATATTNTCCGATCTTGCGGAATTAGTGTCTGGAATCGATGCTCCTGGAATTGAAAGTGAGAAGCCGGTCTCTGTTCTATTATCGACATTTAGGAATGAACCTGATGGGAAGGGGAGCATGCAATGATCTAAATTAGTATCATCGCAGTGAGGATTGTTTGGCAGAGATATTCCAATTTCTTCTTCTATTTCTGTTTCTTGAGAAATATCTGATTCAATTTCTTCCCCTTGCTCCACAATAGAGGGATTNTCTACCCCTGTTTCACTTGAAAGGCAGCCAGATAAGAGGAAAAGCGCCACAATGAGAATCGCTGACATCCGCTTTGAATCAAATACTAATTCTTGTTCAATGGGCATGGGATTCACCGGCCTTCNGACTCACGCCTTGAAGACCCTGTTAATATCACAAGCATTAGAGTCATTGTGATTAGTAAAACCGAGAATCCCGGAGTGGAATCACGGATATCTTGTGTCGAATCTTCGGCGGCCATGGGTGATTCGAATTTTATTTCTATCGAAATCACGCCGTCGATATTGATCTCTGACCAATCTCCCGTATATTCTACCCCGTCTATAGACACTGANAGTTCGCCGCCGTCTTGTAACTCCATATCAAGAATTTGTTCAGAAGAAAAATTCTGACCCCAGATATGGAAAAAATGATTCAATGTTAGATTATTTTGTATGTTTGAAATTACGTTTATGGATCTCTCGCCACTGTACATTACATGTGTCGATTGTCTGCATGTCTCCGTATTGAAACCAATATAGCTTGGAACTGGGATATCCTCTCCATCAATNGAAATTGTTAGATACATGTCTCTGTATACTGAATCGGTCCAATCAAAGCATGCTTCTGTAACGTCGCCCTCTATTTTGATTTCTTCCCGCCCTCCCTGAGTCATTCCAAAGTCGGCTAAGGAAATAAGCTCATCATCGGAAAGTAACGGATAATCACCCTCCGAAGAAGGAAACTTTTCGTTTATTGCTGACATCATGTAATTCGCTAGAAGACCCTGCCCCACTGAAGTAGGATGGAGAGAGTCGACCATTATGCAGTTCTTATCACACATTACTGGGGGCGATATTACTTCATATTCGCCAATAATNCTGGATGATTGGTTTTGTAATAAATCATCTGAAGCTGCCATCAGGTCGAATATCTGTACACTTTCCCCATAATGATCTGAGAGTTCTTCGAGCCTATCTGCCCACAACCTGCTTGCTTCAGTGAAATAGGGATGCTTCTCTGTTGGGAATATCTGGGTGAGGAAGGGAAGAAATGACATATTTGGTAGGTTCCAAACCAAAATATCGATTTCTGATTCGAGCAGGGTTTCGATTATAATGGTNATATTTTCTTCTAATTTGTCTATAAAGGCATAATCGCCATTTACAATATCCACATCAGAATCAATAAAATCCCAAGCTCCTACCATCATTGTTACAAGAGTCCCATTCCCATAATTTTCTGCGATTTCTGTGTGTCTACCTGCTTCAATGAGTGTCCAAGATCTATCTCCTCCNACAGCTCCTTCGTAGTAATCCACGCCCATCAGGTTGGCTGCGTGCACGCTAGCGAATGGGCCCCTGTAACCTGTAGGATCAGATCCTAGTGTGCTGTCTCCCAGTGAAGCTATNGTGTGAAAATGGAATCCATTGGCCTGTGTAGATTGGTCTTGAGAAGAGGCGATGGGGATAGATGATGTAGCAAGGAAAAATATGGCGATCAAGACCGATGGGTATCTCTTAGGGCGGTTCACAGGAATAGTCGGAGAAGTCTTGCCTTTTAGCTGGAGTGTCTTTATTATTATACAAGTCGCAATAATTTAGGATAGTTTTTCTGTCAGAATTCTATGAAAATGATGTACTCCTGTTTCCCTTGTTGGAGAGTATCTTCCTCGATCATAAGTGCCTGAAGATACGCCAAGATTCACTGACTCCACAATTTCCTGATCTTCCTGCTCAACCTTATCCAGATTTCCGCCTGCTCCTAATCCCAGCATACTCCTATCCCAAACAAATCCGTGGTAAATTATTCTAGTTTTCCTTACNGAAAGAGGGATGACGAGATTNACAGATAGGCCCCATGGATAGAAGTTTAGCATTAATCCAGGGTATATCCAATAATAGTAAGCAGCGATTTTTTTTCCGAAGTCAGGGGATTCCTCCGGATGGAGGAATGAGGGTTGATCGTCATTGGCCATTCCAATCTGTAGAACTCCACCTTCGAATATTTCTGTTTGATAATTGCCGTAATCTAAAACGCTGTTTAGATCCTTGTGTACAAATGGAATATGAAATCCTTCAAGATAGTTATCGACATATAGGGCCCAATTAGCTTGAATATCGTAACTTCTATTTCTTGATTCGTCATATTCAAAATCTTCTATAGGCATCCATCCTATTCTATCTTCCATTTCNTGGATGGCAGGTTCTAAAGATGATGGATTAATTCCAGCAAAAACTAATCCCCTCCAAATAAAAGTAGAAAAGGCTCTAAGATCGTCAGTCGAAGATGGGAAGCAATCTACCCCTGCAAATTCCGGCATTGACATAAATGACCCGTTGAGAGAAAATACACGACCATGATATCCGCATTTTAGAGATCTGTTCGGGCACTTGNCTTTCACGATCATCATCCCCCTATGTGTACAAACATTAGACATGCAGCGAATCTTATCGCTGGAAGTTGCAATCATAGGTTCGCCAATCAATTCTTGCATATGGGCCAATTCAATTGCCCTATTTTCTCCAAATTGACTTTGGTGGCATGCAAAATGCCAATTTTCCCTAAAGCTACACTTAATTTTGAGTAGGGTATTAGCGTCGGTATAGTATGATGATGGTAGGGTCTGGGCCTTCCTGATATCCGGATCTATGATGATGCCCAAGTCCAGTAGCCCCAATTAATCCGTGANGCACTCGGTTGTAGCCATTTCTACTGCTATCATGTGCTTGGTAAAGTCCATGACTCTCTGTGAATTTACACCGATGTCAGATATCCCTAATCTTGATTTGGAGTATACTTCGAGTACGGTTTGTCCGGTATCGCAATACCCCCTAACTAGAAAGTCATCTGGGAATCTAAAGGTAAAGGAACGAAATACTGAGTGAGTCTGCTCGGGATACCAGTTACCAATTATTTCTGTCCTTGGTTGCGAGTTTATCCAAGTGTTTACCTCTTGCATCACTTCTTCTAGACTGGAGTTGAGTCTAATTTCGGTTAAACCTTCACTTCTATGAGAGTTTGAAGATATTATTGAGCAATTCAGCGAGTTTTCAGGACATTTTTCTGGAAATTCATCAGGTCCTATTACCCTATCTGGTGCAGAAAAATGTATTGCTAATACCGAAATAAAATAAATCAACAATATCCCAGAAGGAATTGTATACCTTCGGGATTTAGTCATGAGTCACCTTCGGCGACGACTACCCTGGATGCCCTCAGTATCCTTTCGTGCATCCTNTAACCACCCTCAATGACCTCTACAACTGTTCCTGGTTCTTTATCATCGGGACATGGAATTGTAGCTATTGCTTCCATACACGTCGGGTCGAATTCTTTGCCTAATGCTTCAATCTCTGTGATTCCTTCTGCTTCGAAGGAAGTCCGAAGATTGTCCAGAGTAAGTTTGACGCCCTCAATAATTGATTCGTTCGCCCCCTCTAAATCGGATACTGAGACTGCTTTTTCCAATAGGTCAATTATTGGAATTATTCTTCTGGCGAGTGAAGCCCCCCCGTATCTCAGTAATTCTGCCCTATCTCTAGCTGCCCTTTGCCCGACATTTGCGATTTCTGCTTTAGCATACTGTAGTTCATTCTCCAGATCTTTCAGCCTTCCTTCGAGGTCTTGAACTTGTTCGACCGAATCATCATTGACTCCTTCGTCTTCTCCCTGCACGTTGNTGGGCCGTAACTTCCACTCAATAATACAATGGTTATTTCATTCAGAGTAGAAGTATTCCCCGGAGTTTTTCTGTTCTCGATCTTTACGACTAGATGGTTTGTTTACTCTAGGTCGATGTGACTCCACATCTCTTCGGAAGGTTACGTTCGCGTCCGAGAGGAAAAGATTCATNCCCTTTCGTAAGGAAAGAGGGCCCATTGCATTTCCTTTCTTCCCACCTTCACCTTGGAAAACTAATATTGAGTCACTTACGATATCAAGAAAGTAAGTATCGTGATCGATTACCATTGATGCCTTCTCATTACTCTCCATGGTTCTTCTTATTGCTTTAGCTGCTTCCATTCTGGCATTAGAGTCCAGATGAGCACTAGGCTCATCGAACAAGTAAANGTCTGCTTCCTTGCCCAAGCAAATTGCTATACTAACTGCCTGTAATTCTCCGCCAGAGAGTTTTTTTGTCTGTAGTTCTAGCATTTTATCTACCTGAAGTGCTCTAATCACTTGTGTATTGAACTCGCCGCTTCTCCACTTGGTGCCAAGTTCAGAATCGAGCCAATGCCTAACGGTTCCATCAAAATCTGATCTAACATGTTGAGGCTTGTATGACACCTTAGCGTCCATAGTGCACCATCCTTCATCTGGATCAATTGCTCCTGATATAATGTTCACAAAAGTTGTCTTCCCGGTTGCATTCGGACCAACAACGCCTACAACCTCTGCAGATTTTACTTCCCCCTCTCCCGTCTCCAATTTGAAATCCCCAAGAGTTTTCTCTATTCCACCCCATTTTATGACTGGATCGCCAACTTCTTCCCCCCTAGTTCGTCCTCGAAGAAATTTGATAGGTTTCTCTCGTATCCTGATATTCTCCTCTGGAAGAAATCCTTCCAGATACGCATTTATTGCGGTTCTGGTAGATCTTGGTGGAGTGAAAATTCCGTATGCAGATCTATCTCCNTAAATAATATGAACAGAGTCACAAAGAACGTCCAGGATAGCTAAATCATGCTCTACGACCAACACTCTCTTTCCCTTCTCAGCGAGACTCCGGACGATTCCAACCATTCTCATTCGCTCATAAATGTCCAAGTAAGAGGATGGTTCATCGAAGAAGTATACGTCCGCCTCCTTCAGGAGCGTAGCACAGATGGCAACCCTCTGCAATTCACCGCCAGAAAGTTCGCCAAGTTTTCTCTCAATTATGTGCCCTACCGCCATAAGCTCAGAGAGATTCTCCAGTTCACCCCTGTCATCAACTCTCTCAAGTAAATCTTTCACCTTCCCATCAAAAATCTGTGGTAACTTATCGATATATTGTGGCTTTACAGCAATACTAATTTGTCCCTCAGAAACTAATGACAGGTAATCTCTGAGCTCACCCCTTGGAAATGTAGAAATGATTTCTTCCCAATTTGGAGGAGGTTGTTGCCAATCCCCCAGATTAGGCCTAAATGACCCCGAAAGAAGATTTATTGCTGTAGATTTGCCAATCCCGTTTGGGCCTAATATTCCTATGATTTTATCCTGACGAGGAGAAGGTAGCCTGAAAAGTCTGAAAGAATTCTCCCCGAAACTATGGGTCAAATCTGTGTCAAGTTCCTCGGGGAGATTAATTATCTTGACGGCTCCATCGGGACAGTGCTTGACCCTAGTAAAGCATACTGGACAAGCCGACTCAAGAATCTTGCATTTGTTACCCTCAATTTGGATACATTCTCTTTCGCACATCGTAGAATACTTCTGCAAATATGCAAATGCATTGCTGTTGGGTTTGCAACGTTCTTCTATGAGAACTGCTACCCTCATATCTTTTCCCCTAGTATGTCGAGTAATACATCTTCCGTAAAACCATTAATGGGATATCTTTCACTCAAAAGCCGAAAAATCTGTACCTCACGTAGACGTAGGCTGCTAAAAGAATCTTCTCGGTCTTGGTAAGTTGTATTCTCTGGGTGAAAACATCTCCATTTTTCTTTATTATTTTCGCCATTATTGACTGATAAAATGAGGCCATTGCTGCCGGAGAATATCTTGCAGATTTATCAAGATGGGAAAGTAACTTGAATGCTCTCCTCCTATATCCATCTGCTCTCTCCAAATATTCCTCCACAAATGGTGCCCACCCTGGGTGTTTTAGTAATTCCTTACCACTCTTCAAATCTTCTTCGGAAATGCCCCACCTGGCCAAATCATCAAGTGGGAGGTATATCCTATCCCTTTCCGCATCTTCTGCGACGTCTCTAATGATATTGATTAGCTGCATAAATACGCCCCAAGATTCAGCATATTCTTTAGCCCGTGGATCGTCATATCCATATATTTCGATNCAAACAAGACCGACTGTGGAAGCTACTCTGTAGCAGTAAGAGTACAATTCTTCGAATGTCTGATAACGATTCTTATGGAAGTCATTCTCCATCCCACTAATCATNTCATCCAGTAATTGACGTTGAATTCCAAATTTTCTCACAGTATCTTTCAGAGCGATAAAGATTGGATCAGTGGATGTTACTGAACCATAGGCGGTAGAAAGCTTCTTTCTGTAGTAGAATAATTGTGACATTTTGTCGTTATAAGTAGATCTATCCAAAACTGGAACTCCCGGGCTTAATCTTTCGATCTTTGATCTATAATTTACGGATTCTGGATCATCGGAAGATCCCCCGGGGAAAATATCTACGAAATCTCCGTCCGCAATATCATCTGCTCTCCTACAGAATGCATAATATGCCATNATTGATCTGCGTTTTTCTTCTGGTAGATATTTGAAAGAATGATAGAAGTTGCCTGCCTCCCTTCTTGTTAATTCCTCACAGAAATCATATGATGCATCAACCATATTCTTTGGTATTTCTGGCTCGGTCCAGATTGCTGCATCTATGTGGCTAAATGGGTCCAAGAGTTCACCTCTTGAGCCAATTACCCCCATGAATAGAGCACTTTCACGCATAGCCTCGAGGGCAGTGATACTGATTGCACGTGCTGCTTCTTTGGTAATATCTACAGTTGCTCTAACGATGTCTATCTGATCTTCATGTTCCTCAAAACTCTGAGAGTCGTAACCTTCCATTTGCTCTTCCAGNGCAANTTCTTGGCCTGAATCTTCAGTATGCACCATGTGATTATCGATTTGGGCGGCGTCAGGTTCCTATTCAATGTCTCCCGAAGACGATTGGTTGATTATTCGAAAAAAATCGAATTGGATGAAAGCCATGTTTTTTCTTTTAATCGCGGAGTAGTTTCTGGCTTGAGTTCCTAAATGGAACTGCCATTACAACATTCTTGACTGTTTTATTTATCTCTGATCTGTCAATTTTAATCCTGTTTTCAGAGTCTAAGACATTACCTTCTCTAAGTAAGGAAGAAGTTCTCTTCCCTATTATTACTGGAAGCATGCATGCCCCTCTAAATCGAAATTGGCGATGGGGAATTTTCTCGATATAATCGACTGCTGATTCAAAATACAAATCTGTTAGATCCAGATATTTATTGTACAGAGGCCTAAAAATATCCATGTTGCTCTTATCCAATAGATCTCGTGGTTTTAGTCCTAAATCTGCCAAGGAAGAGGACGGGATGTAACATCTTCCAAGAGAAAGATCAGCTGGGATATCCCTTAGGATGTTTATCATCTGTAGGGCTTTTCCAAATTTTATTCCGCTATCAAACAACATCTGCTCAGACTTACCATCGACCTCGAAGAGATGTTGCAATGCCATTCTTGTCCAGAACTCACCTACACTGCCAGCAACTCTGTATGCATAATCATCCAACTCTCCCTCTGTATCTATAGCAATGATTTTTCCACTCTTAGATGAAAATCTTTCTAGGTCTAGAATTTGGCCGCTAATTATTACGTCCAGACATTTCCTAATTTTTTCAACATCTGATTCAGAGAATTCCCNTAATATAGATACAACCCCCTCGACCTTTTCCAGTAATAAACGCTCAGATTCGTTTCTTTGGAGAATGGAAATATCCTTCAGATCTGGTGGATTGGCGAAATTGCTCTTACAGAAATCGTTGAACGACGNTAATGCATCCAATCTTCTACTTATATCTCCTCTTTCTGAGTCTGCAATTGTATCAGAGGTTCTTGCTAGTAAGTAAAGCAGACTTACTTGTTTTCTTATTGGTCTAGGGAGCTCCTTTAATGAAAGGTAGAATGAGCGAGAAGTTCCCTCCAGTATTGCATCAATTTCTGAGCTGAAAATCTTCGACATTGTTATCCGACCAAGCTTGCTGAGGAGATTGNCCCCCCTAAGTCTCTCGGATTCCCGCCTCAACTAAAGCACTTACCAGAGCTTCACCAATCATAGAGGGATCTCTTGCTATGTATATTCCTGCGTCCTCAAATGCTGCAAACTTCTCCTCAGCAGTTCCCTTCCCTCCGGAAATAATTGCACCAGCATGCCCCATCCTCTTTCCAGGAGGAGCAGTGGCACCTGCAACAAAACCAATTATTGGCTTGGAGAAATTTTCCTTTGACCATTCAGCGGCTTCTTCTTCGGCCGTACCTCCAATTTCTCCAATCATCACTACTGCCTCGGTCTCTGGATCGTTCTGGAAGGCCTCTAAACACTCAATGAAACCAGTCCCGTTTACTGGATCGCCCCCAATTCCAACACATGTCGTTTGTCCCTCTCCCACACCCATTGTTTGAGCTACTGCTTCGTAAGTAAGGGTCCCTGACTTTGATATGATGCCTATTCTGCCTTTAGAATGAATATCCCCCGGCATGATTCCTATCTTGCATCCTCCATTTTCGCCGGGTGAAATTATTCCTGGACAGTTTGGCCCAATTAGTCTAACTCCGGCACATTTCTCCATGTGGGAGACTACCCTAACCATATCCAGAGTGGGTATTCCCTCAGTAATACAAACTATTAGGCCCTCTCCTTTCAATTCATGAAAGGCATCAGCTGCTTCGATGATAGCTGGAGCAGCAAATCTTGCTGGCACATAGATGACTGTAGCATCGGCCCTTGTGGATGATACCGCCTCTGCCATGGTATTGAAAACGGGGACTGATCTACCAGAGAATTCAACAGATTGGCCACCCTTCCCAGGTGTGACCCCTCCAACGATATCTGTCCCGTATTCAACCATCCTAATTCCATGGAAAGTTCCCTGACTTCCGGTAATTCCCTGTATCAATACCTTGGTATTCTCATTAATCCATATGCTCATTTTGAGACCCTCCCTATTGCGTTGACTATGGCCTCACCCGCGTCTCCTAGGGTGCTTACTGTGATTACGTCTAGTTTGGAATCCTCGAGGACTTTTCTTCCCGCCTCGTGGTTCGTTCCGGAGAACCTAACTACTAGGGGTATGCTCAGACCGGTCTCCTCTGAAGCCTCTATGATGCTTCTAGCCACCATATCACACCTAATAATTCCTCCAAATATATTTACTAATATTCCCTCTAAACGCGCATCCTCCAAGATAATGCTGAAAGCAGCGGTTATCGACTTACTATCCGCACCACCCCCTATATCCAGGAAGTTAGCTGGCTCTCCGCCGTAGAGTTTGATTACATCCATAGTAGCCATTGCTAAACCTGCTCCGTTAACTAAACACCCAATATTACCATCTAAGTCAACATACGAAAGATCGTATTCCTTAGCTCTGACTTCAACATCTGACTCCTCTGAAAGATCACGCAGATCTTCAATCCATTGCTGTCTGAATGAGGCATTCTCATCGAAGCTTACCTTTGCGTCTAACGCGACCATCAGATTATCGTCCGTTCTTACAAGTGGATTGATTTCGATCATGGAACAGTCCTTTTCTACAAACATTCTAGATAGATTAGTGATCATTTCAACGAAGGATTGNCGCGATGAGTTCTCCAGTCCCAATGAAGAGGCCAGAGACTCGGCTCTATCCAAATCAAGTCCATCTTCAGGATCGAACCAGACTTTATGAATAGCTTCAGGAGAATCCTCGGCTACCTCTTCGATGTCGACTCCCCCTTCAGTTGAGGCCATAATGAGAAGGGAGTCCTTCTCTCTGTCTACAAGAAGGGCAAGATAGTACTCGTGTGCTATTGAGCATCCAGCTTCTACATACAAATTATTNACGATCTTACCCGATGTTCCTGTCTGCTTTGTGACAAGCTTTCTGCCAAGNATATTTGAGGAGAATTTTAGAACTTCTTCCCTNGATGAANCTATCTTGACACCTCCATGCATTACCAAATCTCCAGACTCCGTATCGTAAAGGGCCCCCTTCCCCCTTCCTCCGGCATGAATCTGACTTTTTACGGCTACAACTTNTGAATCGAGGGAGTCGTAAGCTGATAGCGCTTGGTCCACTGTTGTGCAATGATAACCTGCCTTGACGGAAACTCCATACTCCCTGAACATAGTTTTTGCTTGGTACTCATGAATGTTCATTGGCCAATGGAACAGAGGCTTGCCCTTGAAAGATGCGGCGGCTAGGTTTCAATCCTTTTGGCGAAGTGATGAAAGGGTATTTGCGATGCGGCAGTTATGGATGTGATTGTCCTAGCCGGTGGATTCGGAACCAGGCTGAGGCCTTGGACAGAGAGGATACCCAAACCATTACTACCAATTTTGGATAAATCGATGATTGAACACGTTGTCGATGTCCTGCCTGAATCTCAGGTTGATAGAGTGATTGTAGCGGCGGGTTATGGGGTCGAGAAAATGAGGGAACATTTCAACGGCATGTCACTTCCATACGAACTGAAAATTGTTGAAGAGACTGAACCTTTGGGAACAGGAGGTGCAATTGTCAACTGCAAATCTTATCTTACGGGCGATGCATTCTGTGTTATCAATGGTGACTTGGTAACGAGCCTTAGAGTAGAGGAGATGCTTGAATTCCATAAATCCAANGGAGGCATAGCGACAATATCACTTTGGGAAGTAGAGGACCCCTCACGATTCGGAGTAGCCGATTACAGGCAGGAATCTGGGAAGATAATGAGGTTCCAAGAAAAACCACCCAAAGAGGAAGCTTATTCCAACCTAATCAATGCTGGAACGTACATTTTGGAGCCTGAGATCTTTCAACTAATGCCGGAAGGTGCTCACAGTATCGAAAGAGATGTTTATGAGGATTTAGCAGCAACTGGTGGACTTAATGGGTTTCCTTTCGAAGGTTGGTTTGTAGATGCAGGGACTCCGAATTCATTTGTTGATGCTACGAAAGTGTGTATTGCAGAAGGAAGATTCGCCAGCGGCAAAGTGTCGGGAGACTCTTGGTTCGGAGAGGGGTCAGAAAATGGAGGGAAGGTCATAGGGAGCTCAGTAGGNCCTGAGGCGGTTGTCAAAGACGGAGCGACTATATCCAATAGTGTAATTCTTGAAGGAGCGAAGATTGGTGCTGATAGTGTGCTCGAGAATTGTCTAATCGGGATAGGTGCAAAAGTTCCGGAGGGAACGGAGTTGTTTGGAGAAATAGTNGATCATTCTGTACTTTG
Organism: Methanobacteriota archaeon; assembly: GCA_002713185.1. Lineage (GTDB taxonomy): Archaea > Thermoplasmatota > Poseidoniia > Poseidoniales > Thalassarchaeaceae > UBA36. The sequence goes on along the minus strand of PAVV01000029.1, from coordinate 29,729 downwards.
AACTGGANTTTTGGATTTACACTAGCATCTAGGATTAGATTTCCGTTATCGAGGATTAGATTTCCGTTATCGTCAAAGAGGCGCGATNGCTCGGAGTACCGTGGACGGACCCCTAATAGTAGTGAACTTCAAGACATACCAGACTGCTCACGGAGCATCTGCAGTTAGACTTGCTAAAATTATGTCCGATATAGATGCCGAGTGTAGGATGATTGCCGTAGTATCGCCATTTGATCTTTCTTCTGTAGTATCAGCAGCACCCCATCTGGAGGTTTGGTGTCAACACCTTGACCCCATAGGATTTGGATCCAACACCGGATGGCTGCATCCAGAAACCGCAATCGAAAGAGGAGCTAGTGGGACATTGATAAATCATGCAGAGCACAAAGTGAGTACTGAACATATTGCAATGCTATTAGAGCAGACTCCCGATGAATTTGTGGTTTGTGCTTGTGCGTCAGACGTGGAAGAAGCGAAAGTATTGGCCTCTCTTAATCCTGAGTACGTCGCAGTGGAGCCGCCNGGGCTGATTGGAGGGGAAATTTCAGTGACGAGTGCCGATCCAGAGATTATCAGCAGTACTTTGCAGGCAGTAAAGGAAATTTCGGACTCCGTGGGAGTCTTGTGTGGAGCAGGCGTCAAAGATGGGAAGGATGTTGCCAAGGCAATTCAGCTTGGTACAGAAGGAGTGCTCCTAGCAAGCGGGGTGACTAAATCTGAATACCCTCGAGAATCTTTAGAGGGGCTAGTGTACAATCTTTAGCCGATTGCCTTTGTCTGGGGTAATTTTTCACCACAGTGCTTTTGTCAGTTCCCGTGATCGGAGAAACATTGGTAGGGGCAAGGTAGGTGAAGAATATGGAAAGAATTGGTAAGAAGAAGTATAATGCGGAGTTGTTTAGACTCCAACTTGAGCTAATAAAGCTCCAGGAATGGGTTAAGGCAAAGGGACTCAAAGTTGTAGTTGTCTTCGAAGGAAGAGATGCAGCAGGAAAAGGTGGCGTGATAAAGAGGATTGCGCAATATCTNAATCCAAGAGTAGTGAGNGTAGCTGCCTTGCCGGCCCCTACAGAGAGGCAGAAGACAGAGTGGTACTTTCAGAGATATGTCAACCATCTTCCAGCTGCCGGAGAGATTGTGATGTTTGATAGAAGCTGGTATAATCGAGCAGGNGTGGAAAGAGTAATGGGATTCTGTAATGAAGAGGAGTATGAAGAATTCATGAGATCCTGCCCCATGTTTGAGAGGATGCTGATGAGGTCGGGCACTATTCTAATCAAGTACTGGTTCTCAGTATCGGATGACGAGCAGTTGAAGAGATTCAAGGCAAGGTTAGACGAACCACATAAGAGATGGAAGCTAAGCCCAATGGATCTGGAGTCACTGACTAGATGGGAGGACTATTCCGAGGCCAAGGACATTATGTTCGCTCACACGGATACGAAACAATCTCCATGGTTTGTAGTCAACTCGGATATTAAGAGGCATGCACATCTCAATTGCATAAACCATCTTCTNTCTATGATNGAGTATGAGGATCTTACTCCAGAGCCAATTGAGCTTCCCGACAGGAAGAGTGCAAGAGGATATGTAAGGCCACCAATGACCGAGCAGACTTTTGTCCCCAATCATCATGAGAGCATAATGGATTGATGGGATATTTTCCCGGAGGGGGCAGAAAATGAAGAGTTTTGCTGGATATCCCTTTCTTGTAGGTCTTCTTTTCATCTCTGGNTGTATGGCCGAGATTGATCCAGATTTGGATGGGGACGGTGTTTCTGACTCAGAAGATTGGGATGCTGACGGTGATGGATGGAATAATTCTGACGAAGAAATGTGTGGAAATGATCCAATGGATTCCCTTTCTATTCTATTCCTACTGATATTGATTTGGATGGGGTATGTGATAATTTGGATGACGATATGGATGGGGACGGGCTGCCGAATGCGTGGGAATCAGAGAGGGGCTTTGATCCCATGGATTCGGAAGACTTCCTTAGCTGTCATGGGAAATCGATTTTTTGCCTAACAAGATATGATAGTTTCATCTTCCCTCAAACTCACAACTCCTTCGCCACATCAGATGCTCAGTTCGCACTTGCGGTTAGTCATCTTACTGGACTAGAGGAGCAGTGGGGCGGGGGAATTAGGGCATTCATGCTTGACACCCATCATAGAAATGAGGTGAACACTACTCCAGAAGATGTTCGACTGTGCCATGATACTGGAGTCCTGTGGCCGTGTGCTTTGGGAGAGGATGATGCGGAAGAATGGTTGAGGACCCTAAAATATCTGATGGACAATGCAACGGGAGATGTTGTTACATTGAAATTCGAGAGCTATGTCCCATCACCTCACCTGGAATATCTTTTCAATATCACTGGACTAAAAGATAGAGCATATTCGCATGTTCTTGGCGAACCTTGGCCTAGCATAGGAGATTTAGTCCTACAGGGAAAGAATCTCGTTGTTTTTCAACAGAGCCATAATGACGATTATCCATGGTTGCATGGTTCTTGGTCTCACACCTGGGAGACGAAATATGAGATGGAAGAGGAGAATGATATGAATTGTCGGGTGGACAGAGGGGATGGTGATCAAACAGTTTGGGTTCTGAATCACTTCTTCAAGAACGAGTTTGGGACTCCGGATCCATCGAAGTCCATTTGGGCTAATGACTACCAAACAATTATCAACAGAACGTTAGAATGCTGGGAAGAGGTTGGGAATAAACCCACCCTGTTCGCAATCGACTTCTGGGAAGAAGGGGAATTGGTTAACGCAACAATTAGTCTTAACCAGATGTCCCATTGGACCGATGAAGTACCAGAGAGGAGTTAATCATGCAATTCTTTGGGGCGGATTACGTCTTCTAGATCCCAATTAGATTCATTTTCTACCAATAATGCCGCTGAAGCAGTGGGCAATCTAATCCAATTTCCTGATAGTCTGTTTATTAGAATTTCAGATCCCGGATTATGCCCTAAAATCATAGTAGTCCCTTTTTGGGTCGTGTCCTCCAATTCTCTTATCAGGTCGTATACGGAGGCATGGTAAATGCCTGGCCTAACTTCTGACGGCAAATCTCCGAATCTATTTTTCATCATCTCAAGAGTCTGCATGGTCCTCCTGGAACTACTGACTAATATCAGATCTGGAATCCAGCCTCTAGAATAAAGCTCATCAGATATCCTGGGAGCGTCTCTGAGTCCTCTTTTATTCAATGGTCGATCATGATCTTCAAGATGTGGGTCTTTCCAACTACTTTTTGCGTGGCGCATTACTATGAGTCTTCGATACATGTTATTCTTCCTCTAACATTCTGAAAAGAGGAGTCCTATTATCTAAAAATGCTCTAACCCCCTCTTCAAAATCTTCATCCATAGAAGAAGAAATCATAAGAGATTGTTCGAACTGTAATTGTGTCTCAAAAAAAGTTGAGGTGGATGCATCAAGGAGTTGCTTTGTCCCCCTCCTACTATTCACGGACCAGCTTCCCCACAATCTTGCGATTTCCAACGCTCTTTCGATGAGATCTTCCTCCTCGACAATTTCATCTACTGCTCCTACTTTGAGAGACTTCTCAGCAGACCAAATTTCCGAGTTGAAGAAGAATCGCTTTGCCTCCTGATTTCCAACTAGTCTGGGTAGAAGCCAAGTCATACCCCCGTCTGGAGAAAGTCCAAGCCTGAAGAATGCAGATGCAAGTTTGGCATCCGGAGTACATATCCTATAGTCGCATGAGAGTGCAAGTCCTAGTCCTCCGCCGGCCGCTGATCCGTTTATGGCGCAAATGAATACGGTTTCTGAGGTTCTAATCTTCTGCAGAAGTGGATGTAGCTTATCTGTCATTTCTTTTACAATATTTCCAATGTTACCTTCTTTGATTCCTTTTGAGAAGTCTTCAATATTACCTCCGGCCGAAAAGAACCTTCCTGAACCTGTCAGCACTACTGAACTACATTTTTCATTTGCAAGGAGTGTCTCCAAGGTTGCTAAAATGGCAGTAAAATTTTGTTTTGAAAAAGTATTTTTCGAGGCTTCCGGGGACAATGTTACCAATCCCACCCCCCCATCTAACATCTCCATAGAAACAGGCATGACTCTCGAAGAGGGGTTGTACTATTGAATTGCATGAACATCATAAGATAACACAGTTTGGGGAGGTCGTGGACGACAGAAAGCGGAATTACATCGATGGCGAGTGGGTTGAGACGAGTAGTGGTGAGGAAATTGATGTAATCAATCCGACAACAGAAGAGAAAATTGGTTCAGTACCGGTAAGTAAAGAAGTGGATGTTAATTTAGCAGTAACTGCAGCTCGTAGAGCCTTCCCCGAATGGAGTGAAACCTCTGTGGAGGAAAGGGCTTCCTACCTCAATAGTCTCTCATTAGCCATCAAGGATCGAGCGGAGGAGCTTGCGAGGATAATTACCCAGGAGGTTGGTACGCCCATTGGGTACTCAAGGATGGCAATGGTTGGTACACCAAGAGTTGTAGCTAGATCCTATGCGAAAATACTCGAAGATTTCTCTTGGGAGGAGCATAACAGGAACTCGTTAATCGTTAAGGAGCCCATAGGAGTAGTTGCTATGATCACTCCCTGGAATTTTCCGCTACATCAGATAATAGGAAAGGTTGCACCAGCAATTGCAGCTGGATGTACTATGGTCCTAAAACCATCAAAAGAGGCTCCACTGAACGCCTTTGCTCTGGCTGAAATCTTACACGATATTGGCCTTCCAAAAGGTGTCTTCAATCTAGTTTCAGGTCATGGCAGAGAGATCGGAGAAGCTCTTGCTAGACACTCAGAAGTAGACATGGTTAGTTTTACTGGTTCTACGAATGCGGGAGTGAGAGTATCAGAGCTGGCAGCTCCAAGTGTGAAGAGAGTGTCACTTGAACTGGGGGGGAAAAGCGCTAACATTATTCTGGAAGATGCTGATATTGAACGAGCTTCTTCCTCTGCAATCTACTCGTGTTTTGGAAACTCTGGACAGGAGTGCTCTGCATTAACTAGGCTTCTGATTCCGGAGAATAAAAGAAGTGAGGTTTTGGAAATAATTACGAATAAGATTTCTAGATATTCTGTCGGCAATCCAATGGATGAAGGAATGCGATGTGGCCCTATGGTCTCAAAGAGTCAACAAGAGAGTGTTACTTCGTTTATATCAGGTGCAATGGAGGAAGGGGCAACCCTTGTAGCTGGTGGCGAGGGAATGCCCGATGGATTAGAAAGAGGATTCTTCGTCAAACCAACCGTATTTGCTGACGTAACCCCTGAGATGACTATTTTCAGAGAAGAGGTGTTTGGGCCAGTATTGTCAGTCACCACATATTCCGATGAGGAGGAGGCTGTGGCACTTGCAAATGATTCTGAATACGGCCTTTCCGGGGGCGTCTGGTCTGAAGATATTGATCGGGCTATGAGTGTCGCTAGAAAGATGAGAACTGGTCAGATTAGTATTAATGGTGGGGCGTTCAATGTCACTGCTCCCTTTGGAGGATATAAGAAATCTGGAATAGGAAGAGAGTTGGGTATTCATGGACTAGAGGAATTTCTCGAGACTAAATCTATTCAGAGCTGAGGTTGAGTTTATGGTTCCAAGGCTAATCATCATTACTGGGACAAGCGGAGTCGGAAAATCAACGATGTCAGCAAAACTAGCTTCTGATCTTGGATTCAGTAAGACTGCTGCAACGGATACAATTAGGGAGGTTCTCAGAATGAACTTATCAGAGGAAGAGATGCCTTCCCTTCACAGATCTTCATTTGAGGATGCAGGCAATTCTGCTAAAGAAGATTGGTTGGGGACTGTTGAAGCAGTCTCAGAGGGCATCGATGCAGTGGTCAATAGGGCTAAAGCGAAAGGTACTGACTTACTTCTTGAAGGAGTACATTATTTCCCAAACAAGGAGATAATTGAGGCTTGGAAACATGCAGGTGGTGTCGCAGCAGGTGTTGTCCTATACATTACCAATGAAGATACACATAGAGGAATGATTGCAAACAGAGAGAAGCATAACGGAAAAAGGATTGATCATTATCTGGAAAATCTGGCCAGGATTAGGGAAATTCAGGAGGAGCTAGTAATTGCGGGATCGGAATCGGATTGGATATTACTTGATCCTACCAAGGAAAGTGATGCTATCGGCATAATAAGTAATGGATTGTGACCACATCAGCGTCCTAGCCAATTCGCATCAGTTCTATTGAGAAAAGATGAAACTCCGATTTCCTTATCTTCGGTGTCAAACAGAGCTACAAACTCAGATCTCTCCATTAGGATTCCCTCGGAGAATGGAAGATCCAAGGCACCTCTTACCGCTCTTTTGGCTACTCTGATGGTGTAGGGTGACTTGCGAGAAATCTCCACTGCCAAATTCATTGTTACTTCCTCGAGTTCTCGGAAAGGGACTATTCTATTCACAATCCCTGAGGACAAGGCTTCATCTGAGGATACCATGCCTCCAGTAAGAACAATTTCCATGGTTTTCCCATAGCCTATGAGCCTGCATAGCCTCTGCGTCCCACCCCCACCCGGAATCAAACCTAAATTAATCTCAGGCTGACCGAAAGTCGATCTGTCTGATGCTATTCTAATATCGCAAGATAGTGCTAACTCAGTACCTCCACCAAGTGCGAAACCATCCACCATCGCTATAGTTGGCTTTGACAGATTCCAGACTGCCTCCCAAGCATTATCCTCGAAGAAGGGCCTAACATCGTCTGATCCTTTTTCCAAGAACTCTGAGATGTCTGCTCCTGCTGCAAATGCGGGAGGCTTCTGCTTCCCCCCCTCTTCAGGAATTTGAGGGGGTGCGCCTCTAATTACTACACATCGAATATTATCATCGGATTCGACTCGTAAGCATTGCTCTTTGATAGCTATGTGAGAATCGGAATTTAGAGCGTTGAGCTTATCGGGGCGGTTGAGTGTCCATATGGAAATAGCTCCTCCTTTCGGACTAGAGCCTTCTACTGGATGGTCCGCAACGATTAGTACTTCCTCTGACATATTACTGCGAGCGGGGGCTACTGCTTGAACGTATCACTAATTATTGTCTTCACCCTTAATGGGAGGAGGAAATTCAGGAAGAGGCATTGGCGGCAGTTGAGATTCCATCGGACTTGGGAGTGGGGGGTTTCCCGAGCCCTGATCGAGGGTGCTTTCCGAAACTATGGGGGAATCCAGATGATGTGGAAAATCTAGAGAAATCCGGATCTTGAGAACCCTCTCTTCATCAATTCTTACGTATGAAATGCCCTGTGGAATTGTTGGATCGGGATGTTCAGGCTCATACATAACTGCTAAGCCGTGCCCAGGAATTCCTGTCAGAGTCGAAAGATCCTCACCATCTTCTTCATCGCTCCACGCCTTCACCTTTTCTGCCACCCTATTTGCCATCTCCTGACGTCGTTCTTTGTACAATCTATCTCTGAAGATCAGTCTTCTCTCCCTTTGTTGGGCTAGATACCTGTCAACCTCCGCTTCGGCCTCTAGCTCGGGGTCAACCTTAGCCAAGTGAATCTTGGCGACCCCTTCAATTGGCTCAGAAGCCGATAGTCTTGAAGGAGTAGCATCATCTAGTGATACTGCGTTATCGGGCATAGGCAATGGAGGTGGAGTTTGGACAGGGTTAGATTCTTGAATTGCATTTCTCCTATTGCTTCTTTTGATTTTAGATTCTCGTGACTGGCTTACAGAATCATCTGAAATAACAGGTGGAGGGAGCTCGATATCTGCGAAGACTATGTCTTCCTTGATTTCGCCCTTTTTTTCCTCTCGAACCGGGATCGAAGGCCCTCCTGTGAAAAGTATCAATGCGACCAAAAGAAGTATTACTACAGCACCTGCAATCTGCATCAGAATGTCTTCAGGAAGAACAAATACAAAGTAGAGTGGTACTGATAAGACGGTTATTGCAATCAGAAGTAGTCGGGTTGCGGCAACCATTATGCACATGGCACGGAAGAGACCTTCTATTCACTTTGACGGGAGATTAGGTATTCGGCAACCTCCTTTAGAGCCATACCCCTATGTGAGATAAGCGACTTTTCTTCGTTTGATAGCTCTCCGCAAGTTCTACCATCAGCTTCATTTGGAATGAAAATCGGATCATATCCGAATCCCTCGGAACCCTTGATTTCTAGCGATATCCTGCCCTCGCATGTTCCCACTACAAATGTGTTTTTTCCATTATGATGGATTCCTACCGCGGCCATAAATTTAGCTTTTCTGTGGGAGTTGTTTCTCAATAGTTCTAAGATTCCGCTCAGACCGAGTTTTTCTTTAACATACGATGAATAGGGACCTGGGAAGCCTCCTAATGTTTCTATGAAAAGTCCTGAATCTTCAACTAATATAACTGATTGCTCCAGTGCCGTCCCAGAGATAATTTCTCTAACTTGCTGAATCTTCGATTTCGATACCTCCTCAATACTATCTGTCTGAGGTTCACTGAGATGAGGGCGTTTCCCATCTACAATTAGCTGGGAGACACTGAGATCATATTTAGTAAAAATTTCTTTTGCCTCTTCTATCTTATGCCTATTTCCAGTAGCGAACAATATCTCTGTCTTATCGCTAACCATGGTATCTTACCCTACCAGTGATTTTATTGAATCGATCTATTACGGTTTCAGCACTCTCAGAGTTGTTAAGACCTTCTTCGTTAAGGTAGCCTTCACAAACTGCCTCTATCCCATCGATGATAGTTGAATGACTCGCTCCGAGACATTCGTTTAGAACCTGTAGATCGAGTCCCATATGCTCCAGTTCCGGTGACTGTCTAGAGAGTCCAAAATCAATAAGAAATAGAGTTCCATCGTCTGTAATCATTACATTGTGGGTAGTCAAATCGCCATGTGAAACACCTTGAACATGCAGCCTCCTGATAAGAGAACCGAGATTCCTAAGTACCTTAGAACTGGTTTCACCTTCCTTTAGTAGATGGTATAATGGCCTTCCATCAACCCTAGTCATTAGAATCTGGGAATTTTGCTGATCCAAATAGATCAGCGAAGGGCATGGGAATCCCGATCTGGAAAGTTTTGATAAGACTCTGGCCTCTACTGACAATCTTTGTTTTGTTAGTCTCCTATCCAAGTCCGGATGTCGGTAAGCTCGAGGCCTGCGAGATTTGAGTACTGCTTTCCTGCCCAACCAAAATCCCTCAGTTACAGTGGCTTCTGCACCCTCATGCAGCAATTCACCGGACTCCCACATCAGTGTCCTCCCATCGACCATAGAGCTCCGAAGCCAGATGACTTGAAAGCGGTTGCACCTCGAGCATATGTTGATCACATGGTCATAGACATGCCAGCTGCCCCCCTTCCACGGGGAATGATCGGGACTTTCGGATACTCTGAAAAGGAGATTGAGAAAGAAGCGCAAAGACTTCAGTTTGCTATTAAGCAGCCTATGAGGTGGAGTATTGAAATCTGTAGATCACTAGCCCCAATGACTCTGGAAATTAATCGTTTGAAAAGAGAGAAAGACGTCTTCCTTATTGCCCATTCTTACCAGACTCCGGACATAACATATGGCGTGGCAGATTCCGTAGCAGACAGCTATGCCCTATCCAAAGAAGCCAGAGATGCTTCACAACAAACAATTCTATTCTCCAGTGTCAGATTCATGGCTGAGACTGCAAAGATAGTCAGCCCCCACAAAACCGTTCTACACCCCTCCCCTGATGCGGGTTGCTCACTTAGTGACAGTATTGAAGCAGAAGATGTGATAGCTTTGAAAGAAAAATATCCTGGAGTACCTGTTGTTTGCTACATCAACACAAGTGCTGCTGTGAAGGCCGAGTGTGATGTTTGCGTTACAAGCAGCAATTACCTTAGGATATGTGAAAAGTTGCCCGGTGATCAACTGATATTTGTTCCTGACCGATTCATGGGGAGGCACCTTCAGAATTCACTTGAGGGCAAGAAAGAGGTTATACTCTACGATGGGGAGTGCGAAGTTCATGCTGAATTCACTGGCCCGAAAATTAGAACATGGAAGAAGAATATGAATGATAATGGAATTGATCTGGTAGTTCTCAGCCATCCAGAATGCGATGCTGAAGTTCTCGCAGAAAGCGATTTTATTGGTAGTAGCGAGTTATTGATGAACGAAGCAATAAGTTTAGCGAGAAAGGGGAGAAGGAACCTGATGCTGATAACCGAGTGCGGGACAGCAGACAGAGTTCTAGCTGAAGCAGAGGATCATCTGAACCTTATGGGGACTTGCGTGATGTGTAGGCATATGAAGAAAACGCAATTGGAAGATATTCTGGAGTCTCTAACGGATCCCAGACCGAGTCAGATTGTGGAAATAGATGAGGACACTTTGAATAGAGCTTCCAAGACCCTAGATGAGATGTTTAGGCTTGCTGAGTGACTCTCTGACTAGTCCCATATGACTGTAGAGTCCATAAGAACAACAAAGGTATTAGGGCTAATATTGAAGCTTGTAATAGAATAGAGTTTCGAGGCTCTATCGTGTCCGTTAATGAGTAAAGTTGTAGTTCTTTTGTTCCTTGTTCATTAACCTGAATGTAGGCTAATTTATCGTACAGAATCTGTGGTTGAGTCTGATCTATATTCTCGTCGAAGGTATATTGCTGAGTTTCCCCGGAGGATAAGTCATGGACGTATACATCATTATTCCTTTCGGAATTTTGACCAACTAAGGATAAGTCGTCCCTTGTCACCTGCAGGAACGCAACCTTCCCATCCCCTATAGTTGGAGAGGATGAGTCCCAACGTGGGTTCGAAATTAGCGTCTGGTTTATAGAGAGGGTATCTACGAGAATCGTTCGGTTAAAAGGTCCCATGTCCACGGTTGCAACCAACCAATTATTCTCCATTTCCAGCTCCACGACTGTGGAGTTCTGGAAATCTAAAATCACACCAGAATCGACAATTGACTGTTCGATTCTGCTAGAACTAGACGAATCGAGAGAGATTGAAATGGTCTGATTAGATTCTATGGAGGTCAGATTCACATATGGGCCATTTTCAGAATTTTCCGAAATCCCAACAAGTGGACCTGAAGAAGCAACTACCGAGGAGTTAACTTCTATGATATGCGGATTGCTGTAGTTTGACGCTGTACTGATGATTCTAAGTTCATTTTCTAAGAGTACNGCTAATTTCTTTTCTCCATTCGAATCTGTAGTTATTGCTAGATCGGTTATTTGGGAAGCTGAGTCGTATCTAAAGACTGGACTTAAGGGATCAGAGCCCNCGTTATGCTCGAAGTAATCGGCACGAGAATCGCTGAATAATACGAAGCACTCTCCTGATGATACTATCATAGGAGCGTCAATCCACCCCTGACCGCCAATACTCCTGTTTTCTCCCGAGCTTACATTGATAGAGGTGATTTCCACCCCCNTTTCAGATTCCTCGATCCAGACAAGCCAGTCTCCGGATCCAGATGCTGAGGTCGGGGATTCTGCCTCTTCTACTGAGATTCTTTGATGTGTAACGTCCCATAGAAGAACGGAACCAGTGAGTATTAACAGNCCCATGATAATCGCACCAGTCTGTTTTTTTCCCGGTTCTCTGATAGGGTCGAAAATTGAGAGTAAAGATTCTCTGACATAGCTCAATCCTCCCATGGGGTTATCCAATGTCCTTGCCAGTCTTCTTGTGAATAGCCTCTCATCTGCAAATTTCCAGATTGGCTTATGTGTTCTTGAAGTCAGATTGACGGCCATTATTCCTACTACCATTCCTCCAATTATATCTACGAACCAGTGTATTCCAAGGTAAACAATTGCGATTGAGGTTAGGAATATGAAGGAAATCAGAAATCCTCTGAATTTTTTCCACCNTCCATCTTCATCCCATTTATGCATTGTAAGCCAAATGGCGAAGGGNAGTCCTATGTGTAAGCTAGGCATCCCATTGGTGAACGGGTCTATCCTGTTGAACCAATTATGTATCTCAGGAGTCAGATCATATGCGATGGTCTCCATTCCCTCAATGTAATTTCCAGTGACCTTAACATTCAAGAACAGGTAGAATGGTATTGCAAGGATGTAAACCCAGAACATCGAGAGTGACACTCTATCTGCCATATGTCTGTCATCAAAATAAATAGTGAAAATGAATGAAGAGAATGTCGCTGTCATGAAGCCCATAACATAAAAATGAGTCATTGCTACATCCAACAGATCGTTCCTGAGAGCCTCCTGGACCCAGAGGACTGCATCACCCTCTATTGCGTAAACTAAGAAGGTCATATCTAGCTGGGTATTAGCCATGAGTATCCTATCAAGGCCGTCGAGTAAATCCTTCCAAAGATACACAGAAAATACCACTATCATGTGTGCCCAGTATCGTCTGAACATGTCTATGAATCCATCAGAGCTTATCTTGGCAAATGGAGGTTTGAAGATTGGCATCATTGCCAGAGTGATTAGAATGGCNCCAGAAATCCACGTGATGTAAATACTGGTTTCGGCCACCATTGATCATTGGGAGAAGAGCCTATGTCATCAAATCGACGCTAAAGATTAGCTCAAATTATCTTTAATTTACGTTCTGAACCGCTATCAAGTTGTTCAAGTGTATTATCAACTATGGTTTGGAAGGCCTTAGCAGTCTCACCTTCTGGGTCGGCCACTATCCTATGCACGCCGTCATCCCCTCCNCTGACAATCCCNGGATCGAATGGAAGAGTTCCNAGAAATGGCACCCCCATTTCAACTGACGCCTCCTTGCCACCACCAGACTTGAAGACATCCAGAGTTATCNCCCAGTTTCCATCTTCATCTGCTTTGCATTCTTCGTGAACACCAGTTGGACTNAGGAATGANACTACTGAATTTGGCTCAGACTTTCCTTNCAACTTGTATCCACTCATGTTTTCTACGACTCCTAAAACTGGTACTGAGATAGTCTTTGCAAAATTTATTGACTTCCTACTGTCNAGAAGNGCGACTTCCTGAGGNGTGGTTACTATGACAACCCCATCTATCCCAGGAAGNCTCTGGCTTACAGTAAGTGGCTCATCGCTTGTGCCGGGGGGNAAGTCGATNATTAGAGCGTCCAATTCCCCCCATGCCACGTCTCCAATGAATTGCTGTATTGCCCCCAACTTAATCGGNCCCCTCCAGATAACCGGTTTATCNGGGTCCTCCAAGAGGAATGCCATGGAGATTACCTTCAGNCCGTGNGGTCCNTTCGCAGGATGAATCTGACCCTCCTCGACGTTCAAATCATCCCCCTCTAAACCAAGCATCTTTGGGACGTTGGGGCCGGTGATGTCTATGTCCATCAGGCCGACNTTCTTTCCCATCTTGGCTAAAGAAAGTGCCAATCCTGTTGCGACNGTNGACTTNCCGACACCGCCCTTGCCGGANAGCACCATGATTTTGTGGTTAATCTGTTCGTCCATTTTGCTAATACGCATCTTTCTCTGCATCTGCTGGTATGCCTGTTCCATCTGTGCTCTTTGCTCATTAGACGCGTTTTCCTCGTTTTGATGCCCTGTTCCGGAAGGGTGGTGCGATACAGGTGAGTCTNNCATTNNANGCCGNTNAATGGATTCGTTATTGAATTGTTGTTATACTTAATTTTNTAAATATTCTCTNTTGGATCNATTAATTAATNTGGCCACATTGGGGCATCTGTGCGTATCCTCTTCGTTTGCGTTGGAAACACCTGCAGGAGCCAGATGGCAGAGGCGATAGCTAGAGAAAAGGGGCATGAGGCCGTTTCTGCAGGGACTGACCCTCCTAAGGACAGGGGGGTCGCGGAAAATGCTCTAACTGTGTTGGAGGAAGTTGGTATCGAAACATCAGGGTTGTACCCTAAATCAATTGATTCTTTAGAATCTGAGGAGTTTGATAAGATAATCAGCATGGGTTGTGGCGTAAGTTGTCCAAACCTACCAATAGACAAGGACTGGGGTCTTGAAGACCCACTAGGACAGGATATCGAAATATACAGGAAAACTAGGGACATGATTAGTAAATTTGTGTCGGACCTTGTGCCTCTTTCTACCGACGCTTAGAAAAACAAAAGTTGTCTGCAAGGAGCATCGCGAGTGTAGTGTAGCGGTTATCACCCCACGTTGCCAACGTGGGAACCCGGGTTCAAATCCCGGCACTCGCACCATTAATTACTCCAGCTCAGAATTCCTGACAATGTANAAGAATGATCCTACGCCGATAATCAGTAAAAATGAGATTGATGCCAGTAGAATCTCTGTCGAGTTGTCTGAGAGCCAAGAGGGTCCAGATGAAGCCTGTTGCGACTTTTCGATGGAGACCAGCCTACTTTGATCTCCTTCCTCAGTTNTAGACTGGAAAACATCAGTGGCTCTGATCATTATGCCCATCTCTCCCTCGCTCAATGATTGCCTAGCTGAAAAAGAGAGTGAAAAAACGCCGTCGTTCGCATGCCTATCAGGTCCGATTCCATCATCAAACATGAGAATCCAATCTTCTGATTGACCGATTGGAGCAAGNCGGCCAATCTTAGCTTGGACGGAAGAAATGCCGTCGTAATCTGAAACTGATACCTCCAAAGTGTGTTCAATTGGATTACCAGAAAATGGAGAAATGATATGATCGGACTCAAAACCTTCAACCATTATTGAAAGATTTGAAATCGATGGGGGTAAATTACCGATTGTCAACTTGTCTGCCATGCTGGACTGAGATCCCGGGGCGATACTGGCAAGGTAGTGTGTTGATACTGAACCTCCCTCATTATCCTCCAAAATGATCGGGATACTCTGCCTCCCGGGAGATATTGAAGCGGGTATTTGGAATTCTCCGGACCAAGACTCTACGGTGCTGGTTCTCGAAATTCCTTCTTGTTCCCAATTCCATATCATTTCCCCTCCTCTCTGGAGAGAAATTAGCCCACCTCCGAATCCTTGAAGATCTACGGAGGCAGATCTCAGACCATTGCCATCGAAGGCAATCAGACTTACATTTACTATTTCGCCTCTGAACGAATTATCTGGGGAGAATTCCATCTGAAGCATTCTAGGTGGAGCGTTAGAAATCTCGATAGTAGCTTCCTCTTGGACCGTAACCCAATAATCTTGCATAATCACGGTGATTGGGTAACTACCGAATTCTAACCCATCATGAGAAACCCTAGTGGTCCAGATATCATCATGTATTACCCGATCCCCGAGGAGTCCTGAGTCTGAAAGTTCTACTATTCCAATGCCAATAGAGGATAAGTCCACAGCTACAGATTTTGTATCCGTGTCATAATCATGAATAATAACCTCTAGATGGGCATCTCCACCCTCATTTGTNAGAATTCCTTCACGGAAACTAACGGAAGATTCGGAATCTAGGGAAAGTGCGGGAGGGGTGTTTTCGTCAAAGGTTACGATTGAGGGTGAGAGAATTCTGTCTACCCTCTGATACTCAGTAAAAGAAACTTGGTCGCTACTTCCAAACCCTACTTTGACGGTCCTGCTGACCTCATTTAGCAAACCAGAAAGTGGGCCCTCATTTATTGTGCTCCCATTTGCTGCACTATCGTCATCATATTTCCCAAACCACTCAGATACAGAAACCTGATGGCCATCGATAATCTCTGACCTAAATCCATCCACCGTGACATCAAGAGTCATTGCCATATTTCCAATAAGTGAAAAAGAGTCCCCCAGAACCAGAATCTGTGGGCATGCGCCTGTTTCACGAGAAATATGGTCGGAGAAAATCGGGCTAGATTCTGGAGCCTCTGCATTGTTTACTATTGGAGAGTTTTCGGGGTATTCATCCTCTACTGAGCCATTATCCTCTACGTATGTGTAGCGAATCGTCCTATTGAGCCAGTCTTCCTGAGGTACTACGTATTCGTAGGTCAAATTATGCTCAGCNCCAAATTCCTGATCAATTGGACCNAATGGTAAAGCAGAAACATTCAACCAGAACTCGTTCCTAATCTTGTCCGCCTCAAAGGGAACTCCAGTATTATTCCCGAAGATGCCTGACTCTACAATCTGNCTAACGAGTCCGAAGGTTCCTTCGACATCGCCGCTATAATTGCCATCAACAATCGTAGTATCTGAGACTGTCTCNCCACCTTCTGATTGAATGTGAATCACAGGAATAGTGCCGTTCATCACCACGTAAGGGGATTCAGAAGCAATGAATCCAAATTCACCGCTACCGAAGATTCTGTAGAGCTGGCCTGTCCTTACTCCTTCTTCCCACTTCTCGTTTAGAATTAGATCATCAAGTTCGAATGAGAAGGATTCGCCGGGTCCAGAAATTCTCGCTGTAGCATTTGCCTCTATTTGGAGGTCTTGAAGCCTCCTGAAACCATCATCGTCCCAGGTCTCGAAATACAGCTTGTATACTTCCCCAAAGACTCCATCAGAGCTCTCATTGTCTCCTCCATTAATCGAAATCCAACCATTCCCATCAAATCTCATTCTTTCCGAAATCTTACCATCCTTGANTGATCTTAGCACATATGCATCACTGACTACTGCATCAATCANTGCTCCTTCTGAGCCTTCATCCATAATTATTGATAGTTCTCCGAATCCCTTCATCTCGAAGTCCTGACTGATTAGCTCCATCCCATCGTATGACTCATTCAGCCAAATTCTATCGAGTTCTAGGTCAACTGCTGCTCCCCGGGAGTTATCAGTTAAATTGATTGAAAGTGAGCCATTTCCCAGCTCGCTTGAATGCAAAATCGTTCCTGTTCTTTTCTGCCACCCTCGTCCATCGAAAGTAATTCCTTGCACTTCATCTTCAAAACCCATTGTTGACCAACTGGTCTCTCTAGTTACCTCATGATCAGAAATGGGTTGATTCCAGTTCGTCACGTTGATTGTCCTAGAACATTGGGCATCAATACTNGAAAATGAGATGGAAATGGAATCTCCGAAAAATGGTTTTTCTGAGAGTATAAATTCCACTTCACCTCCAGCNATGAAAGTGGAGTAGTTACTTCCAGAAACTTCTATTTCACCTCTGAAATGCTGAATTGACGAGTTTACAGAAGTCGGGGATGATCCGTTTGTAAATTCGGGTTCGAAAACTACTCGGTATCTATGTAAAATAGAAGGTTCCATTTCTCCAGACTCCCCCCATTGCCATTCCTGCCCCCAATCCACGAGAACTTGGCAACTAGTTGGCTTCCCCTCATCGCCCCAGACCATAGAAGAAGAGCTGCAAATAGTCAGCAATGAGAAGACCGCGACAACTGCGAAACCTCGGCCCATAAATCTCTCTCGGCATTGGAGCATTTCAAATAATTCCCAACTTGATTGCCGCGATCAAAATAGCGGTTCCTCGTAGTCATCATCAACACCAGATCTCTCTCTCCAGAGTCCTGCGGGCATCCCATCATAGATATCGGCATATGGGTCTTCATCCTCTTTATCCTTGTCACTAGACGCTAAATTAGCAAAGTTCTCTGCATTCGGTTTGAACTTCCAATAATGAATTCTCCACTCCCTACCATCCCAGAGAGTGGTTTCTTCTGATTCAGTGGTAAGTAGATCATAATCCTGAAGCTGATAGAATAGGTTTCTATCGGTTGGTTCTAGAGCATTGTCAATTATCCTGTTTGAGAAACCAAAGAAGCCNAGCGCATGCTCGGCTATCGACTCTGCTACGGTAGTCTCCATGGAAGTATCCACCTTACTCTTGATTGCTTNAGTAAGCTGCGCCAAGGTTAGTCCCATCTTCTCGCCATATCNCCACGTATGCCGAGGTTATTTCAAACATCTTGAAAAATGCTCGAAAAATGCAGAAAAAACTCCCGAAGCGATTAATCTATATCCTCCTCTCGAATTAACATGGAGGAACAGAGGTCGTCCAATTTTCTTGGTCTAAAAGAGTCTCTTTCGGGACCTTGGGATGTGGTCGTTCTACAAATTCCTCTTGAGTTGACTTCTAGCTATGGTGGAGGTACTCAATTCGGTCCGAGAGCATGTATCGATGCTAGTTCTCAGGTGGAGTTGAATGATNCGATTCTAGATGATGACCTTCCCTGCGGTTTCAATATCCATACTGCTGAGCCATGGTCGTCTGATGCTCCCTCTCTGAGGAAGNAATTAGACTCAATTAGAGGATATGTAGGTAAGTGGATGTCAGATNGTCACTTCCCACTAGTCCTTGGGGGTGAGCACGGAATTCTACTACCAATCGTGGAAGCAATTGAGGAGAGAAAGTTGGTTCCGAATCTAACTGACCTGACAATTGTTCAGATTGACGCTCATGCAGATCTAAGGGATGAGTTGAACGGAGAGCGCTTTTCACATGGAACTGTAATCAGGAGAGCACTGGATTTGGGAGTAGGAAGGGTAATTCAAATAGGCGTAAGAGCGTACAGTTCCGAAGAAGAAGATGTCATTCGAAATGATGAGAGAATCCAAACATGGTTCGCAAGGGATTTGTTCAATTTTTCAAGAGGAACATCATATTGGCAGAATCTTTTGGTTGAGCTTTCCGAAATAGAAGGGCCGGTCTGGATCACTTTTGATGTAGATGGCCTAGATGGTTCGATTGTGCCTTCCACAGGGACTCCGGTCCCTGGCGGATTGAGTCACTGGGGGTCTGTGGAGATACTGGAGCAAGTTTTCTCCTCCGTAAAATGCGAAGTGATTGGGGCGGACGTGAATGAGATTGTGCCGGGCAAGGAAGGGACACTGACAGAGTTCAGTGCGGCCATGATTGCAGCAAAGATTGTGTCATGTCACTTCTCTAACCTCTTGAGCTTCAAGGGATAATCGTTGTAGCGTATGACTCCCTCAGCGGCGCCATGCGCCGCTTGCTGGTGATGGTAGTGTTGTCTTCTATGGCGNTTGCTTCGGCATCGCCAATCGCCAGTTCCCAGATCAGTCAGCCGGATATTGTCCAAGAACATTGGTATCACTCCTATGCAACACTAACTCTCGACCTGAATGCTTGGGCGGATGAACATCCGGAAATAGTAAATCTACTCGTGGTGGGTCAAACAGAACTTGGGAGAAACCTCTGGATGCTACAGATTTCTGATTGGAGTACTGGCGATCTNAAGCCAGATGGAACGAACAAGGAAGTGGTGTATATCGATGGAGGCCATCACGGGAATGAGCATCTTGGTACAGAATTGGCGTTCCTTACTGCGGAGCATTACATCGAGGGTTGGGCTGATGGAGAACAAGATATCATCGATTTTCTCTCCAAAACTGAGCTACACATACTAATAATGCTGAATGCAGATGGAAATGATTTCGATACCAGGTGGAACGTCAATCAAGTAGATCTGAACCGGAACTACGACCACTACTGGAATACATGCCCTACTACTCAGCCGGGCACTAGTGCATTCAGTGAGTCAGAAACTCTTGCGAACTCGATATACATGAATACAGAAGTTCCCGATGCAGACCTTTACGTCACAATGCATACAGGGGTTTGGATTATTCTATACCCTTGGGGAAAATGGCCAGAACAACCATCCGACTGGGAGCTTTATCATTCTATCAGGGACGATGTGAATTCAGATATCTCAGATATACCGATTAGAAATGCAAATCAAGGCCTTTACCCCAACTGTGGTACTAGCAGAGATTATGGCTATGGGGTGATGGGTTACCCAACCTTCACTTTCGAGACTGATGATGAGCAGTTTCTTCTGGGCACAATTNAGCCNTTGTCACAAAGATTGGATGAGGAGCTCGAGGTAATGAAGTACTTGATCGATAATGTCTGGTTTTGGAGGGCTAGGCTAGTAGTGAACTCACTCTTAGTCGANGGCCAATCAGTAGAAATCGAGGTTACTAATCATGGTCGGGCTAGCACTGCCAATGTAACGCTGAATTTTATTTCTGAGGATGGCGGGGTTTGGATGCCAAGAATTGACGGTCCTGATGGAATTTCATGTGAGGCCGATGATTTNGGATTCAACTACTCCATGCCAGGATGTGGATTTGGAGTAAATGCAACAAATAGCACTATTGTGACCCTAGATTTTGGTGATGCCCCAATCTCTGTTGAAAACGGAGATTTCATTCTTGTTTATCAAAAACGGGTGATCGATTCATCGGCTTGGGTTTCGGAACCGGTAAACGAAACGAGCATTGAATTCATCAGTACGAATAAGCGGGCTTTGTCTTCACCTTCTGTAATTGTAAGTATGTTTTGTATTCTCTTTGCTGCATTCAAAGGGAGAGATGACTCAAAGTAATTTATCGTGTAAATTAAGCCTTAAATGGTGATTTTCAAAAGGAATTGTTTGTAAACTACCCATTAATGGGACTTTTGGGAGTAAATATGGAAATTAGTGTTAGTGAATTCGTAAAGCCCGGTTCTCAATTAATTCTTCCGTTGTTCGAAGGAAATGAAAAGGCGCCCAACAACTCACTCACTGGATTGGGAAGGAGTCAGAGGAGCTTGGTCAGAGAGGCGATATCATCAGGGGATTTTGAGGCAAAAAAAGGGAAGAGATTGTCAATTTGGACCCCCGGGTGTAACATAATTCTAGTCGGAATGGGCGAGAAGGGGGCACTGGGTCATAAGAGGGCCAGAAACATCGGTGCCAGACTAATCTCGGCTATGTCAAAAAAGAAAGGGACTGAAGTTACTGTTAGGTTCACATCTGGATGGAATAGCGAACGAATNAACGATTTCGCTGAGGGAATGATGCTTCGAGATTATGAATTTCTCGAGCACCAAGAGGTTCCGGATGAATACATTGATGAGCCGTGGACAGTAAATTTTCAGGCCAATTCAAGATATCAGTCATCATTGAAGGAGTGCTTGTCAGAATCACTAGCGATAGTAGCTGGAGTTCATCTTGCAAGAGATTTGGGTAATGAACCAGCAAATGTTCTCTACCCCATGGAGTATGCCAGGAGAGCGCAAGAGTGGGCCAAGAACAAGGACAATGTCGTGGTCGATGTGTATGACTGGGAAAAATTGCAGGAACTAGGGATGGGTGGACTGATCAATGTTGGCAAGGGGAGTGAAAGGAAACCATGCATGGTAATTTTTACTTTGAATCCCAATAANGATCAAGGCACAAGAAGGCCGTGTATCGTAGGCAAGGGAATCACCTTCGATACTGGAGGAATTTCAATCAAGCCTACAGGAGGTATGTGGGATATGAAGTATGATATGTGTGGAGCTGCTACTGTTTTCGGCCTGATGGAAGCTCTNCATTCTACAGGATTTGACAGGAGAGTGGATGGAATCGCATGCCTTGCTGAAAATATGCCCGGATCGGGTGCTTACAGGCCTGGTGATGTTTTCAAGACGTACTCGGGTAAAACTATCGAGGTCTTTAGTACGGATGCCGAGGGACGAAACGTTCTATCTGACGGCCTTTGGAAGGCTGGGGAGTTTGATCCTGAGTACATCATTGACTTGGCTACTCTCACTGGAGCAGTAGTGACGGCTTTAGGAAACCAGATCTCAGGCATGTGGGCAAATGATGATGATATCGCTAGGAGGCTGAAGAAGGCGGCTAGCAGATGCGGCGAACCAGTTTGGAGGATGCCGCTAAATGCTCAGTTTCGGAAGTATATGACGGACTCCGCATTCGCAGACATTAGAAACGGATCTATTGGAGGGAGGGCGGGATCTTCCAATACTGCAGCCTCTTTCTTGGAATTCTTCGTCCCGCACAGGGACTTTAACAAGCAAGAGGAGAAGATTCCCTGGGCCCATCTCGACATAGCTGGAACTGCTTGGGGGCCAGGTTCGAAGGCACGCTCCGAAGGTGCCAATCCCTTATTCCAATACGGAACTTCCGGANTCCATGTCAGAACTCTCNACCGACTAATTACTTCCGGGTAATCAAGANTCGTCATCNTCGGAGTCGACTACTTCAAAATCAGCATCGACAACGTCATCCCCGCTATCTTCTTCCTGCTGTTCTGCCATTTCTGCCGCNGCAGCCTCGTACAACTTTGTGGAAATGGCATGCATCGACTGCTCTAACTCACCCATCTTGGCCTGAATCGCAGCTTCATCGAGATCGTCCAAAGGAATCGGCTCGTCTTCTCTGACGATAAGTGATTCGAGTTCGTCCAGCTTTTCTAAAACTGGTTTTGTGTCATCCTCGGATAATTTCTCTTCGTTATCGTCAATCATCTTTCTGGTCTGGTAGACCACACTATCTGCAGTGTTCCTCATTTCGACCTTGGCCTTTCTTCTCTTATCCTCTTCAGCAAACTTTTCTGCGTCCTCTACCTTCTGCTTGATTTCCTCTTCAGAAAGAGAAGTTTGACTCTCTATCTTTATTGATTGCTCCTTACCAGTTCCTAGATCTTTTGCAGAGACATTCACGATTCCATTTGCATCGATATCGAAAGTAACTTCCACCTGGGGTATTCCTCTTGGGGCAGGAGGTATCCCCATGAGATGGAATCTTCCCAGTGTTATGTTATCTTTAGCGAATTCCCTCTCACCCTGAAGGACGTGGATCTCGACTGCAGGNTGATTATCTGCAGCGGTAGAGAAAGTCTCTGATCTCCTAGAAGGGATCGTCGTGTTCCTCTCAATCATTGTTGTAGTAACCCCTCCNAGAGTCTCAATCCCAAGGGTCAGAGGAGTAACGTCCAGGAGTAGGACATCAGTGACACCTTCATCGCCAACAATTATTCCTGCCTGAAGAGCTGCNCCCATGGCAACAGCCTCATCAGGATTTATTCCTTTGAAGGGTGCCTTGCCGACCTCTTTCTCGATGGTTTGCTGNACAGTAGGTACTCTGGTTGACCCCCCAACTAGTAGAACCTTGTCGACGTCTCCCTTCTTGATTCCTGCATCCTTCATTGCTTGTCTTGTTGGGCCCATGGTCCTCTCGACCAGTGGAGCGATTAGCTTCTCAAATTTGGATCTCGACAAAGACATGTCTAGATGCTCTGGCTGTCCTTCGTTCACCGTAATGAATGGGAGATTGATTTGAGTTGATGGCGTTCCAGAGAGTTCTATTTTGGCCTTCTCGGCTGCTTCCCTGACCCTACTTATGGCAGTAAGATCCTTCTNCAAATCAATTCCTGTAGACTTTTTGAATTCTGAAATGACCCAGTCCATTACGACCTCATCGAAGTCATCACCTCCCAATCGGTTATCCCCGCTTGTGGCCTTAACCTCTATCTGAGGCTGACCATCCACCTGATAGATCTCCAATATCGAAACATCGAAAGTACCTCCTCCAAGATCATAGACAAGAACAGTTTGGTCCTCTTCTTTGTCGACTCCATATGCCAGTGCGGCTGCTGTTGGTTCGTTTATGATTCTTAGAACCTCCAAGCCGGCAATTCTTCCAGCGTCTTTAGTTGCCTTCCTCTGGGAATCTGAGAAATAAGCTGGACAAGTAACCACTGCCTGCTTGACTTCAGTTCCGAGGTACTCCTCTGCGTCAGCCTTTAGCTTCTGCAATACGAAGGCAGAGATTTCTTGCGGAGAAAACTTGTCTTCATCTATATCTTTAGTCCAATCTGTACCCATCTCTCTTTTGACGGATATAATGGTCCTCTGAGAGTTGGTTACAGCCTGTCTCTTGGCCGTTACTCCAACNAGCCTCTCTCCGTCTTTNTTGAATGCTACTACACTCGGTGTGGTTCTAGANCCCTCTGAATTCGGTATAACTACTGGCTTACCTCCTTCAATTGTTGCCACACAACTGTTTGTCGTTCCTAAGTCAATTCCAATCACTGCTGATGCCATTTTTTTCTCCTCATTTATTGTCCCGAGCTAATATAGATCGAATGTTATATCCAAAATACCATTGTTAATTTCCCACCTTGGCTGACCTCTTGAGACTCTAGGGAGTACAAAGGTTCTGAAGGGTCTGATCTGATTCTTTCTCAACAACTGCAGTACCTCCCCTCCACCGGTTAAGCTCAATTCAAGACTATCTGGACTAATGTCGCTGTGCCTCGANATGTCGATTGTAACTAGCATTTTTCTTCCATCAATGTATACGTCTTCGTCCGGAATTGAGTTGTCTTCAGTGATTTGCTGACTTTCGTCNACATCCACTGTTACCTCAGAAGTTGAGGGTTTGATGTGTAGATCAACACCCATTTTTTTCAGAAATTCTCCAAGGCCCTGAGGCCCGTTAATCATAGATTCGAAGTTCTTCATGAATTCCTCTGGATTTGAATTGAGNCCGAATTTTACCTCGCTCATAGACATCTTTTCTGGATCGATGCCCATTTCTTCGAATTGGCTCCTGACCTGCTCCATCATTGACTTCAGTGTCTTGACATCTAATGGCATTCCCATTTGTTCAAACATCCGAGCCATCTCNTCTATGGCTTCTTCTTCATCGAATTTATCCCAATTTTCATCAGCCATTGTATCACTAATCAACCNGAAGTTGTATAGTGGGAGATGCTGGTGGTATATGAATCAAACGGCATGTCCGCATCGAGAATAGTCCGAATTGGTCATGAGCGGATTGAAAACGAGTGCATTAGTGGGCGTGCTTGCATGACCGAGTCTGATGACAATGTGGTCCTAGAGGACACTGACAGAATTCATGGAAGGACCGCCTTGGTGAATAACGTAAGAGCTGCTACATCTCTAGCTGGGGCTATCAGATCGACTCTAGGACCAAGAGGCTTAGACAAAATGCTCGTGGAGGATGATGGGGAGGCATTGGTGACAAATGATGGAGTCACCATACTAGAAACGGCCAATGTCGAACACCCTACTGCCAGATTACTAATTGATGCCTCCTCATCACAGGACAGAGCTGCTAGAGATGGTACAACTAGCACAGTGCTATTGGTCTCAGAAATGCTCCAAAATGCTCTGGAATTAGTGAGAATGGGCGTTCATCCCTCGATAATAGTAAAAGGATACTCGATCGCACTGGAGGAGTCTCTCGAAGAAGTCATTAGAGTTTCATTGGATTCGANAGAAGAGCAAAAGATCCAAGTCGTAAATACCTCATTGCAAGGAAAGGGAGACTCGGCCCTTTGTGAACTAATATCGGGCTTAGCTATTGAGGCAGCGAACGGACTAGTCGGNCAGGGCGAAGACTTTGACTTGGAGAGGTTCAGGGTGAAGCGATTGCAGATTAGGCAGGGAAGCGTCATGGATACCTCACTTGTGAGGGGGCTGATGCTCCTCAAGTCAAGGGTGGATATCAATAGCCCTCCCGAAAGTAAAGGNGGGAAGGTAGCGATAATAGATGGAGACCTAGAGANATCGAAGCTTCAGACTAGTGCCTCAATAGAAGTANGTAGCCTAGGTATTTTGCAGGATTTTCACGATAGAGAAATGCAANCTCTGAGNAATCAGGTCGATCATCTATCATCATTNGGGGTGGACTTGCTAGTGACTAGGGGNGGTATTGCTGATGAGGCCGTATCAATGCTTACAGACGCGGGTATCACGGGATACAGAAGATTCGAAAAGAGCGATATTGACTTACTTAGTGTGATTACAGGTGCGAATCCAACAAGAAGTATCAGTTCATTGAAAGAATCGGATATAGGGAAATACTCTAGAAGGTCCGAGGAGAGTATTGCAGATGTCAAACATACACTTCTGGAAGGAGATGGGATGGGTATGACTCTGGTTGTAAGAGGCTCCACCCCAATCATTCGTGAAGAGTCTGTTAGGATTTTCGATGACGCAATAGGTGTTGCTCACAGGATGAGCTCTTCTCCTGGTATTCTNCCCGGAGGNGGGGCTATTCAGGCTCATTTGGCTAGACATCTGCGTATCTTCTCGAAAACTCAATCAGGCAGGGAGCAACTNGCNATNGAGGCCTATGCTTCTGCTCTTGAGGCCATACCAAGAATTCTNGCAGAGAATNCAGGAAGGGANCCAGTTGATGTCATNCTGTCCCTATCNGCTGATCAGGAAANGTCGGGACCATGGATTGGATTNGACATCATGACTGGTGAAAACNCTGANATGAGAACNATCGGGGTTTTGGATCCTGAATTCGTAACCAGGCACTCTCTGTCAGGTGCTACTGAAGCTGCAATTACAGTTCTGAGAATTGATGATGTCCTTTGGGCGAGAACTGACCCAAGCACGCCGGATTGGGGAGAGGAGGAACTAGAAGACTAGCTCTGGGAAATTCCTGTCAGCATTGAGTCGACGATTAGTTCAAGGTCGAAATCTGGAGCCCATCCCCATTCCTTTGTCGCTACCTCGCCATCTACTGAATTAGGCCATGAATCGGCGTAATCCTGTCTAATGTCTGGTACGAAATCGCATGTGAAGCCCTCTACTCTATCTGAAATCGCGTCTGCTAGTTCCTGTGCTGTGAAAGATATGCATGGAATATTGTAACCAGATCTGAAACTCCCCAGTGATTCATCGGGAGCTTCCATTAGGGATATCGTTGCATTGATTGCATCTTCCATGTAAAGCATTGGAAGGCGAGTATCGGGACGCACGAAGCACTCGTAGTGACCAGAATTNAGAGCGGCGTGGAAAATCTCNACTGCATAGTCTGTCGTACCCCCTCCTGCTGGTGCTTTGTANGAAATTAGACCGGGATAGCGGATCCCCCTTGTATCTATNCCGAACTCTGAAAGGTATTCTCGAGCNAGAGCTTCTCCTGTGACCTTGGTTTCCCCATAGACTGTAGTTGGGTTTAGATCTGCATCTTGCGGGGCATGTTTCGGAGAATCGGGGCCGAAAACTGCAATTGAGGATGGCGAGTAAACTCTCAATGAGCATTCCTTTGCNGCTTCAAGAACAGAAATTGTCCCCCCTACATTGACTTTCCTGCATAGTTCTGGATTCATTTCCCCAGTTGCTGAAAGTATTGCTGCTAAGTGATAAATTGTACCTATCTCGTTTTGCCGGCACGCCCTGATAAGCGAGTCTGTGTCCAANACATCGAGCGTCATAAATGGCCCTTGGGNAGTAGAAGCGTGGCCCTCTTGGTAGCGGATATCTGATGAAATTACTTTTTCGTTGCCAAATTTCTGCCTAAGTTCCTCAACCAATTCTGTTCCAATCTGACCTAGAGCGCCGGTAACCAAGATTCTGGTCCCGGGTANGTCCGACATGTCCGACCCTAATTCTGGCGATACTTGAAATTAAAGAAGGTCAAAGCAGGGAAAAATTGCCAATGTTCATAGGCGAGGGTCTGTGGATTCTGACCCCGTTGATGTCATGAAGTATGTCATTGTGACGGGCGGAGTCCTATCGGGACTAGGTAAGGGAGTAACTGCCAGTAGCATAGGCGTTCTTCTGAAAAGCGCTGGACTGAGAGTAACCGCAGTGAAAATTGATCCCTATCTGAATAGTGATGCTGGGACCATGTCACCCTTCGAACATGGCGAAGTTTTCGTTCTGGATGATGGTGGAGAAGTTGATTTAGACTTGGGCAACTACGAGAGATTCCTAGACGTTTGCCTAAAGAGAGAAAATAACATCACTACAGGGAAGGTGTATGACAACGTAATTCAGAAGGAGAGGAAGGGGGACTATCTAGGAAAGACTGTCCAAGTTATTCCGCACATTACGAATGAGATTCAAGACTGGATCGAAAGAGTTGCACATACGCCTAGTGATGGAAACGGGAANGAGCCCGATGCCTGTGTAATTGAGCTTGGTGGTACCGTAGGGGATATCGAAAGTGCACCCTTTGTGGAAGCCTTGCGCCAGTTCCAGTTCAGAGTTGGTCAGGAAAATGTTTGCTTCGTTCATGTAAGTCTAATTCCCGTTATGGGGCCAGTAGGGGAGCAGAAGACGAAACCAACGCAGCATACCGTGAAGGAGCTAAGAGGTCTGGGAATAAATCCACATATGCTAGTTTGCAGATCCAAGAATCCCTTGGTAGATGAGACACGAGAGAAGATTTCCGCATTCTGTCATGTCACACCTGAAGCAGTAGTGTCGGCGCATGATGTTTCGAACATCTACCAAGTTCCTATTATGCTGGAAGAACAAGGAGTTACNAAAATGCTCTCCGAGAGATTCGGTTTCGANCTGGCTCAGAATAGGAAGGTACTGGANGACTGGAAAGATTTGGCGGATCACGTAGACTCATTGGATNANGCGGAAGAGGTGCATATTGCTGTNGCGGGCAAATATACGGATCTTGCAGATTCATACCTNAGCGTTATCAAGGCTCTCCAGCATGCATCATTCAAGGTCGATAGAAAACTCGTCATTGACTGGATTGAATCGTCAGATTTAGATGATGATGCGAAGAATACNGATCCAGAGTCCTACGAGTCAGCATGGAAACTGCTTAGAGAGGCAGACGGGATTCTAGTTCCTGGAGGATTCGGGATAAGGGGNATAGAGGGGAAGATTAAGGCAGCAGAATATGCTAGGCTAAACAAGGTCCCGTATCTAGGAGTTTGTCTAGGACTTCAGGTCGCAACGATCGAATTCTGCAGAAACGTCCTAGGGCTAGAAGGGGCCAATTCAACTGAATTCGAGGAAGAGGCAAGGCATCAGGCAGTGATTTTCATGCCTGAAATTTCNAAGACCCACATGGGNGGAACAATGAGACTGGGTGCAAAACCGACCCCNTTCCTGGTTGAGGATTGCAAGATTAGGCGGTTGTACGGAGGGAGCGGTCACGTGGATGAGCGTCATCGGCATAGATATGAGGTAAATCCCGAACTNATCAAGGAAATAGAAGAAGCTGGGTTGGTTTTCGTAGGTAAGGATGAGACGGGCAAGAGATGCGAAATCATGGAACTGGAAGGGCACCCATACTACGTAGGCACTCAGTATCACCCGGAGTTCAAGTCTAGGCCCGATAGGCCTAGCCCACCATTTCTAGGACTCCTAATGGCATCCTCGGGAATGGAGATCTAGTCTACTGAGACGGGCAGGATCCTAGTTGTCCTGTATCCCTGTAAAATCTTCATGTACTTCTTGGATTCAAATTCAGTNTCTAGTTCATCGTCTCCCGTTTCTATTCTCAAAGTCCTAACAGANAGTAGTTTGGCGGGAGTAACTACGCCAAGTACGTTTTCCGATCCNACTTCCCTTANTACTGGGGGGGAAAGTTGTAAATTTCCCCTTCCAATGAGGAAACCTTGACCCCCCATTGGTGAAAGTAGTAGTGTTCTTGGACCCGAATGAGATTGCAACAATCGGAGTATCCCAGACTCATCCAGATCAGTTCCTACTTGCTTTTTTCCTAGAGTAACGTCGATCCCCAAGGTTGTCAGCTCGAATCCGATTTGCCCNCCGATGNTTCTGAGNGTCCCCCCAGANCCCCAGACAATCATTCTATCTTCGGAAACGAATGATTCNGAAATATGATCTGAGAGGCCTGCGAGTATTTCGTCCTCNGATTCAGTCTGAATAAGCTCCTTGGAGCCTTGCATCCACCTAGGTGAGCTTGGTGAAAACGCNTCGGCATAGAGCCTTACAACCCACTTTCCTTCTCGGTATAGATCCTCATCCAGATCAAGCACCTCTGTGCTCGAGACAAGAAGGTCGCCCTGAATCCAAGCCGATAAGACCTCGGCGGCGGCTTTAGGGGAGCTGGCGAAGCATCCTGAATGCATCTTAACCCCGGATGGAATCCCGATTATTGGGAGGTCGGGACTTCCTGCTTTTCCTAAAGCGGCAACTACGTCTCTGGTAGTTCCATCCCCTCCAGAATAAAGTAGTAGGTCGATTCCTTTCTCTATCATATTGAGTATGGCTTCCTGGGTATCTGAAGCAGAAGTATCTCCCTGTGACTCGTGAACTATTATTGCTTCACCAATCTCTAAATCTTCTGGAATCCAGTCCGACCCCATCCGTCCCTTACTGATTATCCACTCGAGTTCCTTAGCTTCTCTTTTATGGAT